>JAWXCH010000565.1:0-3266 GCA_034440595.1 Planctomycetota bacterium | reverse complement strand
CTACCCACCCTGTTTATGTTGGTTGCGATTGCAGCGGCAATCTTCTTGTTGGTGAGCAAAGTCATTCGTGCTCGCAACGAGACGCTCTGTGCCGTTTGTCAGGACTACATCGGGCAGATCGCACTTGCACTCGAGAATTACAAAGACGTACATGGCAGCTATCCACCCGCTTACACGGTCGATGCCAACGGCAAGCGAATGCACAGTTGGAGAGTATTGATTCTTCCCTATCTGGAAGAAGAACGTCTCTATCGAACCATTAGGCTAGACGAACCGTGGGACAGTCCTGCAAATCAGAAAGTGGGGTATCCAACGATGCAGAATTACTGCTGTCCATTTAATTCTCCAAGCGAAAACACGACCGTTTTCGCCGTTCACAACAACGGCAAACTGGGCGATTGCGTCCAGGGAGGCGAAGAATTCCTAATCATCGAAGTCCCTGACCGTCCAGTCAATTGGATGTCACCCTACGGCGATGTCGAATGCTCCGAACTGCCTGAAATGCGCAAGCGGATCAAGTCGATGGGGCATCCCGGCGGGATTGGCAAGTATGATTTTGAGCGAAAGTTCGAGCGGCTGGTCGATTAGAGAACCTACCTTCGTGCCGCATAAAGCTCCGCGAATTCGAGTGCCCAGGCGTCGACCAGCTCCATGAACCGCTCCAGCGAGACCTCTTGCAAGAGTTGAAAGTGCGTGCGGTTCAGGACTTCCTTGTTGCGGATCGTGCCGCGCACATTCAGATCCAGCACATGAGCACTGCTGTAAGGTCGCACGGCGATCTCCAGCCGGCTGAAGACGTTACCGCGTCGGCCACCGGTAAAGTCGGCATCGTCTCGATTGACGCCGGCACCCCAGCCACGGTCGCTGGCGACATTTTCGTATTGAAAGCCCGGCAGATAGCCGGGCAGCTTGGCCATGCAGCGTTCGATATGCTCGCACAGTTCCAGCCGGTACTGTGTATGCAGCCGGCGAAACTGATCCTCGTTCATCGCCTGCGCACGAACCGTTTCCTCGCGCGTCTCAGCCGCCTGGCTGCCACGTTTGATGGCTCGTTGAAGTCGTTCTTCAAATTCCATGCGCTGATGCTGGCCTAGGTCTGCAAGAATTCAATTCACTCGGACGCAGGGGGCGTGGACTCGGCGGTACCGTCGGTCGCACTCGCTGCCTCCGCCGAACCTGTTTCGCCGGTTGGCACTGTGTCGCTGGCCGGACGTTCGCTCGATTCCGGCGTAGCTACCGCTGGTGCTGCTGCCGGTGGGCTAGTCCGTTTTGGCTTTTTCTTTGGATCAGGTGGAGGTGCGACCTCCAGCTCGCCACTCTGCACCTTCACAAACTGAAACAGATCGCCGAACGTGCGCAGTGGCTCTTTTCCTTCCGCCATTTTTTTGGTAATTGGCGGTTGTGGCTTAGGTTTAGGCTTGTAGGCAGGTGGTGGAGAACCACCAGATTGTGGGCGGCCCGACTGTGGACGACCTCCCTGCGGGCGGCCACCTTGCGGCTTGCTGCCGTAGGGTCGCAAATGTGCCGGCCCACCGCGCTGGCCACTACCACGTTGCCCATCACCACCTCGTGGTGCGCCACTTGGCTGGCCCGGTTGGCCACCGGCCGTTTGACCTGTATGTGGTCGAGGGGGTCGACTGCGATCGCCGGGCGCTCCGGTTCGCGGAGGCCGTGCTTCCCCGGCAGGTCGATTAGCATCGCCACGGTTGGCATCTCGCCCACGCCGTTGCGGTTCTGGCTTCTTCGAGCCGGGCGGAATCATCGTCAAGCTAACACGCCGCCGCGTCTTGTCGATTTCCAGGACCCAGACTTTGACGATATCTCCGACCGAAACCACTTCGTGCGGGTCGCGAACATAGCGGTTGGCGAGCTGGCTGACGTGAACCAGCCCACTATCATGCAGGCCGATATCGACGAATGCGCCAAAGTCGACGACATTCAGCACCGACCCGCTCAGCTCCATGTTCGGCTCGAGGTCTTCCAGCTTCAGAATACCGCGCTTGAAGATCGGTTCCGGCAGGTCTTCGCGAGGATCACGCCCCGGTCGAGTTAGTTGTGCAACAATGTCGCGCAGCAACAGTTGGCCAACTTGCATTTCTTCGGCCAGTGCGGGCACATCCAGCGTCTTAGCCTGCTCGGCCAGTTCAGCGGCAGCCTCTTTCTTGTTGACGTCCGCTTCTGACCGTTCCAGCTTTTGCAGGACCGTGCGTGCCGAATCGTAGCTTTCTGGATGGATCCAGGTCGCGTCTAGCGCATTTTCACCATCAGTAATCTTTAGAAAGCCGGCCGCTTGCACAAAGGTCGCGTCCCCAAAGCCAGGGACTTCCTTTAGTTGCTCGCGCGTTTTGATCGGGCCATTCTGCACCCGGTAGTCGTATAGTCGTCGCGCGGTCAGTTGATTCAGGCCCGAGACATATCGCAACAGAGCTGGACTGCCGCTATTCAGATCCACGCCAACATAGTTCACGCACGATTCGACCACCGCATCCAGCGAGGTCCGCAGATGCTTGGCTTTTACATCGTGCTGGTACAGACCGACACCGATGCTGGCCGGATCGATCTTCACCAGTTCACTGAGCGGATCCTGCAAGCGTCGTCCGATCGAAATTGCGCCACGCAGGGTGGCGTCGTATTGCGGCAATTCCTCGCGACCGAGTGGGCTGGTCGAGTATACACTGGCTCCCGCCTCATTGACGATGACATACGCCACGCCGTCGTCTTTCAAGTCTTCAGCCAGAATCTCTGCGACAAATTCTTCGGTTTCGCGGCAGGCGGTGCCATTGCCGATCGCCAGCACTTTTACCGAATGCTGGCGGATCATTTCAACCACGTTGGCACGCGCTTCAATGCGTCGTTCGGCTTTGCCAATCAAATGCACAACCGCGTGATCTAATAGATTGCCGAACTCATCCAGCACGGCCGTCTTGCAGCCGCTCTTAAAGCCCGGATCGAGGGCCATGACGCGGCGATTGCGAACCGGTGCCTGCAACAGCAGGTTCCGCAGATTCTTGGCAAAGACATCAACGGCGTGCGATTCGGCATTTTCAGTCAGCTCGCGGCGAACTTCGCGTTCCAAGCTCGGTACCACCAGCCGCTGCAAGGCATCGCGGGCACACCCACGCAGAAAATCGGCATGCGGGTGATCCGGCGGCACGAGCAATTCCTCGGCGACGCGCGTCATTTCGGCCAGATCGAAATCGACCTTCACACGCAACACCTTGGCACGCTCGCCACGATTGATAGCCAGTACGCGGTGCGGAGGCACG
>JAWXCH010000564.1:0-8297 GCA_034440595.1 Planctomycetota bacterium | reverse complement strand
GTTCGTACCATCGTCATCCAGGTCATCCCACAACCAAACCTCGGACTTGACCGCTCCGGACGTCAATCCGAAGCCAGCATAGCCACTGTAGCCGGTCGGGTCGGCTTCAAATTGGCGAGCGGAACGCGTTCCGAGAGGCGTATGGTTTTTGAATGGGTCGTTGGAAGTTTGCAGGATTTCCTGATTACTGCCGGTCCATTTGGTCCAAACGCTGCCACTCACGCCTCCTTCAAAATCGTCGAAAAAAGCCGCCTGGGCCGGAGTCGCAACTCCGACCAAAACTGCGACGCACATCCATCCTAGTAACCGTTTCATGTAGATTCCCTCATTATCAAAAGTCTTTAACCCTACGGACGAGAAACACTTCTCGCGCCAAACTTCAATGGTGCCACCTCTCAGTACTCACACAACTATCTGCCTGCACGACCACTCCTGATGTGGGTCCAAGCAAAACCAGCTCATTACAAAGCGATGATTGCATAACACGACGAACAGTCTTATCCACCAAACGCGGATCGATCGGTGAAGACCATTGCGTCGCGGCGGTCACCGAGTTGGTTGAAAATTTTTGAATTGATTTCCATCGAGATTCCATGAACGGAACCGTCGGCGAACACGGACTGTATTTGGCCGACATGGGCGGAGCCGAACGAAATCTGCTCCTTCCACATCGACGCGTTGTTATATTTATCTCCCGAGAAAAAGCTATCCTCTTTTGGCGGCAGTCCTGTTGAGCGTACGGTGTCGTAATCCCAACCATCTGCCCAGCCACAGTCGTCTCCTTCAAACATGACAGCTTTACTTCCGTATGGAACACCGCTGCCGTCGTAGTTGCCGGTCGGTGTAAATTTTTCGCTGAACAACAGCGTATTGGATACTCCGTCCGTGGCGTCTTTGAATTGAATTTTGCGACCGGAATTGGTACGCACGATCATGCCGTTGTACTTCTTGTTGACAACCGGTTTGAATTCTTCTCCTTGCCAAAAATCTACCATCGTCAAAACCTCGCTTGGCGGATTCTGACGTGACGGAGTAGCCGCTGCATAATCCATGAGGCCGTTGAGATATCCGTCGCTCGTCGAATTTGAATTGAACGTGATCCCACGTCGCGATGGACAGAAGAAGATCGCGATCCCCGATCGCTTGACCTGGTCCCAGGTGGGTGCCTGCTGCAAACCGGACTCCTCGATGTATGGCAGGATTTGATACGGCCAGCCAGTTGGCAGAACTTTGCCTGGAACAACCTTTCCATTCAGAAACCAGCCATCCTGATTGTTATTTCCTGACCAGGAGAATAGCCCGCCCGTTGGCAAGTGCTTTCGGGCGTCCGTAAATGAGTGGACCGCCAATCCGATCTGTTTCAGGTGGTTTAGGCATTGAGTGCGACGTGCCGCTTCTCTCGCAGCCTGAATCGCCGGCAGTAGTAGCGCTACGAGTATTCCAATGATCGCGATCACCACCAACAGCTCCACCAAGGTGAATGCCGAGCGAGCGCCGCAAGGACGACTGCTATCGCCATCGCAGCTCGGTTGAGCGCGCCTGAAAACGCAAGAGTTCTTTAATGTCAATGCGATCATTTCAGTTCACTAGTAGAAAGGCTGCCACAACCAGCAGGACACACAACACGACTCCATGGAAACACAGCAAGGTCAGAAACACTCAAAAACCGTTCTCCAACGGAAATAACGCAGTGATGCCCGATCGAGATTGATCGTGCATCACTGCGAATTATTCCAATCCATCTAGACCGACTTGCGAATACGTCTCTGGCGATAGGCTGCCGTTGCAGCACCCGCACAGCCAATCAAAACGAGCGCAATCGAGCTTGGCTCTGGCACCGACTCTACTTCCGGCGGATTGCCCTGTCCCCAGCCGCCGAGAACAGCGTTGAGGTCGTCCTGACCAACAAAGGCGTCACGACTCGGGTCACCTAAATACCACTGCCCTAAGGTGACATTTTGTCCCCACTTGCCAAGCACGATATTGAGATCGTCCTGGCCAACAAAGCCGTCACTATTGAGATCTCCGGCGATGGCCGCCTCTGTCGAGATTTCGACGATGCGGATCGCGTCGAACGCCATCGGCGTGGTATAGCCCGTGTTGTACTCGATCCGGACGTACGGATCCCCTTTGGTAGGATTCATGTAGACGGCACCTTCGTAGATACCGGTCAGATCCCAATCGGATTGTGGGCCAGGGCCGAGCTTGACCCAGCGGCCACCTTCCGCATTGATCGGGCCAGGGTCAATCGCCATATTTCCAGCGAAGCCAAGCCATTGCTTGTTGGTGCCGAACTGGCCCGGCCAAGAAATGTCTTGCTGAAAATCCAGGCTGCCATCAGCGGCAATGTTGTATGCGCGCCAAGCGCCGTTGTTGGCTGTCGTATTCCAGATGTAGACGTTGTAAAGCCGTTCACCCGTGGGAAATTGTACTTCATTGGGCATGGTGTACTTCACCAACCCGCTGGGCTGCCCGCTGGCATTCCAATTGCTGATGTACTTGTAATTGCCACTATAGGAATTGCCTCCTGTACCATTTTGAATAGCGCTTCCGAAGGAAGAAAACTCGATTCGGTCGATCCCCAGAATCACATCAAAGTTCTTGGCGCTAACACCGGTTGACAGCCCACTCACCAGCGCGGCCGTCATGAACATCGTTGCGGTCAGTCGTCGAATGCCGCGGCCGATCGTGATCGGCGCAAAATTACACGTTCTCTGCTGATTCATTTTGACTCCCTCATGATTTAAGAAGTGACAATCCATCGGCGACTTGCGGTTCTATGGATCTGGCTGAGGGCGCTCTGCTAACTATTTGCTGTTAACGCATCCCGTTCGCCAGATGCGCGCACTTGCGGCAAATGGTTGAAGCAAAAATTCTCGGCATCCCCCAGTGGCGATGCTCCCCTCTCCTCCGTCCCACCGAATTATCTGACCCACCCTGATATTTGACCTGTCCCAAACTCGACCTTGGCTTAAACGCGCTGCCCGCTGAATTCATGCCGCCGAATTCAATAGCGGCAGTAAGCACTACGTCACTCGCGGTAGCAAAAAACCCTCTCAAATCGCCCGAGTACCCTTCAATGAAAAATTTCTAAAAAGCAAGGTCACTGAGTAAGGAGATGACTCGTCAGCGGAACCCAGCCACTGCGACCTTTGAAAAAAACTCAGTCGCACAAACTCGTGGGCCCACGTTGCAATCGCCAAGGTAGTGCATAATGAAATTAAACGCAAACAAAAATGAGCTTTTATTTTCGCATTTCGCATTATTTCCAAAATCGGTGAGTCACATCCCCCGATTTGCCTACTTGCCACCATTCTCGAGGAATGTCGGTGTAACTCACATAAATTCCATTAACTTACTGCACGTTAAGTTTCTGTTCAGCCCCTAAGCAGCTACCAGAAATAACGACTTACGGCGATTTGCTGGTTTGTACACGATGTGGAAAGCCGCAAGTATTGAGTTTTTTAGTCAAAACATAATGCTTTTGAGGGGGCACCTAATAGTGGGGATTGATAGGTAAAATTTCTCCAATGCGGTCCGAACGGCGGTTGGTTTCGCATGACTGGGCGAGTGAACGAAATGAGCCGCCAGCTAAGAGAAAGCAGTACCGCAACCAAAATGCCCCACACTTGACGTGTCGATCGTCGCGCGATTCAATCGCAAAGAGCGGGCTGAAACCGGCGGCCTGTGGGAGAATTTCGTTCTGTTTTCAATGTCCTGCCGAACTTTGCAGAAGAGCGACACATGCCCGAGCTGCCTGACGAGAATATGCCCGACAAGAAGATCATTGTGGACGAGGATTGGAAATCGCAAGTCGCCGCCGAACGGCAAGGCGCTAAATCGACGCAATCAGAGGGCGAGAATATCGCAGTGCCAGCCGAAGTAGAGGAGAAGGTTGCTCAGGGCGCTGCGCAGCAAAATGCGTCCGCGCCCCAGCCGGCAAAAGCCAGCGATCGGGCTGAACCGCAGTACCAATTGCCACCGGCTAGCCTGACGTTTTTAGTCACCACACTCGGCACGCAGGCGATGGTCTCGCTGGGAGAGATACCCAACCCGGTCACCGGTCAAGCGGAGCGGCACTTGCCACAGGCCAAGCACTTCATCGATACGCTGGCCATGCTGGAAGAAAAGACGAATGGTAATCGGACGCCAGAAGAATCGTCGCTATTGCGAGGATTGTTGCACCAACTGCGCATGGCGTTTGTTGTAGGGCAGAACGATTGAGTGCGGTGAACGCGTGCCCCTAGCTCCGTATGGTGTGTGCCACTGGCTCTGCCAGTGCAATCTGCGTAGCGACTCCGAGCTTTTCACACCGCTTCGTACTGCTCTCCAAAGCCGTTTAGCCAATTGGACTCCACGTGAGTTATTGGAGGCAGATCGGGATCGATAATGCCACTGAGATAGTAGCGAGCACTCGACCACTTCCAGTCAGTACATTTTTGGCAAAGTCGTCGTGTCACAGGATTCATGTGAATGTAGTTGAGACTCGCCTCAAGCGCAGATGCACTATAAATATTTCGATCGAAGCCTGCTCCTGCTTGCCAGAACCGAAAGCAATTCTTTCCGGACCTCTCTTCCACGGTCAGCTCGTCAACTAGTGGTGAACCGTTCTGAAGTAGTAGCTCTTTAATATCCTTTGACGCCGGTTGCTTCAATCGAGCCAAAAGTCGTCCTGTTTTGGCTTGTGGTAATTGCGGCAGCACCAGTAAATGCACATGCTCGGGCATGAACACAAACGCTACTAGACCGAAGTTCTCCGATACACAAGCATTAGTCAAATGTCGGGATAAAATTTTCCGCGACACTTCGCACCTCAGCAACTGTCGTCGCCCCTGACATGAAAATGTCAACTCATGCAAATGACCTTGCCCTTCAAAACGTTGCAGCCGCTTCCGATTAGATGATTGAGCCATCGAAATAACACGCTGGCTGAATGTGATACTAGTGCAATATGTTTGCGATGGCAGTTGAAGGGCAGATAGGAATCTTCAAAGTAAATGGCAAAATCCTTAAAGTCAATAACTCGAGAATTTTGAAGAGAAATTCGGAGAATGCACGCGAACTGCTTAGCACTGGCGGAGCCAGTGGCACACAGTCGTAACTCACACTGGCAGCGAACACACGTAATCACTACTGCTGATAGTCACTACTGATCGAGCGCTTCGGAACCAGTACGACTTCTGGCTGCATATCCAAATACGACCAGGTCTTGGGAAGTGCCTTCTTGAATTGCTTGACAAGTTCAATGTCCGGGAGCGTGCGATCAACCATTTTGTCAGGTGTATCGTTCGCAATCGAGCGATAGCGCTGCTGAATCGCCTGCACTTCTGGTAATATCCTAGGCACTCCATCCGGTCCACGTGCCTCGACACGTTCAAAGCTGCCGACCGTCACAATGCTTTGATCGCGATCATGATACTCGTACGCCTCGACACCGATCGCGCGAAGTTCCATACAGAGTAGATGTGCTCGTTCGCCTGCCTGCTGCAGGCTCGATTTCTTGCCTCGGCGATTTTCCTTTTGTGCGGCACTAAAGTAGGTCAGTGGCTTGTCCAGTGTTGAAACCCCGGCAAACGTGCCGACTTTGACCGTGAACTTGCCACGATTATTCAATAGACTGTGCGGCACTTCGCGATTCATATCCAGGACCAGCTTGTCGAGTCCTCCGGAGTTAAAATACCCTTCGGGCAACAACGGATTGGCCACGACAAACGCGGCTCCCATCGGGCCTTTTTTGCGCCTGGCAAATGCCGCCTGGCGAACTTCTGCTAGTGCTGGATCTGCTTCGCGCAAAGTCTTCACGTCCATCGTTTTGATTTTTTGCAGCATTTCGGCGGCAGCCGGATCGTCGACTGCGGAAAAATTCCCCACCAGAACCGCGCATTCCTTGGCGTTTTCATACTTCAACGGGCGGACGTACTGCGGCGTGCCGTCCGGTTTCAGCCCGCGCTGAGTGCGTTCGGTGTGTTCAAATACCTTAGTGTGCGTATAGGCCTCGACCTTGTGATCCTTGCGCAACTCGTAGACAAGTTGAGCCGCTTTCTGGTCGGCATCTTCGCCGTGAAATACTGTGGCCAGCACCATCCACGGCCCACTGGATTCGGTCACCGAGTACGACTTTTTCGCGTCGGCATCGATCTTTTTGGAGGGAACCAGCTTCTTCCAGAGTGGCTGAGCGGCAGTCGCCGAACTGCCAATCAGTAGTGCCAGAATGGTTGCGCAGCCGTAGATGCGAGCGGATCGTGTCATTGTGCCCATGTTTTTTCGCCAAAAAGAATAGGTCGATCGTGGAACGGAACCGTTCCGGTTGAAAAGCGGCGGAACTTTAGCAAAACCCCTTCCACCGGGCCAGATCAATCTACAGGGCAGTTTCCGGCTGAATTTGGTGTCGGGCGGCACGGTACGTGTGGGTTCGATAGCATGCCAGACTCACCATCTTGCAAAGCATGCACCGCTGGATTCTGATAGAGGACCGTCTGCTGGTCCGAATCGAGCCGCAATTTCGTTGTGCAACCTATGGATTCTCAAAACCCTTCGGTGCGGATTCAGCGTTGCATCGAGCGCCTGCTGCGCGGCGACTTGACCGCGCGGGAGGAACTGTTGAGCTGCGCTGGTGAGCGGATGCAACGCCTGACGCATAAAATTCTGCGCGATTTTCCGCAGGTCCAGCGCTGGGAAGAGACCGCCGACGTGATGCAGAACGCCTCGCTTCGGCTGTACCGCGCGATCGAGAGCGTCCAGTTGACCGACAGCAGGCATTTCTTCCGGCTGGCCGCATTGCAAATTCGCCGCGAACTGATCGACCTGGCACGCCATTACCAAGGCCCGCAGGGGGCTGGCGCACATTATGTAACGCAAGCTCCCGCCGATGCGGGCAATTCCACCACAAAAGCGCCATTTGAAGCCGTCGAAGCGACACAGTACCCGCAAAAAATCGCCGAATGGGCCGATTGTCACCCGCGTGCCGGAGAATTGCCGGAAGAAGAGCGCGAAGTCTTCGACCTGCTTTGGTATCATGGCATTTCGCAGGACGAGGCGGCCGCGGTGCTGAACTGCAACGTTCGCACGATCAAGCGGCGCTGGCGCGCGGCGCGACTGCGGCTGGCCGATGTGCTGGCTTGCGATCAACGATTATCCGACTCGGAATAACCGGCCCATGATACAAAACGATACACAAATCTGCGAGTTGCTGGACCGCTGGGAAGAAGCGCACGAGCGTGGCGAGCAGCTATCCGCCGAGACGTTGTGCGCGGGTGCCCCGCACCTGCTCGACGAAGTCAAAAAGCAGATCGACGCGCTGTCAAAAATGGATGCGCGCCTGGCCACGCAGGTCTGGTCCGGCGGCGATAGTGCAACGCAAACCCGCTCCGAGACCGACAACGACACCACGTTGCTGTTGTCGGCGGAGTTTGGCAACTTGCAGTTTCATGCGCGCGGTGGACTAGGGGCCATCTATTGCGCCACCGACAACAAGCTCCATCGCGATGTTGCACTGAAGTTCATCCATCGCCGCTTTGCACTACAAGGGGAGAGCCGCGAGCGATTTTTGCTGGAGGCCGAAATCACCGGGCGGCTGGATCATCCTGGAGTGGTACCGGTTCACGGCATCGGTCAAACCGATGGCGGGCGATTGTTTTACGCCATGCGATTTATTCATGGCGAAACCTTGGATAGTGCCATCCGAGCTTTTCATGGGATTTCTCCGCTCCCTGGGCTTTCCACCGGGCGTCGGTTGGAACTGCGCAGTCTGCTGATGCGATTCGTCTCGGTCTGCAACACCATCGCCTACGCGCACAACCGCGGAATTTTGCATCGCGATATCAAACCCGAGAACATCATGCTCGGTCGCTATGGCGAGATTCTGGTCGTCGACTGGGGGCTGGCCATGCCGATCGGGCGTGACCAGCGTGCGGTGGAGAGTGGCGAGCGAACGCTGATGCCTAGCTCTGGCAGCGACAGCGGGACTACCTCGGGTGGCGGTGCCGGAACTCCAGCTTTTATGAGCCCGGAACAGACGCGGGGAGAGGCCATGCTTGGCCCGGTGGCTGATATCTATAGCCTGGGTGTCACGCTATACAAGATCCTCACCGGGCAGACTCCCTTCCAAGGTGCCAGTCTGATTGATATTCGGCAACAAGTGATGACTGGTCAGTTTCCCCCGCCGCGACAACGCAAGCCGGGTACTCCCGCACCACTCAATGCGATCTGCCTGAAGGCGATGGCACTCGACCCTCGCCAACGGTATGCGTCGGCGTTGGATCTGGCGGCCGATATCGAGCACTGGCTGGGGGACGAGC
>JAWXCH010000563.1:0-3601 GCA_034440595.1 Planctomycetota bacterium | reverse complement strand
TTTATGGGTCGAAGATTGACATAGAGCGAAAGTTGGGCTGCGAGTGCAATTACATCTCCTGGCCCTATGGACGATTAGCCGATGCGGATGTCGAGTCGCTCAAGGCGGTCCAGCTGGCGGGTTACCTAGCATGCTTCGGAGCGTTTCGCGGGCGTGTAATTCCCAATGTCACTGACCGATTCCACATTCCGAGGCATCACTTCGAGCCACAATGGCCGCTGACACACGTGAAAGTCTTTGCGCATGGGGCCTTCGAAAAACGTATCACATGAAGCTTATCGTCTTAACCTCCAGTCGATTTGGCACCGCCTCCAACTGTCTTCCAATCCTCTCAGGAAGCGCAAAGTACAGCATCGCGCGTGTAATAGTCTCGCGCGGCTTGCAGACCGACCGCGCCCGCCTGTGGCAGCGAAAACTCAAAAAGACAATGCGGATCGGTGTACTTGGGGCTCTAAACGGAATACGCATGCGCACTTGGTACGACGGGGGACATCCGACTGCCGATTTGGTGGAACTGTGCCAACGTCTGGGCATTCCCGTCTTCGAGACAGAAAACACAAATAGCGAGGAAACGGTTCGTCTGTTCAGGGAAGCTGCTCCCGATCTTGGTTTGTCCCTCGGCAATGGCTACATCTCACACCGCGTCTTCAGCATTCCAAAGTACGGCATGATAAATGCGCATGGTGAGCGGTTGCCGGCATATCAGAACGCCCAAAGTGTCATTTGGCCGATCTATCATCTCGAGACGCAAACGGGTCTGACTATTCACCAAATCGATCGTTCTATTGATACAGGAAAAATTCTTTATCGAGAAGAATATCCGATTGTCTTTTGTGCTAAGTTAGAAAACACCGTCCGCAGAACGCTCGAGATTACCCAAGAGCGCACCCCACCCGCGGTTCGGTATGTTTGCGAAAATTACGAACTGTTAATGAATCAGGCGACGGCTCAGGAAAACGGCCGGAGTTTTACAACACCGAGCATCTGGCAGTTTCTTCGCATGGTGCGTAACAATAGGATTCTTTACACGCAAAAATAAAAAAATTGGATCGACGAGATCCATAATGGAACGCTGCTAAGTGGCAAAAATTCTCTTTCTCGGCGAGATCGGGTCTGGGCAAACTTCGCGCATGCGCATGCGAGCGCTAAAGCGGCTCGGTCATAAGATCCGCGGCGTGCATACGATCGAACCGTGGAAGCGGACGTCGTGGCTGAAGCGGCAGGTACAGCGGCGGCTTCAGCGCGGGTCGGTGGTCAATGAGATCAATCGTTCCGTTCTGGAGGCTGCACGCGAGTTTCAACCGGACCTCGTGTGGGCCGAGAAACAGGAGTTCCTGCGGGCCGAAACGATCGCAAAAATACGCCAGTTGAATGCAAGATTGATTCACTTCACACCAGACCCGTATTTCACGCTTGATTGGAAGCGCACGCGGGTCATGGATGAAGCCATGAAAGCGTTCGATGTACTCGTTTATTGTAAGTCATACGAGCAGAAGGACTACGCGAGGCTTGGCAAACCGATTGTCTATATGCCGCTCGGATTCTGCGACGAGGTTCACCGACCGCTACCGTCCGATGATGCGCGCTGGATTTGCGCGGCTAGTTTTCTGGGCGGCTGGGAGCCGCGCCGTGAGCTCCTGCTCCACGCTGTTGTCGATGCCGGTGTGGATCTTAAGATTTGGGGCGTATGTTGGGACTTTCTGAAAGATGGTAGGTGGACGCCCCGCAGGCACATCATTCTGCGACAGTTTGCTGGTGACCAGCATTTCGCTTTCCATCGTGATGAACTCCTTGCACGGGCGTACCAAGGTGGAGAGATGTACGCGGATGACTACGCACGGGCGCTCACGGGCGCCAAAATTGGCCTTGGGTTTCTCCGCAAGGTCTGCCCAGACCAACACACGACACGCACCTTTGAAATCCCCGCTTGTGGAAGCATGCTGCTGGCAGATCGCACTGACGAGCATCAGCAATTTTTTAAGGAAGGCCAAGACGCGGAGTTCTTTGCCTCCAGCGAGGAGTTGTTGGATAAGATTAAATTCTATTGCAGCAACGAATTCGCGAGACAGCGGGTTGCCGAATCTGGCTACAAGCGCTGCACTGAAGGCAACTATGCCTACGTGTATCGACTCCAGACGGCGCTCGATCAGATAAATAAGATCTAAGCTCGGACAATCAATATCACCAATGCAGCCTTCGATCTTTGAGAGTTTCTTGGTCTCATACGCCCGGCGCTTTCCGATTCGCCGGGGCAAGTTGAGGGTGATCAACTCGCTCTGGCGAGCCGCGGTTGGTGCTCAAGGCACGCGCAGGATGGCGGATTTGAAGCATGGTGAATTGAAGATGCCTTGCGATCTCAGCGAAATGCTGCAACGGCAATTCTACTTCTTCGGGACGTATTTTCTCGAGGAACATATTCTCGACTGTTGGGAGAACGAAGCAAAGGGCGCCAAGGTTATCTTCGATGTGGGTGCCAATGCTGGAATTTTTAGCTTGGTTGCATTGGCTGTAAAACCGGACGCGGTCGTTCACGCGTTTGAACCGACTCCGGAAATTGCAACCCGCCTAAGGGATACCGCAGCTATGAACGGACTTTATCAACTACACGTGCATGAGATGGCGGTGTACAGTGGGCACGGACAAGTAGCTCTCAACCGATTTCGTGGAGATGCTGGGGAGAACGAAGGCATGAACTACGTTACCGCCTTACCAAAGGATGCTTGTGGCGAATTTGTCCCAGCGGTTTGTCTCGACCGCTTTTGCGACGACCATGCAATTCACCGAATCGATTTACTTAAGCTCGATATCCAAGGCAACGAGCACGAAGCGTTGGCCGGGGCTGCTCACCTGTTGAACACCGGGCGAATAGGAACCATCTTTACCGAACTCAACTGGGCTCAAAACCCGGGTGCGACTTCTCCAGCGACCGAATCCATTCGCATCCTTGAACAAGCGGGGTTTCGATTCTCCAAGCCTGGTGGACGGATGCAGTGGCAGGAATCTGGTGAGTGGATGCGAAGTCTGAGTGATGTCGTGGCTCGTCGAGTGTGATCCGAGAAGTCCCTCTCGTATTATGATTTCCTCGATCGCTATATGTCTCGGGGCTTTTTGCTTTCTGGTGTATATCGTACGGCGCGATACCGTGTCGCTGGGGCTGCCGATCGCTTATTTCTTCGGCTTATTGCTCATTCACGTCCCTGGGGCCTTCGCACACGTGGTCGGCGCCGATGTTCTTAGAGACTCAAATTTCACCGAGCTGGGAATCCGCTTCACGGCGATTGGCGCGATCTGTTTCGTGGCCGGTGTGTGGTTGGCCCGTTATTCAGGAGTCGTCCTGCCGCCGTATGGTGCGGCTGATCGCGAGCGATTTTGGTTGTTTTGCCTGCTTGCCGGCTGGTTTTTCACTTATGGCCTCAGCGCACTAGGCCGTATCCCAACTCTGGGTGCGGCGATCGATAAGGGCGGTGCGGTATGGATGCTGGGAGTTCTGATGGGCCTGCGCGCCGGCGTCTTCTCCAGGGATCTGTCAAAGTCTCTGATTTGGCTCAGTGCACTGGCGGTCTACCCCATTTTAATGCTGCTGTTCGGCGGCTTCTTGAGT
>JAWXCH010000562.1:0-3209 GCA_034440595.1 Planctomycetota bacterium | reverse complement strand
GGGGGCCGCGTTTTCTGCAACAGGGTCGTTAGCTCAGTCGGTTAGAGCAGGGGACTCATAATCCCTTGGTCGTTGGTTCGAGTCCAACACGACCCACCAATTTTATATCTTATAAACAATAAGATATATCCATAGCACCAAGCCATAGTACCCCGAGTTAGTAGATTGCGGGACACTGGCGGGACAGTGCCAGTAAACAAACGGCCAAGAATGACCGGCATTCTGCTCGCCACCACCTCATCCAATCGTGTCTGAAAAATCAGCCTGGCCTGTGGATAACCGCCCCTTTTCTTGGAGTGCTGTCCCGCTACTGTCCCATAAATATGTAGTTAATCATTTTTTATCATTATAAACATGATGTTATAAATATTAACAAACAGACTATATGTCCCTTGTTGCTGTTTTCTCTGCTTTGTTCTATGCTTCGCTCAGTAATTCTCAGGGGGCGAAAATGGCAACGATTGAAAAGCGTAAAACGTCCGAGGGCACAACCTACCGGGCAAAGGTTCGCGTGAAAGGTTTCGCGCCTGAATCTGCCAGTTTTGAGAGACTGACCGATGCGAGGGAATGGGCGAGCAAAACCGAAACCGCCATGCGCGCCGGTCTGCACTTCGGGGAGAGCAAGCGCCACACGTTCGGAGAGCTTGCCGATAAATACCTCGCCAGTAAGGACGCCACTGAATTAGAGAGCTTTGACCAGCGGAAACGCCACATTGAATATTGGCGCAAGGTATTCGGGCCTGACCTTCTAAAAACTATCTCACCTGCCCGTATCATCAAGGAACGGGACAAACTGCGGGACGAACAGACAAGCCGATTTGCCACACCAGCAACCGGCGCCCCGGACCTAGACGCCAAGCGCCCGAGAAGCAAGCGAACTGGGCCGTCCGTGAATCGCTATCAAGCCGCACTGAGTAAATGCCTGGCTTACGGAAAAAAAGAACTGCAATGGCTCGAAAAGAATCCTTGTGAGAGCGTGGGCAAATCCAGCGAAAACACTGGCCGTGTGCGATTCCTATCCGACGACGAGCGCCCTCGACTACTGGATGCCTGCCGCCCTCATGCCGACCTGTATCTCGCCGTGCTGCTGGCGCTGACGACCGGCGCGCGGCAAGCGGAAATAATGACCCTGCGCTGGGGACAAATAGACTTCAAACGCAAAGTAATCACGCTCAACAAAACCAAGAACGGCGAGACCCGCTCCATTCCGTTGGTGGGCGAAGCCTTCACGCTGTTGCAGGAACGCGGCAAGGTACGCAACCTCAAAGACGACCGTTTGTTTCCACCGAAGGCGAAGGCCAAGAAAGCCGAATGCCTCGACCTCCGGCAACCGTGGGAAAAGGCGCTAAAGGCCGCAGGCATCGCTGATTTTCATTGGCACGACCTGCGCCACACAGCCGCGTCATACCTCGCCATGAGCGGCGTCTCGCTGGTGGAAATCTCGAAGATACTCGGCCATCGCACCATGCAAATGGTATCGCGCTATTCGCACCTGAGTGACGGGCACATTGTGGCGACCGGCGAGAAGCTGGCCGCACGGCTGGGGATATGAACATGAGCAAGAAAAAACAGAAACAATTGCCCGATGCAGTTACCTGCGTAGTGGTGAGTATGAATGACGAGATTCATATTGATGATTTTCTTCGATTGACTGGCAAATGCCTCGGAGACAATGGGACGTACCGCATTGAAGAGAGTGGCGTCACAGGGGAGGTGGGCGACATATCGGAAGTTGTTGGTTTAACATCCGAAGATCAGGCGGTTTTGCTTGAGTTTAAGCGTAAAGCCAAGTTAGATTTTCCATGCACTCCGCAGCGCCTTATCGAATGGGTTAAGGACACTGACGGGGAATTTACGTTGCCGGATGATTTCGTGCTGCAGATAGAAGAAGCCAAAGCAAGCGCTGAAGCTGTTGATGAATTGGCGAAGTCTGCCAAGGAGAAAGCAGTGCCGGATGATGACCAGGGCAACAACGAAGACGCGCCACAGGAAACGCAGCGGCGAAGAAACAGGCTATACCAAGAAGTCGAGTTGATTCCCGATTGGGCAACGCTGACTGAGTCAAGGATTGCCACCGTATTGGGTGACAAAGCCGGGAAAGGCATCTGCTGCGTCAAATCGGTAACATCTAACGGAATTTCATGGATCGACGGGAATGGGGGAAAGCAGGAAACATCGCGTAAGTCTTTCGGGAAATGGCTATCTCGCAACCGCGACAGCAAGACGCCAAGGGTATAGGAAAGGGACACGAAGGACGCGATGCGGACATGAAGGACACGAATATAGAACAGTAGAAATAACCGGGTAAAACGACAACCATACCGAAGCGCCAGTAACACTGGCAAGCCGGGAATGTTTGGAGATTACCCAGCATGCAAACCGCGCAACACACCAGCGAAACCGCTGCCGCAGTCAAGGCCGCATACCCCGACCTACCGCCGCGCCCTGCCGTACTTCTAACGGTCGGGCAATTTGCCGGAAGGAACCCAGCGTTCACGCCGGCCGCTCTCCGAAACCTAATCTTTAAGGCCGGTTCACGCCAGAGCACGAAAGGCGCAATTCCGGGTAATGGCCTGGCCGATGCCGGCGCAATTGTTCGCATCGGCAGGAAGGTTCTGATAGACGAATCCAAATTTTTTGAGTGGATTCGCTGCCAGCAACTAGCAGCCTAAGGGGTGCCGACCATGACGACCACAAAGAAAAACGCCGCCGGGCTGATGACCCAAGCGGCGCGGATGACGATACACAATCGCAATTCTATCATCAAGCAGGCGATTATTCGCGGTGCATTATGGGGAGTTATCCCTATCGCAGTAGCAACCTGGCTGATCCGGCGGCTTCACTTGGGGGCCGCATGATGACGGGCGATGTTGAGCGCATCCGCGAAGCCCTGCATTTCGTTCCGGCCAGTGACCGCGACACCTGGCTGAAGATGGGCATGGCGATCAAGCACGAAACCGGTGACGCTGGCTTTGATGTGTGGGAAGCGTGGAGCCAGCAAGATGAATCCTTCAACGCCAAGGATGCACGGGGCGTGTGGAAGAGCATTCGCGGCAATGGCAAAGTGACGGCTGGAACGCTGTTCCATGAAGCCAAGGCGAACGGCTGGCGCGATGAAGGAACGCACCAGAAGCCAACACGCAAAGAGCTTGCCGAGCGGCGGAGCATTGCGGCGGAACGGGTCGCACAAGAAACGGTTGAGATAGCGC
>JAWXCH010000561.1:0-3253 GCA_034440595.1 Planctomycetota bacterium | reverse complement strand
CGCTACAGCCATGAGTTGCCGCTTCTCAACCATTGTCGGAAACGAAACAATTTCGGTCGGTGCTGTATCGATACCGGCCGTGGCAGAGCGCGCATCAGGCGGATTCTCGTAAACCGTCTTCAATACAAAATCCGTCGGCTGAAACGCCGACTCTGACTTGGATTCTGCCAGTGGACCAGTGTCTTGAGCAACACGTTTCTGAGTCGACGCCAGCCGCCAGGCAACCTCCGTGCTGGAAAAGTAATGCAGCAACCATAGCCGAGCCGAGGCGGAACACTCTGCGGTTGGATAGCGCTGCACCAGCAACTCAAACGTTTCTGCGGCGACTTCCCAATTACCGGTCTGGTAGTATCGCTCGGCCAGTTCATACAACAACGACGCGGCGGAGTTCTCATCCAGCGAGGTTGTCAGATCATTGACCTGAGCCAGCCAATGCACGCGCGGCGCACCATCACGATTCTCGCGCAGCAGGATCGCCTGCATGTTACGCCGCTTCTCCGCGGCACGACGATTGACGGCGGCCACCTCCAGCACCGGTACCGCATCGCGGCGATTAATCCCCAAACCAGATGTCGTTAGCCCGGCGAACAGATCCGCGCGACCAGCCGTTTGTGGCACCCGGTCAATGAGCTTGCTCAAGTGAATCATTGGGGGAGCGTCGTGATCTTGTCCGGTAAGACGACGCGAAGATGTCGACCATTCGGCAAACGATTGGCCAATGACCGGTGCCAATTGAACCGAAGCAAATTGCATTCCATCCGCTGAAGGCTCTTTCGCTTCTGCGAAGACCTTTGAAACTTGCCACACCGGCAACGAGAGTTGCTTTAACTGATCGGCGTACTGGGTCGGATCGGCTGCCTTTTCTACTGCGCTCAGCACCGTCTGATTGATCGCAAGCTGTGCTGTCCTGTTGGCACCGGACTTGGCATCGTGCGTTAAGACAACGTCTGGCCGCCAGCTACGCAACTGCATGACCAGGTATTCTTCGAGCGAAGTTGGCGAGACTTGTTCCCAAACTTGCTTAATCGTTTCCGGTCCCTGTTCGATGCCTCGTTGTCGCAAAGGGAATTGCCAGGCTGGCTTGGCTGTGGTTCCTGTGAGATTATTTATCGCTTGACTAGCACGTAGCGAGTCGACAAAGGCTGACTGCACTTCGGGCAGTTCCAAATCTCGCCGATTCAGTGTCAACAGCGCGGTAGTGTAACCATCGCTTCCTGCGGTGCGCGCAACTAACTCAAACGGCACATCGGCCGCTTCGCTGTAAATGGCCAACATGCCAACACGTTGGCCGCCACTGTGCTGCGTGGTCCACGACTTTCCGCCATCAGTGGTGTGTAAAATGGTTCCCAGCGCGCCGGCGGCCCAACCTGTTTGATCATCGACGAAGCAAATACTTGTCAGCGGCAGCGTCTGTCCGGTGGAAAGCACCGACCAGTTTCGTCCCGCGTCGGTAGAATGAAACACCTTGGACCCTGGCACGCCGGCAATCCAGATTTTGGACCCGCGCACGGCGAGTGCCGTCAGATCAAATCGTTGCGGCAAGCCAGCAGTTGGCCAACCGGCAGGAGCTTGCCACGATTTTCCGCTATCGTAGCTGAACTGACATAGCCCACCGTCGCCGACCAGCCAGCTTCCCCCGCGAACATCCGCGTGAATAGCTCGTGCCCGTTGCAAACCTCGTTGCACTGGAATACTGGCCGTGATGGCACCTCGCTCGACGAGTTGCACGTTTCCTCGCACGTCGGCGAGCAGTGCCAGCCGGTTATCACTAAAGTCGGCGCATAGATATTCGCTCGAGGTCTCTCCAACGATCGGCAGCCAGTCGCGACCTCCATTCACTGTGTAAAATAGACCTGAACCAAAGTGATAGGCAGTGCAGCCAGCGGCCCAGCCGTTCTGACGATCGCGAAAATGAATCTTGTGAATTTCTGGCAATACCGCTTTTTCGGATCGCGACCAGGTGCGACCGCCGTCCGATGTCATCAACAGCACGCCACGGCTGACATGCGTCAGCGGATCCGTCTCGCCCCCGGCGACCCAGCCCGTTTGCGAGTCGATGAAATGGACCGAATGCAAGCTGGCCGTCACGTCAACTGGGTACAAATGCCACTGTTTGCCGCCGTCGCTGGTGCTCCAAATGCTACCGCGATCCCCGACCGCCCAGCCTCGGCGGGCATCTAGAAATTGCATCGCGTTGATCGTCGCATCATTGCGAATTGCAGCCGTACGTAGCAGTGCGTTGCCAGACGAAAGCTTTGCGGGCGCAACCGCAGCGGCGTTCGTTGCTTCCGATTGCAGGGCGCGAACGGGTGGCTGTTGAGCGTATGCAGTCGACGGGCATGGCGCGCCGCAACAGATGCTAGCGAATCCGGCTAGAATTAGCAGCGTGCGCCGACTTGAGCGAGACGTGCCGCAATTGCTAATTACCTGACCATTCATACGTTTTGCCTCCCTGCAAAATCGGTCACTGCATGCTTTGCTATAACGTGTGCCACTGGCTCTGCCAGTGCTTATAAACTATTTACTGACCTGGAAATGCGACAAGTTGAATCCAACATAGTTTTTGACCGGTACGAGAACTCAGCACAAGGCATCAATCACACTGGCGGAGCCAGTGGCACACAATTGGTGCCCCCGGTCGAATTGTAATAGATCAGCGTCAGATGACCTAGCCGAACACCTGCCCCGTGGCGATTCGCCTAGTTATGCCTAGAATTGCCCGGTAAGCTACATCGCTAGGCCAAGTGAGCTTTTCGGTTCCCGTAAGTTGTCAACACCGTTTCGATGCCAACAATCGCAGCATGACCGTCCTGGAACTGACATTACTGTGTATCGCCTCGGGGGCGGCCGGAGCGATCAATTCGGTCGCCGGCGGTGGCACATTGCTGTCGTTTCCGGTCTTACTATCAATCCTCGGGCCAGAAAATGCAGTTATAGCAAACGCTACCAACTCCGTCGCGCTCTGCCCCGGCTCTGCAGCAGGAGCTTGGGGATACTGCAAAGAATTGGCTGAAACACCTCGCTGGCAGTACTGGTTGCTGCTGCCGAGTGTAATCGGTGGCCTCACTGGTGCGGCACTGCTAGCATTCGGGCCAAAAGGAGTTTTTGAAGGCCTCGTCCCCTGGCTGATTCTCACCGCAGCAATGCTTTTTCTGCTGCAGCCGATGCTATCGCGCTGGATCGGAATTGGCAAACATCACGAAGTTCCCTCGGTCGGTCGGCTGATATGGATCCTGCTGTTTCAGTTCTCGGT
>JAWXCH010000560.1:0-2718 GCA_034440595.1 Planctomycetota bacterium | reverse complement strand
GCGCAGTGCCCAGGATCTTGAACAACCGGCTCTGGCGGCGTTGCTCTTTGTATTCGGTCAGCAGTTCCGCCGGCTGCTGTAGTGCTGCGCAGCCGACTAGCGTTGCCAATGGCACAGTTGGCAACCATGCCGACGTAGACAGAACACCACTCAAATCGAGTTGCAGTGGCTTGAATTTAGGGTCGTACTTGAGCGTCACCGA
Source organism: Planctomycetota bacterium (assembly GCA_034440595.1). Classification (GTDB taxonomy): domain Bacteria; phylum Planctomycetota; class Planctomycetia; order Pirellulales; family JALHPA01; genus JAWXCH01. The sequence goes on along the minus strand of JAWXCH010000560.1, from coordinate 2,516 downwards.
TGTTCCTTGAGTCGATTTCTCAGTCGCTACGCCGGCGTGCCGAGCACATGACGGGCTTGCACCCCCTTGCATGCCGGCCGGATTTTGATACCAAAGGGGGAGAAAGCAATTTGACCACAATACCGATGTCGCTAGCGGTTGTGAACCACTCAATGGGTTGCAGCCACGGCTTCAAACATTCAAATACCTTACAGCAGGACTGTCATGGACCTCCACCAGCTTACACGTGAATTGAACTCCAAGAACGATTCCAAGATTGTCCTGCTGGTCGCCGACGGCCTGGGGGGACTGCCTATGGAGCCGGGTGGTCTGACCGAACTGGAGACGGCCAAGACGCCGAATCTGGATGCACTTTGCCAGCGCGGGGTCTGCGGCGGCAGTATTCCAATCAAGCCTGGCATCGCCCCCGGCAGTGGGCCAGGGCACCTGGGCCTGTTCGGTTACGATCCGTTGCAATATGTGATTGGTCGCGGTGCGCTGGAAGCAACTGGAATTGGTTTTGAACTCGGGCCAAAAGATGTCGCCATTCGTGGCAACTATTGCACGCTGGACGCAGCAGGAAAAATCAGCGACCGCCGCGCCGGGCGGATTCCGTCAGAAGAAAGCGCGCCGCTAGCGGTGCGACTGCGGCAAGTAAAGATTCCCGGCATCGAGGTCTTTGTCGAACCGGTCAAGGAGCACCGCTTTGTCGTGGTCCTGCGTGGCGAAGGACTGGGAGGCGACGTTCACGATACTGACCCGCAAAAAACTGGTGTGCCTCCGCTGGCGCCACGTGCGGTCAACGCCGCTAGCCAAAAGACAGCCGATGCTGCCGCCGAGTTTATTCGGCAGGCAACGAAGTTGCTGGCTGGCGAAAAGAAAGCCAACGGCCTGACGCTACGAGGGTTCTCGGCCAAGCCAGCTCTACCGTCGTACGAAGAAGTCTACGGTCTGAAGGCTGCCGCAATTGCCGTCTACCCGATGTACAAGGGACTGGCCAGGCTGGTGGGCATGGACATTGTCGGCAAGGCACAGACTCTCACCGAGCAGATGGAAGTCCTGAAAGAAAATTGGGACAAGTACGACTTCTTCTTCATCCACTTCAAGTATACAGACAGCACCGGCGAAGATGGCAACTTCTCCGAGAAGGTGAAGCGCATCGAAGAACTGGATGCCGCAGTTCCGGCCATCACGGCGCTAGGGCCGACAGTCTTCATTGTCACCGGCGACCACAGCACGCCAAGCTTCCTAAAGAGCCATAGTTGGCACCCGGTGCCGACGCTGCTGGTCAGCGACTGCTGTCGCTATGACGGTACCAAGACCTTTGGCGAGCGGGACTGCCTTCGTGGTGGGCTGGGGATCTTTGAGGCGAAGTACCTGATGCCGCTGGCGTTATCAAATGCCGGTCGGATGGGAAAATACGGGGCGTAGGTTTCTTCTCAATAAAAAATAATAAATGATTGATAACAAATAACAAATCAGCATCGAAAACGATTTGCTATTTGTTATTAATTATTTGTCATGTATTATTGGATTTATAATTGACCACTTGGCGCTGCACAAAATTCACCTCTCCCGCTTGCGGGAGATGTCGTCGCCCCAGCGACGGGTGAGGGCGTCTTTCTTGCTCTCGACTCTCGCGACGCGCACTCTTTCGACGGAGCGAAAGGCGACTGTGCCTACCGCGCCGCAACAATCGCCGTCCCTTCGCGCCATTCGCTTCCTTCCCGTTCCACACGGTGGTAAAGCGTGTCTCGTTCGACCGGCTCGCGACCTGCTTCGATAATCAACCGGCGGATTACGTCGACGCTGAGAATCTCAGGGGTCACTGCACCGGCGTCGTGATAGATCAATTCGTGCCGTACAGTACCGTCCAAATCGTCCGCACCGAAAGCCAGCGCGGTCTGTGCAGTGCCAATGCCGAGCATGATCCAGTACGCCTTGATGTGGTCAAAGTTGTCCAGCATCAGCCGGCTGATCGCCATCGTACGCAGGTCCATCAATGCCGATGGTTTCTTGATGTAATCCAGCTTCGTGTTCTCGGGATGAAACGCCAGCGGGATGAAGGTCTGAAAGCCACCCGTCTCGTCCTGCAGCTCGCGCAGCCGCAGCAAATGGTCGATCCGGTGGTAGGCGTTTTCGATGTGCCCATAGAGCATCGTAGCGTTCGACCGCAGCCCCAGCTCATGCGCCGTCCGATGGATATCGATCCAGTTGCGCGAGTCGGCCTTATGTTCGCAAATCTTATCGCGCACCTCGGGGTGGAAAATCTCCGCCCCTCCACCTGGCAGGCTCCCCAGCCCGACATCTTTCAGCTCTTGCAGAATTTCGCGAACAGACCGCTTGGTCAGGTGCGTGAACCAGTTCAGCTCAACCGCCGTCCAACCTTTCAGATGTAACCGCGGATACGCATCGTGCAGAATGCGGATCATGTTCAGATACCAATCGAACTTCCGCTGGTGATGCAGCCCGCCGACAATGTGCATCTCCGTGCAGCCAGCGTCGACCGCTTCCTGCCCACGGGCTAGAATCTGCTC
>JAWXCH010000559.1:0-10542 GCA_034440595.1 Planctomycetota bacterium | reverse complement strand
TGGTGATGCTACTCCGATTTATTGGGAGCCGGGGAGGGAGTGGGTTCCGATTTGGGAAGCATGAAGGCCGGGCCGATGCCGATGTCCTTTTCTGACCAGGTTTCTTTTATATCCTCGTTGTCGTCGTCCAGGTTTGGGCCGACGGAATAGATAACTAGGCCGAGCGGTGTCTGTCTGAATTTCAACTCCTTTCCTGTGAATGGATCGGTAATTACTTTCGTTGGTAGGTTTAACTCCGAGAGTTTTGAGGGGAGCGATTGACCGGCGGCTAGGCGTGCTTCGATTGCGTTGAGAACACGTGCAGTATTGAAGTAAATCTCATCCCGAACAGCGGCCGACCCGGCGGATATCCACCCTGACAATGCCAGACCGGTCAGTATGCCCACTGTCTCTTTATCAGTCTGTTTGAAAAATTCGTTCGCATTAACGGAACTGTTTTGAGTAGCGATCACTTGAATGGCGGACTCCTGCAAGTTCAGAAAATCGGGGTAGTCTCCCTTGAACCAGGCTACGTAATGAATCACCGCGGGCATATCATCGAACGCGGTGATTCCCAGTGCGCGCTCAGAGATGAGTGACTTTCGGAACAGCGGTGGCGGGTCATGCTTTGATAACTCCGATTCGATCTGGCGATAGACGTCCGCTGGCAAGGGGCCGTTTCGCAGTGCAACGTTCAAGAAGTGTATTGCCATGCTTCGCTGCGCAGTCACTACAAGATAGCCCAGCAGGGTCGGGGTTTTTTCAAACAGTCTTGCCAAACGGAGCATCGTCAGACAGGTTTCTACAGCTTCCTCACGTTTACCATCTGTCATCTGCACGTAGAACTGATAGCTGAGAATAATCAAGTACGTGCGCGTATGTGTAACTTTGGGAATCAGCGATTCAATGTACGCTTCTGAGCCATAGGGCTGTTTTAGCTCCGCATAGATCGATGGCGAGGAATACCGCTCACAAATTGAAGCTTGCTGGATGGCACTCAGCACTTCAGGATTCGCGGCCAGTAGTTTCCGATAAAAATCGATTTCCTCGCGGAGGGCCCATTCCGGTTGCCACACCTTTGAGGAGTCGGACTCAGCTTCTACCGCGTTTTTTTGCTGGGTTTCAAGCTCGTCAGAAAACTTTGCTTCCGCAGAATTCATCGCATCGACCGTCTTGTCAATCTTCCGCAGATAGGTTGCTGCATCGGACGCTGGGTCCTTGGCAGCTTCTTTTTTTTCTGCTTCGGCAATTGCCGCCAAATCGGCGAGAGAAGCTGGATGCCCGGCTTCTTTAATTGCAGCGATTTGTGCATCAATCTTGCGGTTGAGCACAAAAATCCAGATGCCGTTGACCAATAATGCAATCGCTACCAGACCGACCAGGACTAGCAGCGTTCGTTTCAGGATTTTGCGGAAGCGTTTCATAGCGGTTTTTCCATTTCATTTTTTACCGCAGAGGTCGCAGAGCAGCACGCAGAGATGAAACTTGCCCCTATCCAGTCCATCCCGTTCATCCTTGTTAATTCTGTCTTTCTTAATTCTGTTTTTTGAACAAGGATAGACAGGATGAACAGGATAAAGGTTGAATTGAAATGCGGGATAGTCTCCAGTCTCTGCGCGTCACTTTGCGCTCTTCGCGTTCTCTGCGGTGAATCAATCCGCGCAATTTCAAGCGTGCGTATGGAGTTAGTTGAATGCGACGAAGCCCGATCAATTTCGGCGATTGGAGGTATGAAAGCGAAAGTCGGCACGTTCTAAATCTCGCGATGCGGTGGCCAAAGCGAGCAAGTATCGCTCTAGAGAATCTCTCCGTTGTGACGCGGGTTTGACCGCCAGCGCCGTTCCATTCACGGCATATGTGGGGCCTAGTCCGTGCATCGCGCTGCGAGATTCATTCGCTTGCCAGGCCTGTACATGCAGGCCGATGCCTAGCAATAAGCCGACCGCCACACTCCACTGCGCAATCCGTTCCCAGTTGCGCGCCGTACGAGGCTTGGCAGTCTTGGCGGGAGAGTTTGGCTTCTGTTGCAATTCGGCATCGACTGCGTTCAGGACACGAGACCGCAACGATTCAATAGTCTTCGCGGGGCGAAGCGCGGACAGTGGCTCCGGTATGTCAATCGGCGAATTGAAGTCAGTGTTGTCATTCATGGATCACCATCGAGTTAAAGCAAAGCCGTTGCCAGCCAGGTGCGGAGCTTTTCCAGTGCGGCCCGATACCGCGAGGCGACGGTTCCTGGTGGCGTGTCCGTGACCGTTGCAATTTCGGCCAGAGTCAGCCCGGCGTAGGTTTTCAAGTCGACGATCTCGCGTTGTTCGCTGGGCAATCGCAGTAGCGCGCTGCGAACACTTTCTGCCAGTTCTCGCGCGGCAAAGTCGGAGTCTGTCAAATCGAACAGTTCTTCAATATTTGGTTCGCTGAGTGCCGCCGGTTGCCGTTTCCTTCGGTCGCGCAGGCGAGTCGCTTCATTTCTTGCCAGCGTGAACAGGTATGCGGTCAGGTTTTCAACCGCGGCCAGTTTGTCGCGGGCGCGTGTCAGGCGGACAAAAACTTCTTGCAAGGCATCTTCGGCATCCGCAGGTGAACCGAGCTGGACCAGTAAAAAATGGTGCAAGCGATTGGCGTACAGGTCGTACAGCTCTGCAAAAGCGGCCGGTTCTCCGTGCGACAATCGATCCGTCAGCTTGCTCAATGCGGCAGATCCTTCGGCGGTTGGCGGCCGTGCGTTTGCTACATGCGTGTTGTTTAAGAGAATAGACCCGCGAGAAGGTGAAATTTATCACCGAAAGTTGGCGGAATCCAGAAAAATGTGGGACCGACCTCTTTATTTTTTACCGCAGAGGACACGGAGCAGCACGCAGAGAGGAAGCTTGCCCCCTATCCAGTTCATCCCGTTCATCCTTGTTTCTTCCGCATTCTCTATTTCAATTTATTGTACAAGGATAGACAGGATGAACAGGATATAGTTGGGATCAGAGTGTGGGATTGTCACCTTTCTCTGCGCGTCACTCTGTGCTCTCGGCATTCTCTGCGGTGAATTCAAAAATCGCAACTTCAAATCTGGCGAGTCGGTAGGGCTAGTGTGCTATTCGACTTCTTGAAGCACCGCCCGGTTCACGCGTGCTTGTTCCTGCGCGACGTAGTCCAGCAGCTCTTGCGCCAGCGGGTTCATCACCTGAATCAGGCTGTAGTCCAGCGGTTCGGCCAGCCATTGCAGACGGAGCGCGTCGCCATCTGGCGCAAAATGCGGCGCGATTCCACTGAAACCGAAGCCGAGTGCTTCGGCGGTGCGGCAAGCTTGCGGAGTGGCGGCTTGCGAGAGGGGAAGCTCTACAAAGATCACCTCGGCACCAACACGCTGCTGCTCTTGCATCAGGCGGCGCAAAACGACCGGCAGGTCGCGACCGACTTGCAGAATGCGAATGATCGCACGCTGTACGTCGGGATTGCTTTGTACCGCGAACTGCGTGACACCGTCGGCCGGTTGCTCTGTTCCAAATTGCACGTCAACATCCAATTGCTGGTACAGCCGCGTACACCACAGTTGATGTTCGGTCGGAACGAAAACTGTCATGGCCGCCGGGCGGCGCAGGTGCTTGAAATACAACAGCTCGCTCATCCGTTGCGGCAGTGGTTCCGGCATGTTGTGAAACGTGCGTGGCGACCAGGCCAGGCTGATAGCACAAGGACGCTCGCCAAAGCGTTCTACCACATGCTGCGTAAAAACATGATTGGTGACGACGTTGCCGTATAGCCCGAGGAGTTCGAGTTGCCTGGCTTCCTTTTCCAACAGCAACCGCATATCTTCCATCAACTGATGATGGCGATGCTCAGGAAGTACCAAGGCGACACCCGTTTCGGCGATGACTGCTAGTGACGTTCGCTCGAGTGCATAGTGTCCGACGACGCGATCGGTCAAGTCGAGTGCTACGGCGGAGACCAGCTCGCAAGTTTCATTCAGCCGGATGATTTCGGCCGGATCGTACAATGCCGTGTGAACGTAGCTGTCGCCGTAGATTGTGCGCAGGCAGGCGACGACACCGACTGCATCTTCGGGTAGCAAGCGTCGGATCCGGTAGTCAGCCGGGTTCAGAGTCGGTGTTAGTTCGGGGGACGTGGTGGTATTGGTCATGAGCGTGTGGTGGTAGTGGAAACGGTAATTGATCGGTGGGTGTAAATTAACGCAACAAGTTACTCACACTGGCGGAGCCAGTGGCACACAGATTGCTGACTTCTATCGCTCCACCTTATTCAGTTCGTCTCGTAATTGCTGGCGGTTGCCGGCGTCGTGTTTTGTGTCGTGCGGTGGTGCGGGGCGAATCAACAACTCATCGCCTTGGCAAATCTCCAAGGAGGCGCGATCGAAACGGCATTCCAGCAGATGGCCTCCGAACCGGTGATCGTCGCTTAGGAAGTGCAGATGCAGCCCAGAGACGTTGACTCCCTCCAGGCTGGCGGGAAACCAAAAACCGATCAGCATCCCGCGGACATTGTGCCGTTCAAAGGTGGGTTGCGTCGGCACGATATCGACCAGCCGCCGATACGGTGCGGTTTGTTTCGGGACACTGCGCGTTTTGACGTAGGCAAAATCACCCCGGAGCGAGAGGGCGAACATATCCTGGCGGTTCGGTAATAGCTCGTCGATCTTTTTGCGAAACTGTTCGATGCTCTGAATGCCGCGCAGTTCGTGTGTATGATTGGCGCGGAAATTCATGACGGTGGCGAATGGGGTCCGTTCGTGGTCGGCCACGCGCTCGGGTATTCCGCTCCCTGGGACGCGCCACACCTGGCCATTCAGAACCAGCATTTCGCCATTCAGGGCGTTGAACGTGCCGATGCCAAAGTTGCCCCGTTGCCGCAGTTCGCCGCAGGTGAAGTCCGCGTCGTACTGGCCATCCAACAGCGCTTGGATCGTATTGAACTGAAAGACGATGGTCGGCTGCTGCTTAGCCTGAGGTGAAGCAGTCGCCACCGGCAAGGCGGCTGCATGCGGGGCGCAGGGCTCGCCGAGCAGTGTCGGTTCCGCGTGACCGAAGTCACCGGCAAAGACCAACAGCGTTCCAAGCAACAGGCAGCAGAGTGTGGTTCTGGCAGTGTTCATGGACAAAGTTAGCTTATCGGTATTGGCTGATGCGTTTTTGCAGACGCGAGATTCTTTCACGATACACCGCGCATAGCCGGCGCAATCGGTGCAGGTGCCACCAGATGGGTACAGTCTATGAACTTACCCCTGCCGGCTGTTCTCTTCGGGCATTGGTAATTCGCGAACCCAAATGTTGCGGTACCGCACCGGGTTGCCGTGATTCTGCAAGGTCATTGGCATTCGCAACGGGTGAGCGATGTACTCCGGTGCTTTGTGCCAGGCGGTCTCCCCTTCGAGCTCGGTATGATTCTGTACCAGCACGCCATTGTGGAGCACGGTGACATATCCGGGGCTTTTCAGTGTGCCATCTTTCTTAAATCGTGGGGCAGTAAAGATAATGTCGTAGGTCTGCCACTGGCCCGGCTTTCGCGTGGCGTTGACTAGCGGGGGTCGTTGCTTATAAATGGCCGCGGCCGAACCGTCGGGGTAGGTTTCGTTCTTGTACGAATCGAGGATCTGCACCTCGTACTTTCCTTGAATGTGCAGGCCGCTGTTGCCGCGCTCCTGGCCGTGGCCAGAAACTTTACTTGGAGCGGCCCATTCCAGATGAATCTGACAGTCGCCAAATTCGCGTTTACTACGAATGGTCTTGTCGCGAACCGTTGCGACCCCGTCGGCGACCTTCCAGCCTTCGGCATCGTGCCACTGCGATAGATCCTTGCCATCGAACAGGACGATTGCGTCGGATGGTGGTGCCCCGGGGGCGTCACCCGGCGTGACAACGACCGGCTGTGGCCAGACCTTGCCACTGAGGTACTCATCGGCGTACGCCGCCAGCGACCAGAGGGTGAAAGCACTCAACAGACCGACACCGCATATTTGAATGACACTCCGGCGCGAAACAAAAAAGCTCATGGCAGTATCTCTCCGATGGAATTAGGCACAGCCGCAAGTCACTGCTGGGCAAGCCCCCCGCCTTCGCGAGGGCAGGCAGCAGTGGCACCCGAACGGTACTCTATCTGCGGTGAACTATTGTAATCTGCAGCAGAATGTAAATGCCAGTAAGCTAAACAGTTGCTAGCGGTCAGGGAGCCATGCTATTTGCCACAGAAGGTGGTCGCATCTCGACAGTTGCCAACCCGAGTCGCTAGGATAAGCGGCGTTGCGCGCTTGTTCGGCGATTTTGCCACGACGCCAACCTAGGTGCTGTCGAACTTGGATCGTCCAGAGTTTTCCAACCGCCTCTAGCCTCGGCCCTGCTGTACCTGACGGTGACACTCAATACCCCTTCTGAAGATCCTCCGCAAAAAAGTTCTGCGGTGGGCGTGAATTATTCGGCCCCGCTTCCAGAGGCTCCTTCGCACAAGGGGCCTTATGCCGCCGAACCAGCGACGCAACATGACTCGCATCAGAGCTTCTGGCTCTGGATCATGTGTCTGACGGGCGTGGACTATTTCAGTACGCTGGCCTATCAGCCGTCGATCGCCTTTGAAGCGGCCGGTGTGCTGGCACCGATGGCGACCATTGTGCTGGTGCTGGTCACCCTGTTTGGCGCGCTGCCGGTCTATTCGTATGTCGCCAGTCGCTCGCCGCATGGGCAAGGTTCCATTGCCATGCTCGAACGTCTGCTACATGGTTGGACCGCCAAAACAATGGTGCTGATTCTGCTGGGCTTTGCGGCCACAGACTTTGTCATCACCAAGACCCTCAGCGCCGCCGATGCCGCCGTCCACCTGGTGAAGAATCCTCTTTGGCAAGATGCCCCTGATTGGATCCTGCAATATACCGAAACAGGGCAGTTGATGATCGTGACCATGTTTTTGCTGGTGCTGCTCGGTGCCAGCTTTATGCGTGGCTTTCGAGAAGTCATTGGCGTGGCGGTGGTGATCGTAGGAGTCTATCTAGCGCTCAACGTGATTATTCTCGTTAGTGGTTTGGTTTATTTGATCATTCATCCAGAGTTGTTTCAGACTTGGTACCACGACGTTGCCATCGGAAACTGGCAGGCGACGGATCACCTGCCGATCGAAGGGGAAGATTTATGGACGATGATCGCGATCTGCTTGCTGATTTTCCCTAAGCTGGCACTGGGCCTGAGCGGATTTGAGACCGGTGTGGCCGTTATGCCGCTGATTCAAGGTGAGCCAAGCGACGACCCGCATGAACCGAAAGTTCGCATACGTAATACCCGTAAGCTGCTGCTCACTGCCGCGTGCATCATGTCGGTGATGTTGCTTGGTTCGTCGTTCTTAACGGCCGTCGTCATTGAGCACAGTGCCATGCACTCGGGGGGGCTGGCGCATGAGCGTGCCTTGGCTTATTTGGCACATGGCGAAGGAGCCAACCCAATCAATCCGATGTTCGGCATGGTGTTTGGCACTATATACGACATTAGCACAATAATGATCCTGGGCTTTGCCGGTGCCAGCGCTATGGCTGGGCTATTGAACCTCGTGCCGCAGTATTTGCCGCGATACGGCATGGCCCCCGAATGGGCACGCGCGATTCGCCCGTTGGTGCTGATGTTCACCGGCATCAACCTGCTGGTGACCTGGATTTTTGATGCCGATGTTTCTGCACAGGGTGGTGCCTATGCGACGGGCGTACTGGTGTTGATTACCAGTGCCTGCGTGGCCACGGTAGTGGACAAATTTCGCCATAGCACGCGCAGTTGGCTGGCCCGGGTGCCATGGCTATATGTTTTGATCACGGCGGTGTTTATCTATACGACCGCGGCGAACATGATCGAACGCCCAGACGGGATCAAGATCGCCAGTTTCTTTATCATTGCGATCGTGGTGGCATCATTTGGTTCGCGATTGATGCGCAGTACGGAGCTACGTTTTGCCGGTTTTGAATTTGCCGACGACACTTCGCGGTTTCTGTGGGATAGTCTGAAGCATCTGGAATTTCCGGTGCTGGTGCCGCATCGGCCCGGGGGCCGGCAGTTGGCACGCAAGGAGCAGTCGATCCGCGCGGCGCATCGGCTGGGGCCAGAGATTCCGATTGTGTTTATCGAGGCTGAGGTGGGCGACCCTAGTGAATTTCAGCAGCACCCGTTGATGCAGGTGCATGAAGAAGAGGGGCGATTTGTAATCAGTGTGCAGCGGTGCGTCTCGGTGGCCCATGTGATTGCTACGATCGCGCTGGAGTGTTCACGCGTGGGCAAGCCCCCTGAAATTCACTTTGGCTGGTCGAATGAAAGCCCTTTGGCGGCCAGTTTTGGATTTTTGATCTTTGGCGAAGGGAACGTCCCCTGGATGGTTCGCGAACTGATCCGTCGCGCGCAGCCCGATGATTCGCGACAGCCAAAGGTGGTGATCGGGTAGAGAGCGCATCCCCCGTCAGCGGCTTGGGGCAATTTCGCAGTAAATCGCTGGGAATTCAGCGTCGTGTTCCGATTTCGTTCCGGGCGAACAATAACGAAGCTCTGTCGACGGCTCAATTTCCCGGCAATTTCAAGTATTTGATTGTGGAATACTGCGGGCAGCCCTAGAATATCGCCGGATACTTACCCACGGTGGTTTCTTTTCCGCATCAATTTCAATGAGCGAACCGCGAACTTCGATATTCCCCTCTGCCTTGCTGCTGGTGGCTTGGGGGGCGCTGCTGCTGACTACTGCCGGTTGCAAGGAAGCGGCTCCTGCTGTTGCCGAGCAGCCGGTGCCTAAGGTCACTGTGACCCCGGTCGTTGCGCAAGAAACGACCGATGCCGATGAATACACCGGGCGCACCGAGGCATCGGCCATTGTTGAAGTCCGGGCACGCGTATTTGGATACCTAAAGACGGTTGACTTTAAGGATGGTGATTTCGTTAAAGAAGGGCAGACGCTATTCACGATCGAGCCGGACGAATATCAGGCGATTTACAACCAGTCGGTTTCACGGATTAAGCTCACTACTGCTAAGAACGATCTGGCGAAAGCCAATCTTGCTCGCCGGGCGAAGCTGCTCCCTTCTGGTGCGATCAGTCGCGAAGAGTACGAAGAAGCCGTGGCTGCGGTCAAAGAGACCGAAGCGACCATCGCAACTGCTGAGGCAGATGCCGCTAGGACTGCCATCGATCTCAAGTATACAGTCATCACCGCACCGATCAGCGGTCGGATCGACCGCGCTTATGTGTCGCGCGGAAATCTGCTGACAGGCGGACTGGCCGATGGCACGCTCTTGACTAAGATCGTGCAAGAGCAGCCGATGTACGTGTACTTTGATATCGATGAAGATTCGCTCTTGCGCTATATCAAAATGCGACCTGATCGGGATCGCACGGCCGAACCAGGAAGCCTGCGCGAGTTGGACATGAAGTGTTATATTCAGTTGTCCAATGAAAAAGATTTTCCTCACGTAGGCACATTGGATTTCGCGTCCAGTGAAGTGAATGCCAAAACCGGTACAGCGCGCATCCGTGGAGTGTTTCCGAATACGAATCGCGAATTGGCCAGTGGCATGTTCGTGCGGGTCCGCGTGCCCATCGGCAAGCCGTATCAGGCACTGCTTATTCCGGAACGAGCTTTGGTAAAGGATCTGAACATACCGTTTGTGTATGTGGTTGATAGCAATCAGATCGCGGCGCGCCGCGATGTAAAACTAGGTGCTCAACGGGGCAATATGCGGATCATTACCTCAGGGCTAAAGGCTGGCGAAGCCGTGATCGTCAATGGCGTACAGCGCGTTCGCCCGGGGCAAAAGGTTCAGGCAACAGTCATGGAACCAACTCTGCCAAAGAGTTCCATCGAAAAGGTGGCCGACGAATTGCCACCGCGCGAAACGCAGACAACACCCGGCGCAGCCTCACCAGCTTCCGCAGACTCAACGAACCCGGAGCGCTGATCGCCGTGGCCAAATTCTTCATCGATCGGCCGATTTTTGCCGCGGTCATCTCTGTGGTCATCATGCTCGCAGGAGGGGTCGCCGTCGGCATTTTGCCGATCGCGCAATATCCTGAGATCACTCCTCCTACGGTGCAGGTCACTTGCACTTATCCCGGTGCCAGTTCCAAGACCGTAGCGGAAACGGTCGCCTCACCGATTGAGCAGCAGGTCATCGGCGTTGAGAATGCGCTCTACATGAGCTCTCAATGTACGAACGATGGTGGCTACAACCTGACGGTCACTTTTGAAGTTGGCACCAATCTCGATATGGCACAGGTGCTGGTCCAGAACCGAGTCAACCTGGCGTTGCCGTCGCTGCCACCGGAAGTGAAGCAGACTGGCGTTAGCGTCAAAAAGAAGTCTCCCAATATTCTGTTGGTTGTGAATTTGATTTCCCCCCAGGGAACGAAGGATCAGCTCTACCTCAGTAACTACGCCACGATTAAAGTTCGCGATGAACTGGCCCAGATCAAAGGCGTCGGCGACGTCACTTATCTAGGGCAGCTTGACTACAGCATGCGTGCCTGGATCGATCCTGAAAAAATGGCCGCCAGGGATCTTTCTGCCAGCGACGTAGTCAACGCGCTAAAAGAACAGAATGTGCAGGTC
>JAWXCH010000558.1:0-16703 GCA_034440595.1 Planctomycetota bacterium | reverse complement strand
CGCGGGCGGGGCGGGCTTTTGGAGATTTTTGTCCTCCAGCGACTTGCGAAAATCCCCACCCATCTCTGATTGCGTTAGCTCGTACTCGCTTTTCTTGGCGACTAGTTTTGCGGTCAGGGGAAAATCTGCCGGCACCGTCTTGGCCTTGAGAGGCGTTTTCTTCGCGCCATCCTTTTTGGTGTCATCGTCGGCGAGTGCCAGTACTCCGCCGAGTACCCCGCAAATGCAGAGCAGTCCTACCAGAGATGCAATACGCAGAGTCATTTTCGTGTGCTCAGGTCTGGAGAGAATCGAATGCACAGGCATGCACATTCGACATCGAATGCGCATGACAAGGCACCACCAGTCGTAAACGACGTTCGTTATTCAAAGATATGCCGAAATCGATCGAAATTAGCGAATGCTAGTTTTTGACGCCGCAGGGTACTTCCACGTGACCAGCACCGACCCCGATAGGACCAGACTCGCCAGTACGTTTGCGACGTCTATTATGATAACGCCGCCGGACAGGTTGACAACAGATCCCTGGCAAGATCGCTGACCGACAAATGGTCAGACCCCCGAGATGGCAACAACCACAATCGCGCAAGCGTCAGTTGATGCGTTATAAGCTGCCAATTGACCGCACAGCGGTTCGTCAAATCCAAACGGGCCTGCTATTTCCAGCTAAGAAAGCCGGTCGCGGGCTACCCCTTCAGCTTCTTGGGGATAGTGAACGAGTACAAAATGACCACCGCACCGGCGGACATCAAACTCCAGGGAGCCCATTCGGGCGGGATAATGTCCTCGCCTGGCCCGCTGCGGACGGCACGCTCAATGAGCATGCACTCAACACCGAGAATCAGCGTGAAGATTCCGGCCGCCAAGAAAAAGGAACGCCACATTGAGAAGCCTCCTGCTCCGAAATTTGCATTCGTTGAATGTTGCCCTGCCAACCTAAGCTGTACATCGTCCGTATCCCACGTAAGAATTAAACTTGACAGCGGCCTGACCGATTATGCCGCGCTTGCGGAGGGGAGTGGCGAGGGTTACCCGGATTTCGAGAGGGATAGCCTGGTCGAGGCTTACAAGACCAATTCGCCTCGGCGGCCGCATCAGCTTGCGCACACTGAGCAACAACCCGGGGGTTGATGGCCAGGCGATGCAGTTGCAATTTGGGGTGCGAGTTGACGACGATCTAGGATTGGATCGGCGGATCGGGAGAAAAGTATTCGTCGCCCGGTTTTGGAACATAGGGCGTCGAATGGATATCCTCAACATCGCGCGCAAGGGAATTCAGCACGTAGCCCGCCAAGGCGACTGGCCAGCTATTGCCAACTCCAATGCCCAATTGATCGCGCATCCTTTGATAGCCCAAGACGTTCGCAAAGTCGGGATAGTATCGTTTCAAATCGTCTAGCGTGCTATGAGGCAACGTGTCATCCAATAGGCGGATCCTTGCTGCTCGATATGCTTCTAAAACGAAACCAACACAACTAAATTTCCAGCGAGAGAAATCAACACTTGGTGGTGATGCTGCGGGATAAATTTGGTAGTCGGCATTTTTCGATTGTCCCGCCGAAGATTGCTTCATTGTATCGGCTCCGCACTCCTGCAAGCGATCGTCGACGAACACTTTTATTTTGCGGCGATGGATGTCGCTGAGGGACGCCGATCCGATCGCTTGGCTTCTATCCGACTGAGTTCCCAATGGCGGCTTCATGTGAACACAATTGATCGTCGATTGTCGCGTAACATCGACTCGAGAGGCGGCCTCAATGCACAGCAGCGCATGAGTGAGCAAACTAGAGTTGTTGTTACTCTGCCCAAGTACGTCGAAAGGGTCGACTCGACAGGGTTCATCCGACAAGATTCTTGCTGGCATCAGTTATTGCCCCATGCGAAATTACTGCAATCGGAGACATTTACGAAGTCGTTCGGCGAGTTGGGGGCTATGTTTATCCAATGCTTTGGCAGCCTCCCTAGTGCGATCTTCCAATAGCTCGGAAAACCAACGTACTTGTATTTGTTTGGAACGCCGCAGCAGGTCTTCAGCCGGATCTGGTATACCGGCGTGCGCATCCAGCATTGTCACCGCAACGATGCCATGTAGCGCTGTCGATGCGAAATTCTCTTGCAGGATCAAGCGTGGTCGTAGGTAAACTTTGCACAGCTCGCTTAATATTTCTCGCACGTGCCGAAACTCTTTGCCAGCGGCGATGGGA
Source organism: Planctomycetota bacterium (assembly GCA_034440595.1). Taxonomy (GTDB): domain Bacteria; phylum Planctomycetota; class Planctomycetia; order Pirellulales; family JALHPA01; genus JAWXCH01. The sequence continues at coordinate 14,499 of JAWXCH010000558.1, read as the reverse complement.
AGGTACATCAGCCGCCAGGCCGCACCTTTGGTCAATTCCAACTCGATGGGGTAGCTCACAGTGTCTGTCTGCGAGGGTTGCAACCAATCCGCGTAACTTTCAAATCGCTCCTCGGACATGTTCATTGCATATTTGCGAATTGCAGCCGCAACCACAATTGTTAATCCGCCATCAGTGGTAAAGCGATTGTTACCGATGAACCTAGCGAGCGCAGCAAGCAGCCTCGGCACTTCCGCTGTTTGAAAAGTAGTTGTTTCGGCAAATAGGACTGCCTTCCATTGCTCTTCGTTGCTTGTTGAGTCTTGCTCGAGTCTCGCAAGAATCTGAGAGGAAGATTGAGTCCAACTTCCTCGCGCGATTTCACCTGATTCAACGACGCTGTTAGTGTGTTTCGGGTTGCTGAGTAAAGACAAATGTTTTGACCAGTCGGAATACTCGCATGCGTTACGAAGCAGATCTTGTGCGTGCGACCAATGCGCAATCATGTTGCGAAATGCAGACGTATTGGACATTGTCCTTCGATTTGCCCTGTTGAAAACTTCCTGTAACCGATTTAGTTCACGCTCAAGCGATCGAACGGTCTGAACCTCAAATTTATTCGACTTGCGGATGCAATTTGGTCGATAAAGCTCGCCCAACTGCTGGAGCGAGTTTTTTAGGACGCTTGTTTCGACGATTTCTTTCAGGAGTCCGCAGTCTGTAGATACGCCTTCATCGAAACTCAGACCGGCAACTGATTCAGGCGATCGAGCCCAACAAGAAGTTGTGAACCAAATTTCGTCGGTAGAAAATTGAGGAACTGCCGCACCACTACTTCCATACTTCGGGTTTTGCTGGGCAACCTTACGATCAGCATATTCCAATGCGCGCCGATAACCCTTCCTTTTTTTCGACCAAGGCGCTTTCTTCGACAATGTCTCGGACATTCCGTATCTACTCCTCTTCCTTGGCAAGTCCGCTGGGAAACAGAATCGACGTTTTACGATAAAGCACCTCAAGCTTCTTCTGAGCAGCCTTAGCTTGATCTATTAGCTCCTCGATCTGTTCGGGCGACAGCACGAATTCGATCTCCTCGGGAAACTCGTTCTGCTTCTCATACACAACTTTTAGAGTTGTAACAGGTATAAATCCTTCAATGTCATCGCGAGTTTCATTGTAAATTGGCCGGGCGTCGCAAATGAATGCAGCCGCTTTCCACTCGTTACCCAACAGGCCTCGCAAAATTTCCGACTTTCTCAGTTGATTGATTGCCGCATAGTCGCGAACAAGTATCGGCAACCCCTGTTGTAGGGACGCGTACAAAGCGTCTGGAAACCTTTGTCTACTCTCTGCACTCTGACATCTCCACTTGTCGACGGCCTTCAGTACGCGCGAAATATTCTCGAGAGGCACATTTTGCAATACGTTAAATACTGCGGATGCTTGCTCATCATTTTGAACACGGTTCGACACTATGGAAAACAGCCTGCCTTCTGCCATGAAACCAGAAGATTGCTCAAGGTCCTTGCTAAGTGCTTCCAAGCTTTCGGCGGGAACAATCGCTAGCATGCTCAAGTCGTCAATCATGCTGCGAAAGCCGCTGCTAACTTCCGCGTTTTCCTCTGCCATGGGTTTGTCTCAAGCGGTCTGAATTATTCTAAAATGCAAGTCACTCACGTTCGTCGGTCGACACTTGGATCGTCCATTTGCCGCGCCAAGTCCATATTACATTGTAACTTAATTGAAATCGCAACGGGAAATTGCCGGGCAATGCAGCTTTTGCCAATCCGATAGCGTAAATCCTTCAAGTATAGGAGGTTCACGATCAATTCCCACACCTGACACCCCTTCCCGGAACTAGTATCATACACAGCGTGTTCGGCCCTGTTTAGCTAGGCAACCCTAAACCTTCCGCTGCGGCGGCGTTTAACCCCGTGTCACTCGACCCTACCCAACATTTTGAAACCGAGCCGGGCACAGTCGCCTGGGACCGGCTCAGTGCGCAGGTGGATGCTTTGTCCAATGCCTGGCAGGGGGACGAGCTTCCGCCGGATCTGGGCCAGTTTCTAGGGGAACAGTCCGATACGATTAGGCGGTTGCTACTGGTCGAGTTGATCAAGGTCGATCTCGACTATCGCTGGCTCCACAATGGGCTGCCGAAAAAGCTGGAAGAATACGTCGCCGAGTTTCCCGAACTGGCGGCGCAGGGGGAGATCCCTTGCGACCTGATCTACGAAGAGTTTCACATCCGTTCGCAGTCCGACGAGCCGCCACGACTCGATGAGTATTTTGAACGCTTTCCACAACAGGCGCAGCAACTCCGGCGGCTGGTCGATGCGCAGACGAACAAAACCACTTCGACCATCATCGGTGCGCGGCGTAGCCCAGAGCTGGATGTCGGTCAGCAGATCGACGACTTTGACTTACTGACAAAGCTTGGCAAGGGGGCCTTTGCTTCGGTCTATTTGGCGCGGCAACGATCGATGCAACGACTGGTGGCCTTAAAAATTTCGCGCGATCGCGGCGACGAACCGCAGACGCTGGCGCAGCTTGACCACCCGCACATTGTCCGTGTCTTCGATCAGCGAATTGTGCCGGAAAAGCAACTGCGGCTGATGTACATGCAGGTCGTGGCCGGAGGGACGCTGCATGGCCTGGTGGATCTGGTCCGGCACACGCCCCCGGCCATGCGGAACGGGCGGCTGGTGCTAAAGTCCGTCGATGCGGCATTGGACGAGCGCGGCGAGTCTCCTCCTTCCGAATCGGCCATTCGTCGGCGATTGGCTAGCGCGCGCTGGCCCGAGGTCGTTTGCTGGCTGGGTGCGCGGCTGGCATCGGCACTCGATTACGCACATCAACGCGGGGTGCTACACCGCGATGTCAAACCGGCCAACGTGTTGCTGTCGTCAGAGTGTTCACCTAAATTGGCGGACTTCAACGTCAGCTTCAGTTCCAAGGTGGCCGGGGCCACGCCCGCTGCGTACTTTGGCGGTAGTTTGGCCTATATGTCGCCAGAACAGCTCGAGGCGAGCAACCCGGCACACTGGCGCCAGCCGAACGAGTTGGATGGCCGGAGCGATGTATTTTCGGTCGGGGTCGTGCTGTGGGAATTGCTGACCGGCACACGACCCTATGGCGAAGAGCATTTTCAAGGAAGCTGGATCGACACACTGAAGATACTGACCGAACGTCGCCATGCGGGGCTGACGGCCGAGATGATCGCCACCTTGCCGCGCGAATTGCCGGCAGGATTGCAAGAAATCTTGCTGAGCTGTTTGAACCCGGATGCGAATCTGCGCCCGACGGCTGCAATGTTGTCACGGCAGCTTGAGCTGTGCCTGCAACCACGTGTCGGCAAGCTGTTTCGTCCGCGGCGAAAATCGTGGCAGGACCGTGCCCGTAGCCATCCGATATTGGCGACGGTGATTGCTGGCGTTGTTCCGAATTTGATCTTTAGCGTACTCAACATTGTCTTCAACTTTACGGCTCTGGTCGAAAATTTGCCGGAGAACGTCAAGATACAGTTTCAGCAAACCATGATCCCGGTGGTCAATGGCTTGGCGTACGTCTTGGGGATTTCGCTGATTCTGTATCTGGTCTGGCCGATTCTTCGTGCAGTGGGGAAGCAGAGTCGGCAGCAACGACCGATCGCACAAGTCCAACCGACGCAGGATTTGGCGCGCTATCGTCGGCGTTGCACCTGGATGGGAGACACGGTCGCATGGCTCACGCTCTCTTTTTGGGTTGGCTCCGGGTTTGCATTTGCGGTTTGGATCCATCTGGAGCTTCCAGAGGATCAAATGGATCAGGGGCTATTTGCACATTTTCTGCCGACGCAATTGATCTTTGGGCTGATCGTCTTTGCGCAGGTCTATTTCACCGTGACGTTGGTCATGTTGCAGGCGTTTTATACGGCACTGTTGCCGGTCGGTATGGCCAATGAAGAGGACGCTCAGCGCCTGCGGCGGCTGTATGTGCGGAGCGGTTGGTTCTTTGGCGTGGCCATCACGACACCGTTCGTGGCCATGCTGCTGTTGGCGACGATGGAAGGGGCGTATCTGCGTTCAATGGGAACCGCGGCGATCGGTGGCTTTCTCTGCTCGCTAACAGCCTGGTACCTGCTGCGAATGGTGCAGACCGATGCGGCGGTGCTGGCGCATGTGCTGGAGCCAGGCAATAGTAACACCAGTGGCAGTGACCTGAGCAGTAGCAGTTTGACCGGAAGCAGCCTGAGCGGTAGTAGTTTTAGCGGCGGCGGACTAGGCGGCAGCGAATTGATGTAGTGGGGGTGCGTTTCATTCACCTCTCCCACCGGGAGAGGTCGGATTTGATAAATAGAAAATAATAAATGGTTGATAACAAATAATAAATCGCGCAGCGAGATGGCAGGTTGTGCTTATCTATCATTTGTTATCAATCATTTGTCATTTATTATTGGATTGCCACTACTGAAATGATCAAGTCCCCTAGTCCTCCGCAGCACTCCCATCGCCGCACATTTTGACGATCTTGGGATCGAAGCGCGCGACCACTTCGACCAGGTCAGTTTGCTCGGCCATGACGCTGTCGATGTTTTTGTATACGCCCGGCACTTCGTCCGCACCGGCCGAGAGGATCGTGATCCCGCGCTTCTCCAGATCCTTTTGCACAGCGCGAAAGTTGTACTGCTGTCGCGCGGCAGTGCGCGACATTCGGCGCCCGGCACCATGCGCCGCGGAATGCAAACTGGTGGCGTCCCCTTTACCGCGCACAACGTAGCCCGGATCGGCCATTGAACCAGGAATGACGCCCAGCACGCCGGGCCCTGCTGGCGTGGCCCCTTTGCGATGGACATACAGATCCTCATCGCCATGCCTTTCCTTCCAAGCGAAGTTGTGGTGGTTTTCGACGCCAGCGATCACCTCGGCACCCAGCAGATGCGTGACTTGCCGATGGATCACAGCGTGATTCGCCGCGGCGTACTGCCCCATCAGATTCATGGCGGCCCAGTATTCTTGGCCCGCGCTGGATTGCATATCGAGCCATGCTAGCCGACCTAGGAACTCAAACCGTCGCGGCAGATTCGCGCGTGCGATGGCACTATAGGTACTGCAAACTGCTGCACCTACCCCGCGACTGCCGCTGTGCGTTAGTAGGGCGACGTACGTACCGGCGGTTAGCCCCAGATCCGGCGCGTCCTGCGACAGCGTGAGTGTACCGAACTCGGCAAAGTGATTGCCCGAGCCGCTGGTCCCTAGCTGCTGCCAGGCCTTGTCCTTGTTCTCGCGCGTGACGCGAGAGACAGTCCAATCCTCGTCCATCACGGCGTGCTGCATCGGCTTCTTGTAGCGTGCGCCGACACCAAACAGCGTACCCTGCTCCAAGGCGTTGCGAAACTTCTCAAAATGCCAAGAGGCACCAAGCTGCTCAGTCGGTACATCAAACACCGAAAGCTTCATCCGACAGGCAATGTCCACGCCAACTGCAAATGGACATACTGCGTCCCGCAGCGCCAGCACACCCCCGATCGGCAACCCATAACCGACATGCGCATCTGGCATCAAGGCCGCGCCGATGGCGTTCGGCATTTGGCAGGCCAGCGCCATTTGTTGATGTGCGCCCGCGTCGATTTCGCTCCCCCAGGTGCGATACTCGATCGGCTGAACCGGTTCGATTGGTTCGGCCAAGGCCGTCAGGACACAGGCCAGCTCACCGAAGTGAGGGTCGCTAAAATGCTCCGCCGGGCTGGACAAAATACTGGCAAAAATCTGCCGCAACTCTAAATTGCGCAGCATGCCGGCTTTCGATGCCGATTGGATTCCACGCAGCGCGGCGGCGATGCAATCTGGATCCTCGGGAATCCCTAGCTTCTTCAACTGACGACTGTTCATGGTGCTAATGCAATGGCTCTGAATTCAAATGACACTGAGTTCATATGACACTGAGTTCAAATGTCACTGAGTTCAAATGTCACTGTCGAGCCACGGCCCCTCCTTTTGTTCCCTGCCTGTGTTCTGAAACGCAATGTTCGACACTTCCTGTGTTCGACACGACTGCTATGCGTAGGTTCGCAATTGCGCCCCCAATATTTACTCCACGTGCATCGATTTTGTTCCAATTTGAGTCGTGCTTTTTCTTGGTTTCGCGAAATAATCCACCGCCGGTAAGGCACCGTTTACAAACTTGCGCGGTCGGCTGTTAATTTGGGCTAAAGCACGCGGTTGGATAATAGACAACGAACCAGCAAATCGGCTCCGCCAGTTCCGACAAGCCTAACACCGACAAGCCCAACACCAACAAACACTTACTTATGCGTCTCCCCACCATCCACGGCTTGATCGATCGGCGCTTGCTGATCAATTTTCGCGTCGATCCGCAATTTGTCACCCCCTGGCTGCCGGTCGGTATCAGCCCACAGTTGGTCCAAGGGCACGCGATCGTCGGAATCTGCTTGATTCGCCTAAAACAAATTCGACCCGTCGGCCTGCCACGTTGGCTCGGCATCGGTAGCGAGAACATGGCGCACCGCGTGGCGATCGAATCACCACCAGGGAGTACCAGCCCCTATTCAGTTTATATTGCGCGGCGAGATACCAATTCGCGGCTGAACGCACTGGTAGGTGGCAGGCTCTTTCCCGGCGAGCATCATCACAGCACTTTCACTGTGCATGAGAGCGGTGACCAGATAGCAATTCATGTGTTATCGCATGACCAGAAAATGGAAGTGCGGGTCAGCGGCACAGTAGGCCGCGACTTGCGTGCTGGCTCGGTTTTCGCGTCTATGGATGAGATTTCGGAGTTCCATCGAAACGCGAGTTGCGGGTACTCGCCGACCAGCGGTTCTGAGCGACTCGACAGCTTGGAAATGAACTGCCAAGGGTGGCATTGCGAGCCGTTTGACGTAGCGCACTTCAGTTCGACTTTTTATGACGATGCACAGCAATTCCCATTAGGCAGCATCGTTCTGGACAGCGCACTTTGCATGCACCAGATTGAACATAAATGGTTAGGCAGGCCGGACTATTGGCCGCAGAAATGAAGTGGATCCTAATGATTGGGTCACGACAGGGACCAAGCAGGCACTTCTTGACGCAAAAAGACCGAATAATCGGCACAGCTCCACCTGCGCGGCTTGACCGATTTGCCTAACTGGCAAACGTATCCCAAGATTCCCTTGGACACGATGTCTGACTGACAACGACGCTTGGATTATTCTGCGTCGAAACGCCTCACACGATTTAGCACAGTCCGGCATTACGTACTTCCGAGGACCGACATGACAAGCGCGGCTGTGGTTTCGGCAGAAGCAACCTGGTGCTTGACCGGCTGCGCGGACACGACCTTGTCCATCCGCAAGGTCACGATCAAGCAGTTGCCGTTTCGGATTGGCCGCCTGCCGGAGTTGCACTTCTCGCTGCCGGACCCGACCATTTCCAAGCAGCATGCCGAGTTCTTTGAACAGAATGGCACACTGCTGCTTCGCGATCTTGGCAGTACGAACGGAACATTTGTGAACGGCACTCGGCTCCGCGGCGAAACGGTCGTGCGCGAAGGGGATCTGATCCAATTTGCCAACAGCGTTTTCCGCCTCGGCTGTGATCGCGTCTCCGTTGCCTTGCGACAGACCTTGGAACAAGCACCCGGCGAATGGCCGCTGGCGCTCTTGCAGTTCGACCGATTGCTGTCCGATCGAATGGTGACCCCATACTTTCAGCCGATCCTTCGGTTGGCCGAACGGCAAGTCATTGGATACGAATCGCTAGGCCGAAGTCCCTTGGAAGGCCTGCATAGCCCTCTGGTCATGTTCAACGTTGCCAGCTCGCTGGGGCTGGAATGCGAACTGAGCGTGATGCTGCGGAACGAAGGGATTCGAGTCGGCAGCAAGCTCCCCAACAACCCGCTGATTTTCGTCAATACGCATCCGAACGAAATGCAGGGGACGGATCTGCTACGGTCGTTGACCGAGATGCGCGCCATTGCACCAACGCAACCGATCGTGTTGGAGATTCACGAAGGGGCCATTACCGACGCCCAAAAAATGCGGCAACTGCGGCTGGCCCTGCACGATCTGCATATTGGCCTGGCCTACGATGACTTTGGCGCAGGGCAAGGTCGCCTGGCCGAATTGATTGAGGTTCCGCCGGACTATTTGAAGTTTGACCTCAAGCTGATTCGCAACATTCACATTGCACAGTCCAAGCATCAGCAGATGCTGGCGCAACTGGTGCGGATGATTCGCGATTTTGGTATCGCTCCGTTGGCCGAGGGGATCGAACACGCCGAAGAGGCAGAAACCTGCGCGCAGCTAGGCTTTGAATATGCACAAGGCTTCTACTTTGGCCGCCCGCAGCCTCTCGAAGCGTATACCAACGATACGGTTCGCACGCCGTAAGGACAACGGTCGAGCGTTCTTCATTCACGGTCGCAATAGTTTGCGCTTTTGATTGCCGCAAACGGTTGAATGATGTTAGCCGCGACGCGCTAGCGGAGCGCGGTATCCTGCCAGTCTTGTCCGCGAGTTGCGATACCGCTTCACCTCTCCCGCGTAACAAGTCGCGTAATCTAAGAACGAGGCGAGTTATTTCTTCACCTCTCCCGCTTGCGGGAGTAGGTCGCGGTATCAGCCGCGGGTGAGGGTGGGTTAAAAAACGGTTAGAATAGAAAATGAGCAACAGGTTCTCACCTTCTTTGCGCAAGTGTTCGCCTGATCTAGTTTCACCTCTCTAGTTTCCCTCACCCGACGCTGGGGCGTCGACCTCTCCCCCAGGGCGCGATTTGTAAAGTCAGAGTCTTGCGGGTGGAGAGGTGGAGGATTCGTCGAACCGTTACCTCGGGGTTCCACTACCGAACACTCGGAAACTCAGTGACGCCGCTATCTTCAAACGACGCGGGCTGAGCCGGGCGATCGATTGCGGCCCCGTGCGGAGCGCTGTAGACGACATGTGCTGAGCGGCCGGTAGATGGCCCAATCGGTTCTGGCGGAGCCAGCGTGGGTGTTCCACGAGTTGGCCGTGACGGCGTGTTCACCGGTTGCGTGCGAGCAGGACTAGCAGTCGGTGTAGCACCTTGAGGAATTGCATGCTGCACGGGCATGTATGGTGCAGACGAGTTCACTGGCATTACATCTTGCGTGGCTGGTTGGTTGGCGGTCGTTGTATTTCGCTTCACCGCTGCGGCGACTCTCGCTCTGCCCGAATCGGTCACGCTACTTGGCAGTACGTTGATCGGATGGTCCGGCACTGCACCTGGTGCGGCGGACGGCACTGCACTAGGCGCAGAGGAACTGCTTCCCGGTTGGCCACGTCGCGGGGCACTCGGCCCCGGTAATTCGTGCGGAGTATTCGCGGGCAAAGTGCCCGGCGGAATGGATTCAGCCGGCAACACATTGCTTGGCAACGGCTGCCCTGGCAGAACGATTTCTCCTTCGCCCGCGATCGGCTCTGGCAACGTCTGTTGCGGGAACGGCCCCTGGCTGATCGGCTTGGTCTTGGTAAAGATGTAGTTAAATGGCCAACGCGGCGAACCTGGCCCGCCGGTCCGTTCGGCGGCGTCTTTGTACGCCTTGCCCGGCCACGGCCCTTCGGCCAGATGCACTTCGTTGTAATCCAACAGCGAGCCTTTTTCGTAATGCATGTTCTTCACGGCCAGGGCGTACTCGACCAAGGAGGCAAAGTACCGCGTCTCAGACTCAGTCATGCGGCGCTGTGCTTCCAGGACCAGATCCAATTGCACGCGACCGGCGTCAAAGGCCGATTGTGTAGCACCGAGCTGCGCATTGGCGGCCAGACGGCGATCGTAATTGGTTTGTGCGACTCCCCAGGCACGTTCAACTTCGGCAAATGCATTGCTCAGACCAAGGATGACATCGCGCTCCTGTTCAAACAGCACGGCGCGATCTCGTGCCAGAATTGTCTCGGCGTTGCGCACCGCAGCGTGTCCGCGACGCAGGCCGAGCGGTACTGAGTATTCCAGCCCTAACTGCCACTCCTGAAATTCGCCGTCGGTCAGGTTCTGATAGGCATTGTCGAATGGGTCATTGCTGCTGGTGCGAGGATCGAGCAGATCCTTGCCAAACCCGCGCCAGCGATAGCGACCAATGGCATCAAAATTCGGCAGCAGAAAGTTCTTGGCGGCAATCAGTTCCAGCTCGCGCCGTTTGATCTGCCACTTTTGGCGACGCAGTTCCACGCGGCGAACGAGTGCCTCATTGGTGACTTCGTTCCAATCAAAGATTACTTTGGCCAGGGGTGGTTCTTGTGAAGGGCGAATCAACTGTCCATCGGTAATCGGCAGGCCAGCAATCAAGCGAAGCCGCCGTTCGGCGACTTGCACGCCACCCAGACTGCGGAACGAACCGCCGCCGCTGCCGTTATTGGTCTGAGTTCCTTCGATCAAGCGTCCGCTGAGTGCATTCTGAACTTCTTCCTGAAAACGGAAGTACTGCTCGCGTGCTTCGGCCTCGCGCAAGGCATCGCCGCCACGTTTGCCGGTGATGTACAGTGCTTCGATACGCCGCCAGCTCTCCAAAGTCGAATTTCGCGCGGCAATCTTGGAGTCCAGATCGCGATAGGCAAAGTACAGATCCCAGTAGGCGTTCTCGACATTGCTCACCAGGTCGCGAACGCCAGCTTCAAAATCGGCAAGTGCGATGTCGGTATTGACTCGTGCGATCAAGACACCGTTCGGTGCGCCAATCGTGCCGTTCGGTCCAGCAATCCGGTTGTATTCCAACCCGGCATTTTGCATCAACGGCTGACGGACCTCGGTTTCAAAGTTGGTATTCCAAGCGCTGCCAAACAGATTGGCCGGGGCGTTGTTAGCGTCGTAGTCGGTATGATGTCGCAACGTAAATAACGTGCCGGTGGCCGCACGTTTTTGCAACTGGCTCTGCAAATTGAACAGATCCTGGTTGAACAGGTTGGTACCACCACCGAGCAATTGATTGTTGATCGCACGGTCATTCTTTTCGCCAATCGCCTGCGAAGAAAACACCGTATCAAACTCAGATAGTGCCGCTTCGACACCAAAGCGCGGGTCGGTCTCGACAATCGCCGGCTCCATAATCGTCCGGACGGTGCCCGGTGTTCGCAGAATCTGCCCACCCAGATCGCGCAGAACTCGCGAATTGACCAGTGCCAGATGCACCGCTTCTTCCAGACTCAAGTTCCAATACCGTGGCTCGCCGCTGCTATCCAGCGACATGGGCACTGGGGTATGCAACTGCTCAGCCGAGCACTCATTCACGTCCGGGTACTCAATCTCGGTCGCGACACGCTGATAGTGGCTGATGTCCTCGCTATCCTCGAACTTGAATGTCGACGGCGCGGTGCAGCCCGACAGGCCAATGGCCAGCGTGCATAGTATCGCGGTCTGTCGCACCAGGCGTGGATGCATCGGAAATCGGAGCTAAACAACGACACGGCAAACCTCAGCCGCGCAATGAGCGCGGCGGAACACGCCATTTTCATCGGCACTCCTACAGTCGGATCAACCGTTAATATCCGCCGAACCGGAAAATTTCTCGCAGATTACCAATCCCGCCAGTTGGCACGGCGGGAATCTCGGTAAAGGTGGGAGTCTAGGAAGAACCGCTTGGAGAATCGGCGATTCGTGCAAGCCCGCTAGCGTGCGGGCCGAACGGCAGTCAGGTCGCTATTTTGCCGCAATAGGCGATAGCAAGAGGAGTTGGCTATACTTGGAACATGACCCAATCCTCGGCAGCACCAGAGTTTGAGCCTTCCTCGGCATCCATGCCGGGCATGCCACCAGCGGCCAGCGCCGCTGTCGGTCGGCACCTGGAGGATGTCATCGATGAGCTGTCGCGGCTGGCCTCATCGGGCCTGACGGTGGCCCAGTTTCACGCTGCCCTATTGAATCAAGGCTGCGCGGCTTTGGCCGCGACCGGGGGGGCGATTTGGGTTGGGTCACAGCAAGGATCGCTGCGGCTCGATTCGCAGCTCAATTGGCAGACGTTGCGGTTGATGAATGACCCCAGTTCGTCGCTGGCCCACGGGCAGATTTTACATTCCACCGTCCAAAGCGAGGAGCCACGAGTTGCCGCGCTCCCTTCCTCCGCAAATCCGTTTCCCTCGGCAGTGCAGCTAGGTGGACAGACCAGTCTGAATATCGCGGTCAGTACTGCAACGGAACATCTGTTGGTGCTGGCACCGTGGCGCATCGAAGATGATGCCGGCGTGGTCGAACTGGTGGTTCGATCGGCGTTGTCGCCGCAAGTGCAACAAGGGTATCTGCGTTTCGTCGCAGCGCTGGCCGAAATTGCGCTGGACTATCATCGCCAGCACCGCGTGCGGATTCTCCGCCAGCGCGAAGATGTCTGGCAAGATTTTGAACAGTTCGTCAATCAGGTGCATCAAGGCGGTGACTTGCAGCAGGTCGCGTTCGCCGTGGCCAACGAAGGTCGCCGCATGGCGCAGGCCGATCGACTAAGTGTGATAGTTAACCGTGGCGGAAAATACCAACTGCTGGCGGTCAGCGGATTGGATACGGTCAATCGTCGCGCCAATGCAGTCCGCCAGTTGGAAACGCTTGCCGCACGCGTGGCCGTGACTGGGCAATCGCTTTGGTACTATGGACACTCCGACGAGCTGCCTCCTCAGATTCAAGAGCCATTGCAGGCCTATATCGAAGAGTCGCATGCGCGGACATTGGCAGTAGTACCGCTCTTGTCCGACGAAGCGCAAAGCGCGGATGAACAACAGCAGCCTACCACCGGCAGCGCGGCAGCTATTCCCATCGGAGCGCTGATTGTCGAGCAGTTCTCAGCGATCGTGGCGGATGATTTATTCCTGCGCCGCGTGATGAGCGTAGCACAGCACAGCACTCTGGCGGTACGCAATGCCCAGGCGGTGGACCGGCTGCCGTTGATTTCATTCAATCGCGGGCTGGCGAAAATTGGTTGGCTGGCCCAGGCCAAGCAGTTGCCAAAGACGTTATTGGTGCTGGGCCTTCTGGCAGCCGCTACGCTGGCGTTGATCCTCATTCCCGCAGATTTTACAGTTGAAAGCCCGGGCGAGTTACAACCGATCGTGCGGCAAGAGTTGTTCGCCTCTATGGACGGCATTGTTCAACAGGTACAAACCGAGCAAGGAGCGATGGTGGACACGGGTGCACCGCTGCTTGAACTGCGCAGCCCGACACTGGACTTTGAAAGCGCGCGGCTGTCCGGCGAACTGCAAACGGCGGAGAAGAAGTTGCTGGCCATTCAGGCAGCCAGATTGGGACTGGATGGCAACGACAATGAAAGTACCACCAAGCCACTGCAACTGACCGCTGAGGAAGAGACCATCAAGCAGCAGATTGCCAGTCTAAAACAACAGCAAGAGATTGTCGATTTGCAGATGAAAGAACTGCGGGTCACTAGCCCAATTCGAGGTCAGGTCCTGACCGCTGACCTGGCGCGGTTGCTGGCCAATCGTCCTGTCCAGCGCGGGCAAAAATTGCTCTCGCTGGCCGATATCGAAGGAGGTTGGCTGGTTGAATTGCACGTACCGGATAACAAAGTCGGCTATGTGCAAGAGGCCTGGCAAAAAGCGATCGACAACGGAACACCGCAGTCGGTTGAATTTGCACTGGCAATCGATCCGGGCACGACCTACCTTGGCACGGTGCAAAACATTGCCGCCAGGACCAGTCCGCGCGAGCAGGCCGAACCGACAGTCACCGTAACAGTACGCTTGGACGATCCGCCCCCCGTGCGTCGCCCTGGAGCCAGAGTCATTGGCAATATTGACTGCGGGGGGCGATCCTTGGGATTTGTCTGGCTGCACGATGCCTGGAACGCGATTCGCCGCCGCGTGTTGTTTTAATAGAAATGGTGGGAGGTGTTGCAAATGTCTCTTAATGTAAGAAAGACTGCATTGATGAAGCTCTACATCAGCACATTATTCATAGCCATCGCGGCGACCAGTTCGCTATTTGCCGCTGAGCCACTCAAGGTCGATGGGGCACTGCTCACCGTGATCGAGCAAGTGGAACTGCCGGCCAAGGAAGCAGGTGCAATTTCTGAATTGCTAGTTCGCGAAGGAGACGCGGTGAAGGCGCAGCAGTTGCTGGCCAAGGTAGAGGACGACGCGGCCGTAGCGGCGCTGGCCAAGGCCCGTTTTGAACTGGAAATTGCCACCGCCAAGGCAAAAAACGATGTCAGCGTGCGATATTCAAAAAAGGCCGCCGAGGTAGCCCACGCGGATTACCAAAGAGCCAAGGACTCACTGGAGCAGTTCAAAAAAAGCGTATCGGCCACTGAAATGGATCAGTTGCGACTGACTGCCGAACGTTCGGAGCTGGAAATCGAACAAGCTCAGGAAGAATTGGCGATTGCACGCCTGACCGAAAAACTGCATCGTGCTGAACTGAACTCCGCCGAGATCGATGTCCGCCGCCGTCAAACGGTCGCTCCTTTTGACGGCATGGTGGTGCAGGTCAAAAAGCAAAGAGGGGAATGGGTCAATCCGGGCGATACCATCTTGCGCATCATGCGGCTGGACCGGTTGCGCGTGGAAACATTCTTACCGGCCAGAGAGG
>JAWXCH010000557.1:0-13030 GCA_034440595.1 Planctomycetota bacterium | reverse complement strand
TAGGCGTTGATCAATCCGAGGAAGTGGTACATACTTCCATTCTACGTGCTAGCGTCAAGCCCCCCGTGCTAGCAGAATTGTGTAGATACCAATGGGCTCCGCCAGTGCTGAGTGCATTATGGCGAATCACACTGGCAAAGCCAGTGGCACACAAACCTCATTGCTGCAATTCATTGCCATTACAGATTTGCTTACTTCGATAATCGGCCCATGAGCGACCCTTCCAATAAAATCCTGAAACTGCTGAAGAAGGACAAGCGTTACAAGTTTGACGCTTACGTGTTCGTCTTTGAAGCACTGAACTACGCGCACGAGGTGCTGCGGTTTGGAGAAGACGCTACGCCCGATGTAGAGACCGACGACGAACCGGCAGTTCGTACGCAGTCCAAGTCATCGGAATCGGCACCGATTGAGCGGCATTTGAGCGGTCAGCAGTTGTGCGAAGCGATTCGACTGTATGCGTTGGAGCAGTACGGTTACATGGCCAAGTGCGTTTTGAATAGCTGGGGAGTTAAGAGCACGGCGGACTTTGGCGAGATTGTTTTCAATCTGATTGAGATCAAGCAGATGAAAAAGACCAAGCACGATCGCCGCGAAGATTTTGATAATGTATTCGACTTTGAGAAAGGGCTGGTCCATGAGTTCAAAATCATCGCACCCCCTCAAACAGGCGGCGCGTGAACTGCGCGAAATGCCCGAATCGGGCGGGATAGGCGCCCTACGCACCAGTCGGCAGGCCATTGCGCCCACATTCTGGCAGCGTGTGCGGCTGGCGATAGCCTGCGGAGCGCTGGCAGCCTGGCTCTGCTTTCTAATTGTCCTGGCGATGTATTAATTTGCTGCGCGGTGCCCCTAAACCGACTACCGTGTTCCTCGATTCTTGATGATCGCGGCATTCTCAGGCCGTGATATCGCCTGCTGTCGGCCCGGATATTTGAGTTGACCGACAGCATAGAATAGAATTGATGTCACAAGAGGGTGCCCAACCGCGCAGGGAATTATATTCGAGCCAGACTGGCTCCACCAAATAGGAATCGACCGAATGAAAGCAAACATTCAAAAGTCCTTTGGCGATCTGCTACTGACGGTAACATTGTTGCTGACAGTTGCAGTCTCATTGGCTCTTATATCTCTGGTCGCGGGAAATAGTGCCTCGGGCCAGCAGCCCCCTGCCAGTCGTAACCCAACTGCCAAAGGTCGCGAACCAATGGGACCGCATCCATTTCCGCAGCGTCGACCAGCGCCATCCCTTGAAGGGGGCACCGGCTGGATTAATACTTCCGCTCCCTTGGATCTAAAGGACCTGCGCGGCAAGTTTGTGGTTCTGGATTTCTGGACCTATTGCTGCATCAACTGCATTCATGTGTTGCCGGAATTGAAGAAACTAGAGAAGGCGTATCCCAACGAGGTCGTGGTGATCGGTGTTCACTCGGCAAAGTTTGCCGGCGAGCAAGACACGCAGAACATCAAAGACGCCGTGATGCGCTATGAAATCGAACATCCTGTGATCAACGACGCAGAACATAAAATTTGGAATCGGTACCGCGTGAATAGCTGGCCCAGTTTCCGGATCATTGATCCTGAGGGAAATCTGGTGGCTATGGATAGCGGTGAGACCAAATTTGAAGTCTTCGACGACTTCCTCAAGAAAAACCTGCCGTATTACCGTGATCGAAACCTACTGAATCTGGAGCCGATCAAGTTCGATCTGGAGCGTGCCAAGGAAGCGGCCACACCCTTGCGCTTTCCTGGCAAGGTGCTGGCCGATGAGGCGTCGAACCGGCTGTTTATCTCGGATAGCAATCACAATCGCATTGTCATCACCGACCTGGCGGGCAAGCTACTCGACATCATCGGCAATGGTGTGATCGGTGCTGCCGATGGGAACTATAAAACGGCAACTTTCGACCATCCACAGGGTATGGCATTACGGGGCGACACGCTCTACGTCGCCGATACCGAGAACCATCTGATCCGCAAAGTCGACTTGAAATCAAAACAGGTTTCGACGATTGCCGGGCTTGGCTTTCAAGGAAAGAGCGCCTGGCCAGGACTGTGGGGTGAAGATGGCCAGTTGGTCGCGGGCATAGTACCTGGAAATCCTCCTGAGCGATTTGTTGGTGCGCCAAAAGCCACTGCGCTCAATAGTCCTTGGGATCTGTATATTCACGACAAAGACCTATATATCGCGATGGCAGGGCCGCACCAAATCTGGAAGATGAGTCTCGATGAAAAGGAAATCGGCCCTTATGCCGGAAATGGTCGCGAAAGCATTGTCGATGGCCGTCTGCTCCCCAAGGAACCTTATCAAACTGGCTATTCTTCTTTCGCGCAACCTAGTGGCCTGACCAGCGACGGCACGTTGCTCTTCGTTGCCGATAGCGAAGGAAGCGCCATTCGTGCGGTTCCGTTTGATACCCGTAAACCGGTGAAAACGATCATTGGCACGCTAAACTCGCTATTCACCTTTGGCGACAAGGATGGGAATAAATCTCAGGCATTGTTACAGCACGCTCTGGGCGTGGTATATCACGACAAATTGCTGTATGTCGCTGATACGTACAACAACAAGATCAAAGTCGTTGATCCGGCCAAGAATACCTCGACAACACTGGTCGGCAGTGGCAAAGAGGGGGCGACCGACAGCCCTGCCGAGTTCGATGAGCCATCTGGAATCACATATGCCGCCGGCAAGCTGTACGTGGCCGACACCAACAACCACGTCATTCGGACGATCGATCTGGCAAATAACAACGCTGTGGCGACCCTCACCATCGAAGGACTCGCACACCCAGCGACCGCGCTCAATCCGGCAGTGGTCCGCAAACCAAGTTTTCGTGACGCCCAGCAAGTCAAGCTGGCGCCCGTAACCGTCCAGCCGGGGCCAGAAGGGGTGGTTCTGAATGTCCAGTTGAACCTCCCGACGGACTGGCACATGAACGAACTGGCCCCGAATCTCTACATGGTCGAGGCCGAGGGAGAAAAGGGTCCCGTCGACCGCGGCAGCATCGGGTCGGTTGTAAGACTCACCGATCCAAAAGCCTCGTTTGAAGTGCCACTCAAGCTGACAGCTCAGTCCGGGCAGGAAACCGTGAAGGTCTCTATGAACTACTACTACTGCAAGGGGGGGCCAGAAGGAACCTGCAAGCAGGGGAGTGTTGTCTGGACGATTCCCTTGACCATTGCGGCAAACGGCCAAAAAGAGGCAGTTGCGGTCCCTTTGAAAGTGTCTGAATAGCGCTTTCTAGCAGGGGGACCAAAATGGCCCCAACTACTGCTGCGCAAATAGGTTACTTTTCCCGCTTCGTAGCATTGCAAAAATGCCGCCCCTTCCGCTAAAATGGCCGTTTGCGCCATAATCTGGCGCGAGCGGCCCTTTGTTTGTCAGATCGGTGCTATTGCGTCGATGCTGCCGGGGGCGGCACTGGATTGTCTCAAACGCTGGCACGCTTGTGACTGCAAGCTTGTTATTGCGCGCTGCGACTTACGTCGGCTGCGAGAATCCAATGGATTTGCGGTCGCGGCCAGCGGATTTCCATGCGAATTCTTAGCCGGTCGTTTTTTCAATGAAGCCTCGTCACCAAGCAGTTTGGTCGGCGTTGGTTCGATGCGTATTTGGGTTTAGTGACTGAAAGACGGGATCATGTTTGAATCGATTCAAGATGGACTTTCCACAGCGCTGCGCAATCTGCGCGGCAAGGGGAAGCTCACGGAATCGAACATGCGCGAAGGCCTGCAAACGGTCGAGCAAGCCCTGCTGCAGGCCGACGTTAGCTACTCGGTCGTAACGGACTTCATGGCCCGCGTGACCGAAGAGGCCATCGGCGAGCAGGTATTGAAGTCGCTCGATCCTAGCCAGCAATTGGTGGCGATTGTCCATCGCGAACTGATCAACCTGATGGGGCCGGTCGATCATTCGCTGCATTTGAAAGCCGATACCAGTGTCTTGATGCTTTGCGGCTTGCAAGGCTCCGGCAAGACGACCACCTGCGGCAAGCTTGGTCGCATGATCATGCAGCGCGGGCGCAAGCCGATGTTGGTCGCGGCCGACTTGCAACGCCCGGCGGCAATTCAGCAGTTGCACGTTCTGGGAGAGCAACTAGGAATTCCAGTCTACAGCGAGCCAGGTCAGACGGACCCTGTGGTGGTCTGTCAGAACGCCGTGGCCAAGGCACGCAAGGAAGACATTCAGGTTGTTATCCTCGACACGGCCGGTCGGCTGCACATCGACGAAGAGTTGATGGAACAGCTCAAGCGGATCGACCGCCGTTGCGAGCCAGATCAAATTTATCTAGTCGTCGATGGCATGACCGGTCAGGATGCCGTCAACAGTGCTAAGGCCTTTAACGACGCCTTGGAGTTGGACGGCGTCATCATGACCAAGCTGGATGGTGATGCACGTGGTGGTGCAGCGCTCTCCGTCAAGCATGTCACCGGTGTGCCGATTAAGTTCATCGGCACCGGCGAGCATCTAGAATCGCTGGAAGAATTTCACCCTGACCGCATGGCCGGGCGAATTCTCGGCATGGGGGATATCCTAACCCTGGTCGAGCAGGCTCAGGAAAAGTTCGACCAGGACGAGATGCAGAAGCAGGAGGAAGCCCTCCGCCGTGGCGAGTTCACGCTCGACACCTTCCGCAAGCAGATGGGGATGATCCGCCGGCTTGGCCCACTCGGCAAGGTGATGGGCTTCATTCCTGGCATGGGTCAGATGAAGCAGATGCTGGAAGGGGCCGACTTGGACAAGGACATGGGGCGGCTGTTTGGCATGATTGACAGCATGACGGCCGACGAACGGCGAAATCCTAGCAAGGTCATCGATCAGAGTCGTCGCCGCCGGATTGCCGCCGGAGC
The DNA here is from genome assembly GCA_034440595.1 of Planctomycetota bacterium. Lineage (GTDB taxonomy): Bacteria > Planctomycetota > Planctomycetia > Pirellulales > JALHPA01 > JAWXCH01. The sequence continues at coordinate 8,176 of JAWXCH010000557.1, read as the reverse complement.
AGGAGTCGATCCAAGCGAGGTCAACGGCTTGGTCAAGCAGTTTGACAGTATGAAGTCGATGATGACGGGTCTGGCTGGCAAAGGGATGCGCGAGAAAATGCAGGCGATTCAGCAACTGCAAAACGGTGCAATGAGTCCGGATGGTCGAATGGCCGTCAAGAAAGCCGGCACCGGTAAGCGGCTGACCCCTGACGAACGCAGAAAGATCAAAAAGGCACGCGAAAAAGAACTGCGCCGCAAGCGGCGCGGTGTATGAGTCGCGTGGCTGATGTGTGTTTAACGATAACGACAATGTTTTTTTCACTTTTCGGAGAACGACGTGGCAGTCAAGATTCGTATGAAAATGATGGGACGGAAGCACCGAGCGTACTTCCGTATTTGCGCAACCGATTCACGTGCACCGCGCGATGGCCGCGTGCTTGAGGATCTCGGTACCTACGATCCAAGCATCAAGGACACCGACGCTCGCGCCAGCTTCAATCAGGATCGTCTGGCCTACTGGCTCAGTGTCGGTGCGACTCCTTCCGAGCGAGTCAGCACGCTGATCAAGAAGTATGGGCCGAACGGTTCGCATATTGATTTGCAAAAGCAAGCCCAAGAAAAGCTAAAGGCACCGCGTGCGATTCCTGAGCCGGGCGAGCCAAAGTTCGTCCCAGGTCAGAAGGAAGCCGCAGCAGCAGCAGTCGCAGAAGCGGCAGCCGCCGAGGCAAGCGCTACGGAAGCAACAGCCGAAAGTAGCGAAGCGCCGGCAGCCGAAGCAGCAGCTAGCGAAAGCGGCGAGGCCTCGTAGTCCTAAGCAGAAGTGCCAGGGATGCATTGGCAGGCGTTGCGGTGCAAGGCGCTTCGCGCAGCGGCACCAACCGTGGCCTTACTAATGCGTGAGTGTGAATATATGCGTTTCGATGTCCTAACGCTGTTTCCTGAGATATTCAGCGGCTACACCAGCCAAAGCCTGGTGAAGCTGGCCATCGAACGAGGTTTGATCGACGTTCAATTGCACAATATTCGCGATTGGGCAGCCGGACGCCACCGCGTGGTTGATGATCGGCCGTTTGGAGGAGGACCGGGAATGGTCCTAAAGTGTCCTCCGGTGGTGGAATGTGTCGAGGCGGTTCAGCGTGGCGACAAACCGCCAGTCAGTGATGTAGAAGACGGTGATGTAGAAGACGGTGATGCAGTAGACAATGTAGTAGTGGATGGTCGAAGTACATTAGAGCCAGGCCACTTGGTCATGCTGACGCCGCAGGGGAGGCGGTTATCGCAACCCGTGGTCGAAGAACTTGCGCAGCACCGGCGACTGGTGTTGCTATGCGGGCGGTATGAGGGGTTTGACGATCGTGTGCGACAGTTGCTGCACCCGGACGAGTTGTCGATTGGCGACTATGTACTCGGGGGTGGCGAAGTCGCCGCAATGGTGGTGATCGATGCGGTGATTCGCCTAATACCAGGAGTATTAGGTCACGAACAGAGTGCGGTGGACGATTCGTTTTCCACCGCGGATCGGTGGCTGGAGTCGGGACAGTTTACGCGGCCACGTGAGTATCGCGGGCTACAAGTGCCCGAGGTGTTGTTGTCGGGAAATCATGAAGAGATCGCGCGCTGGCGGCGCGAGCAGAGTTTGCAAAAGACCCGCCAGCGGCGTGCGGACCTTTTGCCGCCAGAGGGAAAGTAGAAAGAACAAAACAGTCAGCACATTGATGATTCGCATGGTTGTATTTTAACCCGACGCGCCAGCGAGGAATTGGACCAACTCGCGAAGCGCCTCGCTGGCGCTTCGGGTTGAAAAAGTTATCCGTTGCCGGTCAATTTGCTGAATGTACGACATAATCGAAGTCATAGTTTCAACGCGAAAGGATACTAAGCCATGAGTCAACAAATTCTCGCCCTTGTAGAAAAGGGCAACCTGAAAACCGACGTACCAAAGTTCGATGTCGGCGATGAAGTCGATGTGCATACACGCATTCTCGAAGGTGAGAAGGAACGCATTCAGATTTTCAACGGCACCGTAATCGCCAAGAGCGGTTCCGGTACTCGCGAAATGTTTACGGTTCGTCGCATCGTTCAAGGTGAAGGTGTCGAACGCAAGTTTCCTTTGCACAGCCCAAAGATTGCTAAGGTCGTCGTCAAGCGATCCAGCATTGTGCGTCGTGCCAAGCTGTACTTCTTGCGAGATCGTGTTGGCAAGGCTGTTCGCTTGCGTGAGCGCCGCACCGAAGAGGGTGCAAACAACGCCAAGAACGCCGGCAAGGTCAAGAAGACCAAAGCCACCAAAGCCAAGTCCGAAAAAGTCGGCGCAAGCTGAACCGTAATAGCTGAGTGAGAATAATTGTGCGGTCTTGACCGCACGATCGATACAATGCGTCCTTCAGCACAAACAGGCTAAGAACTCAGGCCGGGGAAAGCCCTCGGCCTTTTTTCTTGCGCCATGTCTCAAATACCGCGTTTTCTACGGCAAAAACAGGCGATTCCTAGCGAACTGTCGAGATATACAGGCTGTCCAAATCTCTCTGCCGATTTCCCTTGCGGCAAATATTTTCGAATTCTCTGAGATTTTCTCAAGCCGCGATTTGACACGTCCACTACACGACCTAGCTTTCATTACACAGAGAGTGACGGTAACCCGCAACGATCTGTGACACGGCCTTCACGGTCGTGGTAAAGCGAGGCAATCCCTCGGACGCTTATCAAAACCTTATCCGTCCCGAGTTCAGATTGTGTTCGCAAGGCCTGTTGGCCCTGTTCATCCTTGACACCGCATGCCGGTCAAACGATCGGTACGCAAAGCCAATAACGTACTGTTACGCAGTGTGAACTGTTGAACGGTGCGGAGCTGGTTGCCAAAGGAATAAACGACGTTCGCCGCGTCTTGACGCATCGGACGACGACGTTTCCCAGGCGGTCGAGATGGTGTGTAGTGCCAATTTACAACTGTATGGGCTTTGGAAGATGTGATCAGGCCGGCGTTCGACTTGCGTTTGCAAGTTAGCGTAGCATCGGCCAAAGCCCGTTTTAACCTTGTTATCACGATGTCGTTCGGTCGGCCGTTCGCGCTTTACCGGACATCGCAAAGGAGCATTCACATGAAGACTTTTGTATCCAAAGTTCGTCGTTTCATGGTGTCGGAAGATGGCCCAACCGCAGTTGAATACGCGGTCATGTTGGCTTTGATCGTTATCGTCTGCTTGACGGCGATCAACTCCATCGGAACCAATGCCAACACCACGTTCCAGAACGTTGCTGACTCGATCGGCGGCTAGTCAATCTGGCGGTTACTTGCTATGGGCGGGTTGCGTCGGATCGTTGGGCCGACGCAGCCCGCTTTTTTTGTTGAAGTTATTGAAATCTCCCGGAAAAACCTACCAGCCTGACAGGAATTCTTGACCTAAGCTTTCTGTTGAGCGAGGAACCATACGATGTATTTGTCACTACCTCCAGAAGCGATTTCCGGCGCGGTCCAGTTGATCGCCTGCCTGGTGACCGTGGTCGCAGCGCTGACCAGCTTTATGCTTGGAACGCGCGGCTGATCTGGCACGGCATGCCCACTGGCACTCCGCAGTCGTTTCGGAGAACTGACTCGCTCCAATCGAGCAACTTCTTCCAACGAATCAAAACAACTTCCCAACGAATTGACAGGACTTTGGAATCATGGACTTTGAATCAATTAAAACAGCGGTCGTCGATAACTGGCCCGTTTGGTTTGTCACCGTGACCTTAATCGTGGCCGCCATCATCGATGGCAAGCAACTGAAAGTCCCCAACTGGATCACATTTCCGATGATCGTCAGTGGTTGGATTTTCAATGTCTACATGCTCGGCTGGGAAGGTCTAGGTTTTACACTACTAGGAACCGTGGTCGGTCTGGCTCTGCTGTTGCCACTCTATGCGATCGGCGGCATGGGTGCTGGCGACGTCAAATTGCTGGCCGGCGTCGGAGCCTGGGTCGGCAGTTCGGTCACATTCTATGCATTCTGCCTGTCGGCTGTGATTGGTGGCGTGATTGCCATCGGCATGGTGTTGTTCCAAAGAAGCTGGCTGAAACACAAACATCAATTCTTTGCTATTCTCGGCGAGATCTCGACCATCGGTAGCCCGACCGAGCTTGCCACGATTGCGGCAGAACGGAAGAGCCGCATGCTACTGCTGCCGTATGGAATTCCAATTGCTATCGGTACGATCGCCTACTTTTGCTGGGCGGGGATGCTTATATGAAACTACAACTTGATAACGCTGTAACCGGTCCAGGCTCTGATTTAGATAAAGAGCCTGCTGCCGTTTCCAATCGACTGGTCCGCTTTGCCAAACTGGAGAAGCGTGGTCGAGTGTGCCGAAAAAATAGAATTGGCGCCGCCGTGGTCGAATTTGCCATCGTGGTACCGATCTTCTTTCTGTTCATCTTCGGAATTGTCGAATATGGACGAATGGTCATGGTCCAGCAGATTCTGACCAATGCCTCGCGCGAGGGTGCTCGCATAGCCGTGCTCGATGGCGCGTCGTCGTCATCTGTGACCACCGCAGTCACCAACTATCTGACCGGTTCGTCGATTAACGGGGGAACTGTAACGATCAATCCGCCCAATCCCAGCAGTGCTGGATTTGGTCAAGGAGTTACTGTGACCGTCTCGGTTCCTTTTTCTCAAGTTAGCTGGCTTCCATCGCCAATGTTTCCAGTAAATAGGACTAAGACGTTGACTGCCGCGTCGGTCATGCGCCGCGAGGCCGTGCAATAGGCCGATCCTGGCACTATGCAGTTCGATGCTAGCATGCGCGCAGCACGGTACGGTTGGAACCAACCGTCGGAATGCGGTCCAAACGCACGCGCGGACTGCAAGCTAGCAATCTGAGTTGTTGATTTTTCGATCGAGGGACCTTTGGCCAACCCTGGCCAGATGCCTCCGTTCACTGTTGCGGGGCTACAAAAGGTGACCATCTGACATGCGAGCTAAATCAATCATCTTGCTGGTTCTGGCCTTAGGCTGCGGTCTGGTCGCTTCCATCGGTATTAGCCAGGTCATTGAGCGAAACAAGAAAAACGCTCCATCAGCGACCGAAACCGAGAACATCATCGTTGCATCAACGCCGATTGATGCCAACATGCAAATCAAGCCAGAAAACATCAAACTAGAAGCCTGGCCTAAACATCTGATCCCCAAGAACGCCCTGACCAAACTGGAAGAGGTCGAAGGGGAACGTGCCAAGCACAGTATCACCGCAGGCGAGCCGATTCTGCAAAACAAGCTTGTCGGCGAGGACGACGGTAATGCCACTGGCAGCGTACCGCCAGGCTACCGCCTGATTACGGTTCATGCCGACGCCGTCAACGCGGTTGGAAATCTAGTCAAGCCAAACGATCGTGTCGACATGCTGGTGTACCTGAAAAACGACTTTAAGGGTAACAACAATGCCGGCACTAAGACCATTCTGCAGGATCTGAAGGTCTTTGCCGTAAACGATCAATGGCGACAAAGCGAAGATAAATCGACCGATCCAATCGCCGTAAAAAACGTCACCCTGCTGGTCACGCCCGAGCAGGCTGAAAAGATCACCCTGGCGACCGAATTGGGCAAAATCAAACTGGTCTTGCGAAGTCCTGACGAAACGGTGAATACACCCGCCGGTGTTGGCATGACAGCTAGCAGCTTGTTCGGTTCGGAGGATCTGGACACCAGTCGTGACGACGAGCGGGCGATGCTAGCAAAAAATGCTAAGAAGGAAGGCCTGCTGGGTTTGCTTGGTCCAAAACCAGAACCTGCGGCTCCTGCGGTGGTTCTGCCACCTCCTGCCGAACAGTTTGTGATGCATATCCTGGAAGGCCCCGAGCAGCGCAAGGTCGAATTCACCAAAATCGAAGGTGAGAACAAAGGCTGGTCCTCGACGGCAGATGCCGGCGGTGCAGCGGGTAGCGGTGCCGTCGCGATGCCTAGTTCCAGCGGTTTGCCGGCCACGCCACCCGCGGTCGATACGGGCAGTTCGGTCCCCGCTGGAGAGCTATTACCGCCATCCGCCGAAGCACCGGCCGGTGATGCTAGCGACTCGCCATCGGATTCCGCTTCTGGTCCATTGCTATCGGAATGACCAGAAAATCCGTTTTTAGCGATTGTCAGGGATGCGACTGGACGATGAACAAGAATGAGTGCATGTCGGTACGCCGACGTGACGCCGCGTACTGGCCAGGGCAAGAGGCCACACGCCAGTTGTTTGTTGGTGAGGATGTGATGGAGCCGAACGCCCGCACGTTTGGCTCCTGAACAGCATTCTGTTCCCGGAGGGAACAGAACAGACCCAAAGCAAGGAAGCACACGGATGTCATATTCTCTGCCAGGACAGCGCTGCGCGCTGCGTTCCCGACTTGGCCTGACCACGGTCCTAACACTATCGCTGTGGAACTTCGTGGCCGTCTGTTTTGCCCAACAGGCTCCGGCTACTCCTTTCATTCATCGCATCACCGCCGCCACAGAGAAGCTGGAGATGGTCGCCAACTCCAGTCGTGTCCTATCGTTGGATCAAAAGATCCCTCGCGCACAGGTGAACAACCGCGAGATCGTCGAGCTGACGCCACTATCGCCAAACGAGATCCAGGTCTTTGCCAAAAAGCCGGGCGTGACGCAGATCAACCTCTGGAACGAACAGAGCCAGATCCACACAATCGACGTGATGGTCCTCGGCGACGCTCGCGAACTGGCCATGCTGCTGGAATCGGAGTTCCCCGCCGCATCGATTCGAGTCAAGCCGCTGGCGCAAAGCGTGGTGTTGTCTGGCTTTGTAGACCGTCAGGACCACGTCAGTCAAATCATCCGAATTGCCGAAGACTACTACCCCAAAGTCATTTCGCATATCACTGTCGGCGGTGTGCAACAGGTCAGTCTGAAGGTCAAGTTCATGGAGGTATCGCGCACGAACCTGTTGAACTTCGGCTTTGACTTTGCCTACATCAACAACGGCAGCTTTGTCAGCAGCGGTGTGAGTGGTCTGCTCGATACCTTGGCTGCCACGCAAGGCTCGATCACCACGCTCGGTACGCCCACCGCCGGTGAAGCCGCCTTCCGCATTGCTGGCAATAACTCATCGTTCAATGCGTTTATGGAAGCATTGCGACAGAACAACCTGATGAAGATTTGTGCTGAGCCAACGCTAGTCGCCGTCAGCGGTCGACCGGCTCAGTTCCAGGTCGGTGGTGAGTTTCCCGTGCTGGTGCCGCAGAGCTTAGGTACTGTTTCGGTGGACTTCAAACCATACGGAACCATGTTGGACTTTGTCGCAATCGTGCTGGGCAACGGCAATGTCCGCCTGGAAGTACGTCCTGAAATCAGCGAGATTGATCCGGCAACATCGGTCTCGATCGGTGGTACCACGATCCCCGGTTTGAAGACACGCCGTGCCGATACCGCGGCCGAACTACGACCTGGCGAGACCTTGGCCATTGCCGGCTTGCTCTATGTTCGCGAAGAGGTCGAAACACGAGGCCTGCCGTTCCTCGGTGATTTGCCTTACTTCGGCATGCCTTTCCGACGAGTCCATCGCGTCAAGAATGAGATTGAACTGGTCATCCTGATCACGCCTCAATGGGTCTCCGCCGTCCCGTGCGAAGAAATGCCACCTTGCGGCCCAGGCAGCCATACCGAACTTCCTTCGGATTGTGATCTGATCTTCCGCGGTCAGGTGGAGGTTCCTTCGCGCGGTCCTTGCGGCCCCGGCACGAATTGTGGGCCGGATGGTTGCGGCCCAGGTGCAGGCCCAGCAATGGGACCAGGAGTCGAAGGCCCAGGTCCAACGACTGCCCCCGAGGAAATCGGTGCTGGACAAACCAGCTTCTACGGCAATCGCGCCAATTATAACCGCACGGCCGCTCGCACCGGTACATTCGATCCACGCACCGGCATCGCCATACCGAGCGATCCAATGGTGAGTACAAGGCCGGGTAGCGAGCATAGAGCTGCCAGTACCGCACCTCGAACTGCGAATCGGCTTGGAACGCGGCAGGCATACACCACAGGGGGTGGTTCAGCCGCACCAGCAGGGCGGTTTGCTATGAATGCTGCGCCCAGCGCAAGGCCATCTGGCCGCGAGACATCGGTCAACGTGTTGGGATCGGGAGGCACGGCTGCGCCGTACAACCCGAATATTCCGCAGGGAAGTCAGGGAAATTTGCCCACATTACCGGCAAGTAACAATCCAGGCT
>JAWXCH010000556.1:0-8673 GCA_034440595.1 Planctomycetota bacterium | reverse complement strand
AGGGTGTTGCGTCGGCAGCGTTAAATGTTTATGAGGGACACGGATAGGGCTTGGTGAAAAATTGCTTGCTTTTTTTTTGATCGGGGGGGGGGGGCGAACAGACCAACCTTACCGAGTTTTTGAACGACCGTACCTATTAAACGTCTGAAGAGAGCCTATGGGCACGATCCTGATCGACAAGTTGTTGCAGGCCTGCGTTAAGCAGGGAGCCAGCGATATTCACATCACGGTTGGCCAGCCGCCGGTGTTTCGCATGGATGGACATATGCGCCGCTTGGAGACCAAGGTGCTGACGGGTGAGGACACAACCGGCCTGATGAAGAGCATCACGCCGGATCGCTGTCAGCAAGAGTTGCAGACGGTTGGGGGATCGGACTTTGGCTTTGCGTTTGGCGATCAGGCACGATTTCGCGTTTCGATCTTCAAGCAGCGTGGGAACGTGGCAATGGTATTGCGACAGATTCCCAACAAGCTATTGACGATGGAGCAACTCGGGCTGCCTCCGGTTGTGCAAAAGCTGATTATGCGGCCGCGCGGATTGATGCTCGTTACCGGCCCCACGGGGTCAGGCAAAAGTACATCGCTGGCCAGTATGATCAACTACATCAATGAAACAGTTGACCACCATATCATCACGGTCGAAGATCCGATCGAGTTTTACCACTACAACAAGAAATCGACGGTCAATCAGCGTGAGGTCGGTGTGGATGTGCCCAGTTTTTCCGAGGCTCTGAGGCGTGCCTTGCGTCAAGATCCGGACGTGATCCTGGTCGGTGAGTTGCGCGATCTGGAAACGATCGAAGCAGCAATCACCGCTGCTGAAACGGGTCACGTCGTGTTTGGTACTTTGCACACCACCGGTGCTCAGGGAACGGTGAATCGTATTATCGACGTGTTTCCAACCAATCAACAAGAACAGATTCGCGTGCAGCTCAGTACGGCCATTATCGGTGTGCTTTCGCAGACCCTGATTCCGAAGATCGGCGGTGGTCGCGTCGCTGCTCACGAAATGTTGGTGGTCGATTCGGCGATTGGTAACCTGATTCGCGAAAACAAAACTTTCCGCATCAACTCCATGATCCAGACCGGGGCCAAGAAGGGAATGGTCATGATGGATGATGCGCTGTTTGCTCACTGGAAAGCAGGGACATGTACAGCCGAGGATTTGCTGGCTAAGGCTAACAGCCCCGACGAACTGGCCCGGCGCATTGCCAATGCACAGCGGGGGTTGTTCGACGACGAGGACGATGTCAGTCGCAAGGCGAAGGATAAGGATCCCGTTGGCGAGAAAAGTTAATCACAGATTGCGATATGTAGCGCAGCGAGTTTCGATTGTTTGTTGACCATTTCAGTTCCTAGATGTAGCAGCGATCAACAATGGCCATTCGACGCATCGGTCAAATCTTAGTCGATCTCGGGTTCATCGCCGATGAGCAATTGGAGCTATTGCTTCAAGAGCAAAAGCGTCGTCCTGGCGAGTTGCTTGGCAAGCTGGCCGAAGGGATGGGGCTGATCACCGATGAGCAATTGGTGCAAGCCTTGGCCGAACAGATGGCCATGAAAGTGGTCGTTGTCGCCGATCTCAATATACCAACCAATGTAATTCAGCTCGTCACCGAGCCGATGGCGCAGCTCTACCGGATCATCCCGCTGGAATTCAAGGATGACACGCTGACGATCGCCATGTGCGAGCCGCAAAAGCTAACCATTCAAGACGAATTGCGGACGCTGCTTGGTTACAACATCCGTGCCACCGTCGCCACCGAACGTGACATCCTCAAGGCCCTTGAGCGGTACTATGCGGCTGGCTCTGAAAGCGTCGAGAGTATCGTTGCCGATTTGGAATCCGACAAGGATCTGGCTGCCGCGGCAATGGCCGTCAGTGCCGAAGGGCCGATCGACTTGACCAGTGCCGAGGCATTGGCCGATAGCGCGCCTGTGCGAAAGCTGCTGAACATGGTCCTGTTGATGGCCATCAAGGAGCATGCCAGCGACTTGCACTTTGAACCATTCGAAGACGAATTCCGCATTCGCATCAAGGCGGACGGCGTTCTGTTTGAAATGGTTCCTCCGCCTCGGCATTTGGCGTTTGCCATTACCACACGCATCAAAGTTATGGCCAAGCTCGACATCGCCGAGCGACGCATGCCACAGGACGGACGCATCGAGTTGACCGTCGGCGGACACCCGGTCGATTTGCGCGTCAGCGTATTGCCGACCTTGTTTGGCGAAAGCGTCGTCATGCGAGTTCTCGATCGCTCGGTCGTTTCGCTCGACCTGAAAAAAGTCGGTATGAACGAATCCATCATGGCACAGTTCCGCAAGGCCATTCACAAACCAAACGGTATCGTCCTGGTCACCGGGCCAACAGGTTCAGGCAAAACCACCACACTCTATTCGGCACTGAACGAATTGAATGTCATCGCCGATAAGCTGATCACCACCGAGGATCCGGTCGAGTATGAGTTGGACGGAATTATTCAGGTACCGATCGATGCCTCGATTGGAAACACGTTTGCGCAGTGCCTACGCGCCATCTTGCGGCAAGATCCCGACAAGATCCTGGTCGGCGAGATTCGTGACATCGAAACCGCTGAAATCGCCGTGCAGGCCTCGCTGACAGGGCATACCGTGTTCAGCACGCTGCATACCAATGACGCCCCGAGTACGATCACGCGTTTGCGAGATATGGGCGTGCCACCGTTCTTGATCACAGCCACCGTCGAAGCCATCCTGGCACAGCGATTGGTTCGCCGGATCTGTTCGCAGTGCCGCGAAGAGGTGCAGCCATCGGCAGATATTCTGGCCGACCTGGAGCTTTCGCCAGAAGATATTGCCGGCAAGAAGTTCTATCGCGGCAAGGGTTGCGAAAACTGCAATCGAACCGGCTACAAAGGACGCGTCGGCCTATTCGAGCTGATGAATATTAACGACGAACTGCGCGACATGATTATTCGAAATGCATCGACAGATGAACTACGGACCAAGGCACGCAGCTTTGGAATGGTTACGCTGCGCGATGCCGGCATGGATGCGGTTTACAACGGCATGACCACTGCCGAAGAAGTCGTTCGCGAGACAATTGTAGAAGCGTAAGTCAAGACTGACATAGACAACCGGACAGCACCACGTATACCAACGGCCAGAGGCGGACACGATCATGCCGACATATCAATTCGAAGCGATGGACGCGACCGGTCAAGAGATCAAGGATGTGATCGACGCTGCCAGCGAAGCCGAGGCACAGGCAACCATCCGTCAGATGGGCTACTTCGTGACGAAGATCAACGTCAAGAAGGCCCGTAAAGGCGCGGTCGAAGCCAAGCCCGGAAGCAAGCGCCCGCGCTCCTTTGCCATCGGCGGTGTCAGCAGCAAACTGCGCACTGAATTCACGCGACAACTATCGATCCTGCAGGACGCCGGTCTGCCGATTTTGCGCAGTCTGCGAATCCTCGAAGCACAAAGCAAGCCGGGGCGGTTCAAGAATTCGCTCATGGATGTCTGCGACGAAATCGAAGGTGGTTCGACACTCAGCGAGGCAATGGCCAAAAGCCCCAAGGCGTTTGACCGGCTATACGTCAACATGATCAAGGCCGGCGAGGCAGGTGGTGCATTGGAAATTATTCTTCGCCGTCTGGCCGAGTTCATGGAACGCAGCCAGTCGCTGAAGCGCAAAGTCAAAAGTGCGATGGTCTATCCGGTGGTCGTTATCACCGTGGCCGTCGGTATTTTGACATACATCATGATCAACATCGTCCCGGCGTTCCAAAAAATCTTTGACGACTTTGATACTGAGCTGCCAACCATGACCGTCATGCTGGTGGAAACGTCCGCATTGACCGTGAAGTACTGGTACGTCATTCCGCTCTTTCCGGTAGCGATTTGGTTGTCCATTAAGTTGCTGCGCAAGTTCGAGTACGGGCGTGCCGGCTGGGATCTGTACACGTTGAAGGTACCGGTCTTTGGCCAGTTGATCGAAAAGAACACAATGGCGCGCACCACGCGTACGCTGGGCACACTGGTGGCGAGCGGAGTGCCCATTCTCGAGGCGCTGAACATCACGCGCGAAACATCCGGCAACGCGATGTTTGAAAAACTGTACGGAAAAGTTTCGGATTCGATTCGCGAAGGCGAAAGTATTGCCAAGCCAATGAAGGAACACTCGCGTCCTGGGTTCAACGGCCTGACCGCGTTCTTCTGGTTTTGTTTTCCGCCGATCATCGGTGTGCTGATCTATTTGACACGTATGAACCAGCGCGTTGTGGATGATCTGGTGGTCAATATGATCGACGTCGGTGAGGAAACCGGCGAACTCGACACCATGTTGTACAAAGTGGCAGATACCTACGACGAAGAAGTAGCCGTGCTGACCGCAAGCCTGGTCAGTTTGATGGAGCCTTTGCTGATCGTCTTCCTGGGAGGTGCGGTCGGCTTTATTGTTATCGCGTTGTTTGTGCCGCTGGTGGCACTGATTGAGAAACTATCCTGATCGAGAACGGGGCCTGATCAAAAACGGGGCCTGATCGAGTGGGCGTACTACCTTTGCACAGTTCAAATTAAGGATCGTTGCCATGACGGCCTCGAAACAAATTATCGACCAATCGTCCGAAACAAACCTGTCGTTCCGCCATCGTCAGGCGTTTACGCTGATCGAACTGCTGGTGGTCATCACCATCATTGGTATTCTGGCGGCTTTGTTGACTGTCGTCATCGGTGCCGTAATGAGAAGGGCCAATGAAACCGTGATTCAGACCGAGCTGAATCAGATCACAGCGGCAGTCGAGTTCTACAAGACTGAGTACCAGGCCGGCTATCCACCATCGACTACTGCACGGTTGAAAACGCATGTGCGAAATATCTTTCCACGTGCAACACAGGCAGATATCGATTCGATTCCAAACAATTTGACACCGGCGGAAATTCTCTGGTTTGTCCTACGCGGTTATACCAGTGATCCCTATCAGCCGGTTCAGTTCGCGAACACTATCGTCAAACGAAAGACTTCATTTGAAATGAAGCCCGATAGAATACTGCCCGGTCCTACCGGGGCTTTCATCTATGTGCCACAGGGTGGCCAGGATGTGCCGTATGTCTACTTTGATGTATCACGTACTACTCCGCCGTACACCGCTGCCGAATACACTTACACGCATCCGATCGGTGGTGTGGCGCATCCGTACAAGACACCGGATCGCGTGGATCCTTCCATATTTGTCTATGCAGACGCCGGCAAGTATCAGATTATTTCCGCCGGGCTGGATGGACTGTATGGCAATAACTCGTTCGAGAAGATTTACCCGCTTGGGGACAACTATAACGAACAAGACGACGACAACCTGGTCAACTTTTCGGGATCGAATCTTGGGGATTCAAAGCCATGATGCACCTCCAGCCAACACGTCGCGGGTTCACGCTGATCGAGTTGCTGGTGGTGATCACCATCATCGGCATCCTGGCGTCGATGATGCTAATGGCCCTGGTCGGCACACAGGAGACCGCGCGGGCGGCTAAGACACGCGGTTTGATCAAGAAGCTGGACGCGATCGTCATGCCGCGCTACGCCGAGTACATGAATCGCCGTGTGCCCGTGACACGACGTACTCCGACGGATTTGCCTCCAACAGGCGAAAGCATGAGTGTGTTTGGCGCGCGGCGGTTAATGATGCTACGCGAATTGATGCGGCTGGAAATGCCAGATCGCTTCTCCGATATCACCGATAACCCGATTACCCATATTCGTGGTGGTCAACCGAGCGATCCGCTGTTGCCACGCCCGGCAGTCAGTCGTGCCTATTTGCGGCGGCTGAACGCGGCCACAAATCGTACTGACACTCACCAAGGTGCCGAGAGCCTGTACATGTTTGTCATGCTAGGAGCCGAAGACTCCGACGCGATTACCCACTTTTCCGACAACGATATTAAAGATGTAGACGGTGACGGGCTGCCAGAGTTTGTAGATGGCTGGGGTAATCCAATTAGTTTTATCCGCTGGCCGGCCGGGTTCGCGTCGCCCATGCAGTCGCTAGATGCCTCAAAGGATTACGATCAGTTTGATGCTCGCCATGTACAAGGAACACCGACAAATCCAACTGAACGTGCCTATGCAATGTTTCCGCTCATCTATTCTGCTGGTCCAGATGGCATACAGGATCTCGCAGCCAACCCAGTTGGTACCGATATTTATACACCCACAAGTGGTGTAAAGAGCGGACAACCCATTGATTCCGATACCGACGGCGAATTCAACCACGCCGACAACATCCATAACCACGATTCACAACTTCGCTAAACCATCATGACACGCATCCGCTTTTCAACTCGACGCTCCATCATCAACTTGCCAACGCGGCAAGCCCGTGGGCTGACGTTGATTGAGCTGCTGGTGGTAATTACCATCCTGGGCATGGTGACCGTGGCGACGATTCCCTTGCTGGCACCAGGTGGCTCTTCCCGCAAGATTCGCGAATCGGCCAGGCTGGTCAGTTCGCTGTTGTCGCAGGCGCAGACGCAGGCCCTAACGACCGGCCGACCGTGTGGTGTTTGGATCGAACGGCTTGGCAAAGGGGCGACCGACCCAACCGATCCGCGATTGAAGCAAGCGATTGATTTGTTCCTCTGCGAGGTTCCTCCTCCATACTGCGGAGATTCGTTAGGTTCGGTTTGCACGGTTAAAGGCAGCGATTCAAATGCAAACAATCGTCGTAGCATCACCTTCGGCGAGCCGATTCCACCTGGCATGGTTCGCCAGGCAGATCGAATTCGGTTTAATAATCGCGGCGATTGGTACTACATCATCGGGCCCGCCGCTGCCGACGGATATGTTTCTGGGACAACGCTAACGGTTAACCCTGCTCCACCTTTTACGGGGACCGATGCAGTTGTTTCGTATCAGATCTATCGCCAGCCAGAGAAGACGGCCAGCCAGCCCGTCAGTTTGCCAACAGGATCGCTTATCGATCTGCAATTTTCTGGGCTTGGTAGTTCGGGAAATGAATTTGGATATCCAAACACGTTGCAGAAACCGGTGTTGATCGTATTTGGACCGAATGGCAGTCTGGAGTCGGTCTACTATGGAAACGGTACGCTCCTGACGCAGATGTCGGGAAGCACGGTATTCCTGTTGATTGCCAAGCCGGCGGATACCAGCGACACTGGTGCGCTGCCCAACTATGCCGATTTTGAGAATATCTGGATTTCGATCAATGTTCAGTCGGGACTGGTCACGACCAGCGAGGTGGCCTCAAACGTCGTTGCCTCTTCCCCTGCGCAGCTAGCCAATCAACTGTCGTTGTCGCGCGCCTTTGCTCGCACCGCTCAGAATATGGGAGGGAAATAGCAATGCAGCGATTTAACACTACTTTCCGTGTACAGCAAAATCATTTCCGCCGCACCGGCATCAGTCTGCTGGAGGTGATGATCGCCATTTTCATTCTTTCGGTCGGGCTGCTGAGTGTGGCGTCTCTGTTGCCGGTCGGATCGTTTCAAGTACAAAAAGCGCTAAGCGAAGATCGCAAGAGCCATGTCGGTCAGAATGCCTTTCGCGAGTTCCGCACGCGTGGTATGGCCAATCCGGCGCTTTGGATCCGCGCCGATGGTACAGCTTATCTCGCACAGACCGCCCCTGGCATGAATGTGTTGCCGGTGGCAATTGATCCGTATTACCTGAGCAGCACGATCCTGGGTGGCTCCGGTGGCGCGGTGTTTCCGCGCGGCGGGAATCTGACGAGCAGCATGCCACGCATCGGGCTGAGCATCGCCTCCACACCGGCTCTGGCCGAGATGATCATGGTCGCACGCGATGATGTGATTTACGAACGACAGGCGGATGCCGATCTGCCGCCGGTGGGTAAATTTGAAGGCGCCAACTTACGCCGCATGTCTGAAGGACATTTCTCCTGGATGGCGACGCTTGCCCCGGCCAATTTTGCAATGCGCGCAGTCGCACCGGGCGTGCAGTTTAATCTTTCACTGGTTGTGTTCTATAAACGAAATATCTCGATTGCGAATCAAGAAGATGGTGCCGGCCATGAACGGCAACTGTCCGTTGGATCTGACCTGAGCGGCTTTGGTATGGGTGGGGGAGAAATCGAAGTTCGCGGAACAGCGGCGGAGACCTCTCCTAAAAAAGGTGAATGGATCATGCTGAGCTGCGCGGTGCCATTGCCGGCCCCGCAGTCAGGAAACGGCGTCTACCATCGTTGGTACCGCGTCGTCACCGTGGGAGACTACGACTCCGGTGGACGCGCGCTGACCTTAGCCGGACCGGACTGGGGATCCAATGTTGCACCAACACATGCATCGATTTTCAACGGTGCAGTAGCCTTATACGAAAAAACGCTCCATATCGAAGGACCATCGGTCTGGACAAATTAGAGGCATTCATACTTTAGATTTCACCGCAGAGGCCGCGAAGAGCGCAGAGTGACGCGCAGAGAAATTTAGCAAGCACAATCAGCATTGTAATCACATCGAAGTCTCTGTGCCTCATTTGCAATAATTTTTGTTAAAGGTTTGAGAAGACGTTTGAGCAGTTGGCCAGCAAAAGCAAAAAATCATTCTCTGCGTCCTGCTCTGTGTCCTCTGCGGTAAATCCAATACGGTCAGCATCCAAGCTGGCAGCGATCAATAGATACAAACAACCGAGTACGGTTTCAGGCAAGACCCGTACTCATT
>JAWXCH010000555.1:0-7309 GCA_034440595.1 Planctomycetota bacterium | reverse complement strand
TACCCAGACAGCGCAATCGCTTGACTTGCTCTGCCGGAATGTCGGTCGGCTCGAGGTAGGTTGTATTGCACAGGCGGATGGCTTCGTCCCAGAGTTCGTACTTTTCCAGCACTTCGAACAACCGCTGCCGACCCAGCGAGGCGCTTCCTCGCTCACTCAGCGCGTTGTATTTCGGATGGCGTGGCAGTTCGATCATGTTTTTGGCCATCGCCAAGGCATCTTGCACCCGGCCAATATGCATGAGGTCTCGAATCAGCCATTCGTTATTGTGAGCAAAATTGTGAATCTGATCTGGCAACACGCGATCGCGCATCATGTGGGCGTGGTCTACTCTGGCGGAGGCTTCCTGGTGCCAGGCCGCATCCGCATACCGGTGCAATCCCGAATAAATATGGCCGGGCATGTGCCACATGTGCGCGATGCCGGGCGAAGTTTGTCCGCAGCGCTGTGCCGAATCGAGCGCCTGGGCCGGTCGGGGATCGTCCCACAGATGAATGCGGTAGTGATGGCAGGGGTGCATCGGATCAACCTTGAGAACCTGCTGCAGCAAAGCGTCTACGGCCACCGCGCTGGAGATCGGCAGGCCGGCGTCCCGATTAATCCAAACTTGCACGGCCAGAAGGGCCTTGGCCTCGATATCGTCGGGATGCTCGCAGATGATGGTCTCCAGCGATTTGACATAAGCCTCCGCGCGCTCTTTCTTTTTTTCCGGGCCAGCTTTAAAGAAGGCTTCCAGGGCGTCGATATATTTGCTTTCGCGCGGAGTGGTGTCCGCCTTGCGTTTGACTGCTTCGGCGATGAAGCCCTGGGCCCGTTTTTCGTTTTTCACATTAGCCATCGCCATGCCCCAATAGGCCATGGCGCATTTCGGATCGAGGGCCGCCGTTTGGCGGAATGAGCGTTCCGCTTCGAAGTACCAGAAGCCGTGCAACTGGGCCACGCCTTGGTTAAAGAACTTCTGGGCCCGCGCTTGTTGCGTAGTTATGGGAAAATGAATCTTGCCCATTCCGTCCATCAGATACGCTTCCTGCCGCGGCCCTTCGTCAAACGCTTCACCGTGGGACGAATGGCCGGCCAGGTCCTTAGTCGCTTCTAGGGCCTTCGACTCGGTTGCTGGTGCTGCAGCGCCGCCAACGTCTGTCGAAGCATTCTCCGCCGAGGGGGCCTTGGCCTCTGCCGCATGCTGGGTATAGCAAATTGCCGCGATGGCAAAGAGAAGTGCGGCGGCGCGGCAGCGGGTTTTCATAAGTCTTGCCAGGGCAGGGGGGGCGGCGGGGACGGATCGCGGTAGCAGCGTTCATTGTGCGTCGCGCCGCCGCGGAACACAACCATCGCCGTCTAGTTCTCTGTTCGGCCCAACAGGACAGACGCTCACATTGGGTGAATGGGAACACGACTTGAAAACAGGTGCCTGCGAGGTGTTGTGGGCGCGCATTTTTGGCTCCGCTGGTATTATTGCACGGTCCGCAAAGTGCTGTTTTTAACTGCTTTCACGCAGTCAATCGGTCAAGGGCCGTATGCTTTAAGAGTGGCCTGATTCCAATGAATCATCGGCGAGGTTAGAATCGACGAGCCCGTCTGCTGGAGGGGCATGTTCTTTAAGCCTAAGGTGTGACTTTCGATTTCGCTGAAGGGGTACCTGATGAGCGAAGGCGTCTCTACTGCTCCATCCGATTCCAACAAGTTTGACGAACCCAAAGCAAGCGAACCAGTGCCGCGACTGCTAGTCGAGGCTGCAGATTCGTTCAATTATGCTGCTTGGCAAAATGCTGTACCCTTGCTGCGCAGCGTAAACATTGACAACGTGGACGGCCAAGAGCTTTCTTCGTTGACAATCGAGCTGAACGCCTCGCCGGGCTTCGCGAGAACGAAGCGTTGGATTATCGACCGCGTTGGGGCGGGCGATCGGCTGAGTCTCAAAGACGTCGATCTGGACATTGACCCCGCTTTTCTCGACGGCTTGGATGAAGCAGAACGAGGCGTGATGACGTTTCGATTGCTGCACAAAGGTGATTGCATACACGAAGTGTGTCATGTGCTGCGGATACTTGCCCGTGATGAGTGGGGTGGCATGGCTAGCATGGGTGAGTTGCTGCCGGCGTTCGTAACACCAAACGATCCGGCTCTGGCGACGCTGATGCGAACAACCGCGGAACTGCTGGATCAACATGGCTACTCTACCGCGTTGGACGGTTACCAAGGCCGTGATCCAAACCGCACGTATTTATTCGCCGCAGCGCTTTGGTCTGCCGTCGCGGGCCGGTCGCTGGTCTATGCCAATCCGCCTGGAAGTTTTGAAGCAGTTGGACAGAAAACTCGCCGAGTTGGAAACGTGCTTAACGACGGGTTAGCCACGTGTCTGGACACAACACTATTATTCGCATCAGGTCTGGAGGCGATAGGACTAAACCCAGTCATATTGATGACTCAGGGACACTGTTTCGTCGGTGTCTGGCTCATCGAGAAATCATTCAAGCGGCTGGTCGAGAAGGATTGCAGCGAAGTTCGCAAGGCGATTGCAGCCAAAGAGTTGATTGTGTTCGAAACGACGCTGGTCACTCATCGGCCGCCAGCTCAATTCACGGATGCCATATCCATGGCAACCGGCGCTGTGGCTGAAGAAAAGGAGCATCAGTTCGTCGCAGTCATTGATGTATTGCGAGCTCGAATGTCTCAAGTCCGCCCGTTGGCATCACACATCGCGCGGAATGAAAATGCGGCGCAAGAGCAGGAGTCCACATCTCCTCCGTTGCCAGCATATCCGGGCTACGACAGTGCACCGGCAGCAGAGATCGAACAACGGCCAGCTACGCCGGCAGGGCGAATAGAGCGTTGGCAGCGAAAGCTGCTCGATCTGTCTTTGCGTAATCGATTGCTGAACTTTTATTCTTCAAAGCAGACAGTGCCAATTCTGTGTCCCAATGTATCCCGATTGGAGGATCGACTCGCAGGCGGTGTCCGCATGCGAGTAATTTCGTTGATCGATGGCAATATCATCGGGCAGCGAGACGCGGAACTTCATCAAAGGCGCACCCAGAAAGATCTCGATTGGGAGTTTGCTCGACGTGCCCTGGATCGCGACGAGGTAGTTTGTCCTCTAGAGTTGCACGATCTTGAGACGAGGCTTATCGCACTCTTTCGCAAGGCACGAAGTGACTTGGCTGAGGGCGGATCCAACACACTTTACCTGGCAGTAGGTTTTTTGCGATGGAAGCAAAGTCCCAGTGATGAGAAGACCTATAAAGCGCCGCTGCTCCTAATGCCTGTGCAACTCATACGACGAAGTGCGTCTTCGCCGTTTTATCTAGCCAGCCACGAGGATGACGTTCGGTTCAACGCGACCTTGCTTCAATTGCTAAAGAAAGACTTTGACTGCGACCTCACGTCGTTGGAGGCGGATCTACCCACCGATGATAGTGGCGTCAATGTATCGCTAGTCCTTGATCGCATACGTCACGCCGTGCGTGAGATTCCTGGTTTCGAGGTCATCGAAGAGGCCGCCATCGCTCCCTTCTCCTTCGCGAAGTATTTGATGTGGAGAGACCTGGTCGATCGAGTGGGACAATTGGAAAGCAATCGAGTCGTTCGTCACCTAATCCACGAACCTGATAAGGCTTTCGTGACTCACGGCACAGGGCCGATGCCCGAAGCACACGAGATTGATTCTCGCTATTCCCCCAAAGATCTCGTTCATCCGCTTCCGGCCGATTCGTCACAGTTGGCGGCGGTGATGTCGGCGGCGGAGGGCCACGATTTAGTGATAGTCGGTCCGCCAGGAACTGGCAAGAGTCAGACAATCGCCAATCTCATCACGCAATGTCTGGCGGTCGGCAAAACGGTACTGTTTGTCGCGGAAAAGACGGCTGCGCTCGACGTGGTACATCGCCGATTGAAGGAGCACGGTTTGAGTGATTGCTGTATCGAACTTCATTCGAATAAAGCGGAGAAGCGACGGTTCCTCGACCAATTAGAAGCATCTTGGAAGAATCGTTCGAAAGAAAGCGCATCTGAATGGATCACTGTGAGCGAGCAACTGCGAGTCCGCCGCGACGAACTCAACGCCTACACTGCTGCCGTTCATACGCCCGAATCTAATGGATGGACGCCGTATCGCGCGATGGGGGTATGGGTTCGGGGTCGCGAGTCAAATGCGCCTTCTTTGCGTTGGGCCAACACAGTGCAGCACAGTCGCGAGCAATACTTAGAAATCGAAGAAACTGTCGCATTGCTCTCTTCGACGTTTCAAGCAGTGCCGGCCGAGGCGGTGGTTCCAAGGGTCCAGACAACTGAGTGGTCGATGGCATGGGAAACCAATCTGTTGGAGGGCTGTCAACAATTGGCCGCCGCATGCGATACGCTGGCTAAAGCAGTCAAGGCCCTCACAACAAAATGCGGCCTTGTTCCGCTCGTGGATGTCAACGGCACACAATTGACTAATCTTTACCGGTTCGCCCAGGAGTTAACCCGAGCAGACCTCCCACAGGCAGAGATTCTTTTGCACGTTCGCCTTGATGAACTAACGACCACTTTAAGTGAGCGGCTCGACCTCTGTGTGCACCGAAATGAAGCCAATGCGTCCCTAGAAGGTGCTCTTGCGGCATACTGCATTTCGCTTGGTGCATCTCAAGAAGGGCTTGGCACTGAGGCGAAGCGGCGTCCACTATATCTTTTGGCCAATGAACTAGTGCGATCCCCGCTTCCACCAGCCGAACTCGTATTTCACCCAGCCTTTGAGAAACTGACAAATGCTTTAGCCGCTCGGCCTGGGCTCCTGCAAGCCAAAGCACAGGCATTCGACGCACTCGTCGCTCGCGAGTTCACTCCTTCGCTGATAGATCGCATTTCTATCCGCGTCTTGATTCGCGAATGGGACAGTGCCTGCAAATCAATATGGCCGCTTTCTATATGGAAAAGGAGGCGGGTGGCGAAGAAGTTGAAAGCCTACATGGCCACTGAGGCAATGGCCGCCCCCGAAATCGACGTCCCGCTTCTGCGTGAATATGAAGATTGCAGCAAACACGTCGCTGACAATTTAAAATCCCTAATTCTACCGCCCCATCTACAGATGATGGTAGAAGCAAATGGCGACGCATTTTATATCCTATTGAAATCAGCACAAAGACTTCGGGACAGTTTCATTGCTGCTGATCTTTCGCCGGAGATAGTGCGAGTTTCTTCACAAGGATCGTTGGAATCACTGAGTGCCGTCGCGCGCCGCCTTTTTCCCCCTGGACGAGAAATCGAAACGATTCGAGCAAAGCTCAAGGAAAACCTCATCGCAACCGGCTTATCGCCTGAACTTCGAGCATTGGTAGAGAAAGACGCACAATCACTGACTTTACAAATCCAGGCGGCAAGTCGTATCCGAGAGGCCGCTATTGCGGTTGGGCTCACAGGCGATGAACTCGCATCAGCTCTACACCGGATTGTAGAAATGCCGGTGCAGGTTCGTCGTGAAGTGGCGGCGGAATACGGCCGATCCGCTAAGAAGTTTCAGGATGCCTGGTCGCTCTACAGTCGCCACGCTGCGACAACGCCTGTTGCGAAAGACTCGCCTTGCATTGTCGCCGATGCTGCTCGAGAAGCTCAACGGATAGTTTCACAGCGCAGGACACTCAAGCAATGGACTGCCTGGAATGCGGTGCGCCGGAAGGCAGAACAATTTGGATTATCATCATTTGTTGAGGCATTGCAGTCCAGAGAACTGAGGGCGTCCGATGTGACGAGGCAATTTCACTTGGCATACGCTCGTTGGTGGTTGCCTATGATTGTCGATCGCCGAGATCCTTTGCGCACATTCCAAAAGATCTTTCATGAGAATGCGATTGACGAGTTCCGCCGATTGGACGACCTGGCCCGCAGTGCCGCTGCTCCAAGGGCTCGGCATGCAGTACTGCACGGTTTGCCACCGAGCGACCAAGTGCCGCGAAAGTCAGAGCTTGGACTTCTGCGACATCAGATGAGTCTGAAGCGTCCCAGTAAGTCAATTCGTGAAATAATCGCAGGGACACCTAATTCGTTCAGTAAGCTTGCGCCATGTCTATTGATGTCGCCCCTATCCATCGCACAGTACTTGCCCGCCGGTCAGGCGCAGTTCGATGTGGTGGTCTTTGACGAGGCATCGCAAATTGCGACCTGGGACGCGATCGGCGCGATAGCCCGAGGCAAGCAAACAATAGTCGTTGGCGATCCAAAGCAATTGCCGCCCACAAACTTCTTCGGTAGGGCTGATAATGACGAGGAAAACGCTGACCTTGAAGACCACGAGAAGGACTTGGAGAGTATTCTTGACGAGGTGCAAGCGTCTGGCTTGCCAACATTGCAACTCAATTGGCATTATCGCAGTAGGCATGAATCACTAATTGCGTTTTCCAACTGGAATTACTACGGCAATCGCCTCGTGACATTCCCTGCCGCAGAGTCGCTAGACCGTGGTGTGTCGATGAGGCATATTGAAAATGGCATTTATGACCGCGGCAAGAGTCGGACGAATCGAAGAGAGGCCGAAGCAATCGTTGCCGATTTGACGGAACGGATGAGTCGCTGTTTACTAAAGCCGGAGAACAAACGCCTGACGTACGGCGTTGTGACATTTAATACCCAACAGCAAGAGCTAATCCAGGACTTGCTTGACGATGAGTTGCGGCGTCATCCAGAATTGGAATGGTTCTTCTCGGATGAACGCATCGAACCCACGGTAGTAAAGAATTTAGAAAACGTGCAGGGCGACGAACGTGATGTTATGATGTTTTCTATCACGTTCGGATTTGATATGGCTGGGAAGTTCTCCGTAGATTTCGGCGCTATCAATCGCCAAGGGGGCGAGCGTCGCTTGAATGTGGCTATTACCCGAGCCAGGCAAGAGCTGGTTGTTTGGACGTCCTTTTTGCCGGACCAACTCCGCGCGGAACGAACTACTGCTCGCGGCGTTCACGACCTTAAGGCGTTTCTGGAATATGCCCAAAAGGGTCCAGAAGCACTTGTAGCTAGGGTTGAGGGCTCGCTCGGTGAGCATGAGTCGCCGCTAGAGGAGGCCATTGCGACGGCGCTCCAGCAGTGTGGATGGCATGTGGAGACTCAGGTGGGCGTTTCTGGATTCCGCATTGATCTGGGTGTCGTGCATCCGGACAAGCATGGTGTTTATCTGGCTGGCGTCGAGTGCGATGGTGCGACCTATCATCGGTCGGCGGTCGCGCGAGATCGCGACAAGACTCGGCAACAAGTATTGGAGAATCTGGGGTGGTCGATCCTGCGGGTGTGGTCAAGCGACTGGTGGTATGATTCAGACACCGCAATTAAACACCTTGAC
>JAWXCH010000554.1:0-3354 GCA_034440595.1 Planctomycetota bacterium | reverse complement strand
CTCCTTGATCGAGTCAGGTGAGCCACTTACCGTCGAATCACGCCTCCGAGCCGGGCAGCGCGTTCGCGTCAAGAATGGAGCCCTGGAAGGAATCGAAGGGACGATCGTCGAAAGGCGAGGCGAGGAACGCTTGCTGATCGCCGTGGAATTCATTCAGCAGGGCGTTTCAATCCTGATTGGCGACTTTCAAGTTGAGCAGTCGTAACCGGTAGGGCAGCAACTGGGGCCTAGGGTCCCTGTTACCCACGTACAAAAACCCCTTGAGGATTCGGCCGCTCATTTTACCGGCCTGGCACGCCGAATGGGTGGGGCACTGTCTCCAGCGTGCCCCCTGGGTGATTTGTTTCGCTTGGAGACGAAATCGGCGGCAACCCCGGCTGTGGAATAAATTCCGGGGCAAGCATGCTCGGTGCCGGGCAAGGGGGGCAGTGCGGTGCCCACAGCCGCCAACAGGTGGGGAAATATCCGTGGCAAGGGCTGGGTAGCCCACAATTAGATTGCCAACCGTGACAGGTCGTCGGTGCCCATTGCGGACAAGTGCACGCACATCCGCCAAGTAGCAACGGTGCCAACGCCAAAGCGGCGAGTGTGAAGGCTATAATCCAGGGCTTATATTGCATTGCAGCTTTCCCTATCGTCGGCCTTATAAAAGTTCGACGTCATTGGATCTGAGAATGGTTGCCGTAAGCCGCGTTAGAAACCTCCGCCGCCTAAGAACCCATTGTTGTTATTGTTGTTGAGCACTTTACCCGACAGACGAGAGGCCGTGCCGGTGGTTAACAACGTGAGGCCTAGCACCCGCTGAACCGGTGCAAAAATCTTGGCCAGTTTCGTATCCGTGGCTACCAACTTGTCCTCGCCGATAATAACCCGATCGCCGGGCATCAACTGGTAATTCGTGGATGTAGCGCCGCTGGTTGCCACTGCTTGCCAATCCACCGGCAAGATCTGAACTCCATCCGCGCCAGGGGTCGGCCGGGCAATCCAAATTCTTTTGGAGGAAACACTCTGCAAGCCATTCACATTCGCAATCGCATCCAAAACGGTTTCATTCCCTGTAACGGGAAGACGAATTACAGAGTCTCCCGAGCCAGCGCCCTCGGTAATGATGTAATAGACCTTGCTGTTGTACGCGAACACATCGACAGACACTTCCGGATTTTCCAGAAAATTCGACAAGTGACGCTCGATAATCTGCTTGGCTTGCATGAGATTCAGCCCGACGACCCGCACACTGCCATAACTTCCCAAAGTCACCGTGCCGTCCGGTCCCACGAGATGTTGCCCGGCTATCTGTTGACTTCCAGACATTTCCACCAGCGAGACGGAGACCAATGGCTCACGAATATGCTGCAGCAACAGGCGGCGCAAATTTTCCTGCGCCTGCTCGACGGTTAGTCCCGCTACGTTGGCCGCACCATAGGGCACACCTAAATTAACGATTCCTCCGGGCTGGACCACGTACGCTCCCGAGATCGGCGCATCAGGTAGCGTACCGATTACACTGACCGCAATAACATCGCCTGTTCGCAGCAAATACGGGCTACGAGGGACAATATGGATTGCTTCGATGACAAGAATGTCGGGCGGCTCAATTGTATAGGTGGGCAACACTGTTTTGGAAAGCTCGCGCGGCATGTCTGCTGGCGGCAAAAATGCCGCTGGCATACCTTGATGATGTCGATGCACAGAGTTGCAGCCTGTGCTCGCACACAGCACTCCGACAAGCAGCGTGGCTAATGTAAATCCTCGCATTACCGTCCTCGAGTCAGTGCGTCTGTTCCCCATTGCTTCGCGTCAACGCGGCGCAGGAGAGCGCTAGGGACTCAGGTTGTATCGGCTTTGCTGGAACTGATGATTACTGGAAGTTTTCTACGATCGCCGACTTTGAGGACACTTCGCGAGTAGACGAAGTCAAAGGCACGCCGGCCCGCTAGCACTCTCAAATTCTAAGACGAGGCTGGCTGAAGTCTCGATCGCCAGCCGGTGATGAGCTGCCTGTGGCCCGATTGGAACGTCAATTAAGCTTGATCCTTCGTATCCCGGAGCGGCCCAGCGGGAATTGCGGCCAAAAAACCCTCAGCGTCGTCTGCATCTACCTGTCATCCCAGCATTCCCAGGCATCATGGATGCCTGGCAAGAAAGGGTGAACGATGGCACAAGACCTGCTGATATCGAATGTCGCGCCAAACACTTTTGACCCTTAATTCAAGTGCTTTTTAGTTTTTTGACCCTCATTTTCCGAATTGTGAGTACAGTTTCCGGAATCACCCGCTTAGGATGAGTCAATAGCCATAAACACTTGGTCATAGTTTGTTCCGTAATTTCATATCCGTTTATTGGCCCAATGCAATCAATTTGGGCCAATGGAACTCGCACTAGCCGTCGGCTTTCCATATGCCATCCACCATTCGAAAAAATCGCCGCCCCTCAGAGCAGGTTCGTTCCCGGGAGCAGATCACCTTAAAAGCGGGGGAACGGGTGGAACTAGTGTCAGGCACCTTGGCCGGAATCACCGGAGAAGTGATCAGGCTTGAAAAACCTGGGATCTATCTGATTGGCGTACCCGCTACCGATTCCGGCCTGTTGATTCGTGTTCCCATTCAGCGGTTCCGACCGCTTGCCCGTCTCCACGGATAATGTCTTAAAAAATCGCTAATATTTGCCCGCAAACTCCTAATCGCGATTGACTTTAGTCAGCATTCCTTGACAATTGAAAGTCAGACATCAACGACGGATTTCTGACTAGGTGCAGGGCCAATATTGTATATTTCCAGCGTGTTGAGCAGGCAGGGGTTGGCCAACTGCTAATGCACGTCAAAATGACGTACCACAAATGCCAGTTCCGGACGCTCATGTTTCGAGGAGAGAGGCAAGTCGCACAGCGGCTCGCCCTGCACCTGTAGCTCTGCGCACGTTAGATCACAAGACAATTGCTGTGCATCTGGTGATCAACGGTCGGGAGCGTGTTCTACGGGGCGTGGGCACATTTGGCTTGGACTCTCGCCTCGGTGGTATCCTGACGGTGAGTTGCACCGATGCGAAGGGCAATTTCGACTTACTTCTCAGTGAGAAAGATTGGAAAGGCCAAATCCGGCCTGGTGAATCTTTGGGTTGCGATTATCTGGTCGGAATCTCGTCGGCTGAGTCTTCCCAGCCGTAATACTTAACGGTCTCTTCCGGGCTGCTGCGCTCCAAACAAAATAGCGTCTTATCGCGTCGTCGCGCAGCGATGACCGATAAGACGCCATTGAACTAAGCCGCGGAGCGTGACGGGCGCTGGAGGCGGTCTTCTCATGGGGATTGGATCAGGCGACGAGATGGGCAAGCGCGCGTTGGCGGGCATACCTGGAG
>JAWXCH010000553.1:0-5916 GCA_034440595.1 Planctomycetota bacterium | reverse complement strand
TTTTTATTGTGTGCAACTGCGGCGGCTTGCTGCTGCCGATTGGTGATCCGCCACTGTTTCTCGGTTACCTGAATGGCGTTGATTTCTTTTGGACGCTCAGCCTCTGGCCAAGCTGGCTATTTGTGAATGGTATGTTGCTGGGGGTATATTTCCTGTGGGATCATTTCTATTCCTATCCCAAAGAGACAGTTCGTGACATAGCTACCGATGAGACTCGCGTGCATGCGCTTCGTTTTTCTGGAATAAAGCTCAACCTGCCGCTTTTGTTCGGGGTCATTCTGGCCGTGGCATTGTTAGATCCTGGCAAGACCCTGCCCGGCACCGACTGGCATCCCTGGCCGTTCATGCGCGAAATCGTAATGTTGTTTTTGGTGCTGGTCTCGCTGTTGGGGGGTTCGCAACAGGTGCGGAATGCCAATTCGTTTGACTATGTGCCGATTGTCGAAGTTGCTGTGCTGTTTATCGGAATCTTTTTGACCATGGGCCCGGCGCTGGAGATTGTCAAAGCACGCGGTGCCGAGCTGGGACTGAATTCGCCGCAGAAATTTTTCTGGGTGTCTGGCTCACTTTCTGCCGTGCTGGACAATGCGCCAACCTATCTGGTGTTCTTCAAAGTAGCACAGGTCGAAACGGCTCAAAATTGGGCGGACGCTCCGCAAATGGCCGGAGTTGCCGTTTCGCTGCTCATCGGTATCAGCTTAGGCTCGGTCTGCATGGGAGCGATGACCTACATCGGCAACGGGCCGAACTTCATGGTGAAAAGCATTGCCGAAAAATCGGGCGTACAGATGCCGAGCTTCCTAGGGTACATCGTGTACAGCGTCTGCATCCTACTGCCGATCTTGGCGGCGAATGCATGGTTGTTTATTTAGGGGGAAGTCGCAGGTACAAAGGACCGGTCGCAGTTTACAATTCAATGTAGTCCTCATGCTCCGCATGAGGAAGTTGTGAAACACGCCATTGACGACATCAACGGTTGCGCAGGTGGCAGGCGGTGCGATGCAGTTCCATCTTGCGGAGCAAGATGGCTACAATACGCGTCGCGGCTAACATTTATCGACGTCGTGCGTAGTTCATGGTTCGTTCCACGCACCGGTCGTTTGGTTGGTGGCGCGTGAATGGCAATTGATGCGGTTTAGTGGCGCAACGTCAAACGGAATGCACGGTGCGTTGCACAAACCCTACAAGACTGTCTTCGGTTACCCTTTCAGGGCACAATTTCTCGATGGTCTTAACTACTTTTTCTCTGCGCGTCACTTCGCGCTCTCCGCGACCTCTGCGGTGAATTAAAAAGCGCAGCTTCAAAACCTGCGTTTCGGATTGGTGAAAGTCGACTACTTCGGCTCGACCACGTAATCTCTATTCAGCTTATCCACACTCCAGAGCAGCCCGCGGGTGACGAGGTTTAGGAACCGCTCGTCGCCGACCGTTTCGTCATTGTGGCCGAGGGTGGTGCAGAAGACGCGCGTGCCGTGGTAGTCGTTGGTCCAGGCCACGACTGCCTCGTCTTCTCCTTGGATTCCCTTGGCCAGAGGCTTGGCAGTGTCGAACACCTTCACGTTGTTATAAAGTTCTTCGTTGATCGTCTTCCAGTCTTGGAGGCCCTTGGTGATCGGGTGCTCTTTTTCAAGGTATTTCACTTCAATCGGTTTTTGCGGGCCATGCGTTGAACTGTGCAGGCCGAGAAATTCAAACCAGCCCGTGAACCCGGTCGGGCGGTAGCAATGCATGGCACAGTGGATGTTCACTGCCGGGACGCCGTTGCGGTGAGGTTTGAGAATCCCCTCGATAAACGGCACATCGTCGACCTTGGCAAAGCACTCGTTGTGAACGATCACGTCGTAACCTTTGGCCCAGTCGGGATCACTGTAGATGCTGACCTTGTGGTCTGACGATTTGCCACCCTCGTGGACGATCGTCCAATCGACCTTGGCACGGGCACTGATCCCCTCGCTGAGCAGCTTCTTTTGCACTTCATAGTTGTGGCAACAGCCACCAGTAATCAAAAGTGCGCGAATCGGTCGAACTGGGCTAGTAGCCGTAGTTTCTTCCGCTACCGCACTGTCGCGATGCTCAGATAATAACAGGCAGGCGAGCAAGACTAGCAGAACTCTAGCGACGTTAATCATCAGATGGACTCCCCTTAAAAATAGATCGCGGCCACGCTGTCGGTTGGCCGCTCCAACATTATTCGAGTGGATTGGAAATAAAACACAAGATCGGAATAGCGATTGCCGAGACCAGCCCGAGGATCGTTCGGCCCCAGCCAAGCGGAATTTTATCGTTCGATGTGGGAGGATGATCCGTACCGATCACCGTTACCAGCACCACCATCAACGTCCACTGATAATTCTCAGTCGTGATCATCCAGGCCATGGCACCCAGCAAAAACGCACGGGCAATGTAATGGGCACGCTTGCCAAATAAACAATAGATCACATGCCCGCCGTCAAGCTGACTGACCGGCATCATGTTCAGTCCGGTAATCAGCATTCCGACCCAGCCGGCCATGTAGAAGGGATTTACAACAATTTCCTTTTCAGGCGAGTAGTCTGGCCGCAGAAGAGTGAAAAGTAGCTTAGCAAGCAGTGGATCGCCGGAGATGCTTGTCCCTGCTTTAGGTACCACAAATTCTCCCCACATGATTCCTACGCAAAGTATGGGTATGGCAACTACCAACCCCGCCAACGGGCCGGCCAGCCCGATGTCGAACATCTGTCTGCGATTGGCCCGAGAACCTTCCATGCCGATGACGGCACCCATTGTGCCCGTGAAGCCAAATGGGAGCGGTATAAAGATCGGATAGCTGGCGGGAATACGGTAGCGGACGGTCATGAGAAAGTGACCCATCTCGTGCGCCAGCAAGATCCCCAGCACGGCCAGCATGTAGATCAGCCCCGACTGCCAATGAAGACGCATGTCGGCCAGCGTGCCGTAGTCCCAGCTTAGGAGACCGGGACGCCAGTGAATGGTCCCGGCATAGAACGTGGTCACGCAAGTGGCCAGGAACAAAAACAGGGGAAAACGCCAATTTCGCGGGCGCGGCTCCAGGTACTCGTCGATTGTCATGGTACCGACCGGACGCGCTACAACCAGCGCTGGTGGCGGGATGACGGCTTTCGGCGGAACGATGGCTAGCGGTTGGACTGTTTCCGACGGGGCGCTCGGCGGGGCGGGTTGCGGAACGGTGTCGTCCGGGGTGAGTTCATGCATCCCTTCAAGATAACATGATTGCGGCCAAGAGAGAAATAGCTACTCAGGGTCAATTGTGCCCTCTTTCCAGGGCCGGTAGGTGGAGCGTAAACGTGCTTCCTTTCCCAGGCTCACTCAGAACGGACACCCGGCCGCGATGGGCCTGAACAATGTGCTTGACAATTGCGAGACCTAGCCCGGTGCCACCGAGCTTTCGGCTGCGCGCTTTATCGACACGATAAAACCGCTCAAAGATCCGCGGCAGGTGATCGGTGTCGATTCCACATCCTTGATCGATGACGACTATTCGCAGTTCGCTTTGCTGTTGGCCTGCTTCTATGATGACCTCACTGCCCGGCTCGCTGTACTTGATGGCGTTGTCCAGCAGATTGACAATGGCCTGTTCCAGCAAGCGGGGATTGAACCGGGCCATGATCGACTCGTCGCAGCAAATGGTGACGGTGACCTTGCAGTCGGCGGCGTTGGAAAGGCAATCGTGGACAGCCGCCTCCACGAGCTGGCGAACGTTGCCGATTTCCAGTGGCAGGCTGACCTCTTTTTCGCTCTGTTCGATCTTGGAGAGGCTGAGCAGGTCTTCGATGATCGCGTTCAGGCGTTCCGCCTGTTTGGCTACGATCCGCAAGAATCGTTCGGCGTCCTCAGGGGCGTGGATCGCACCATCGAGCAGCGTTTCTACAAAGCCCTTAATCGAAGCGATTGGCGTCTTTAACTCGTGCGAGACGTTGGCCACAAAATCGCGGCGGATGTTTTCGAGTTG
Source organism: Planctomycetota bacterium (assembly GCA_034440595.1). Lineage (GTDB taxonomy): Bacteria > Planctomycetota > Planctomycetia > Pirellulales > JALHPA01 > JAWXCH01. The sequence goes on along the minus strand of JAWXCH010000553.1, from coordinate 1,946 downwards.
ACGATACCGTGTGACGTCGTTCAGTACGATCACCGCACCGATGCTCAGACCGGCGGAATTACGCAAGGCCGTACCGCGCACCTGCAAGATACGTTCAAGCTTGCCGCGCAGGATCAGATCCGTTTCGATCGACTCAGCGCTTTCGAGTGTATTGCTGGCAAAGCGTCGCAGATCGGCGTTGCGAATGACCGACTGCAAACTGCGACCGGCGATTTCACCAAGCTCGGCACCGATCAGGTCCGCCGCCGCTCGATTGATGCTGATAATTCGTTCGCTGGAGTCGACCGCCAACACTCCTTCGGCCATGCTGGCCAGCACCGCTTCTTGCTCGTGTCCTTGGCGACCGATGGTGTGGCTGCGTTCTTCCAGTTGATGGGCCATCTGACTGAGCGATTCGGCCAGTACTGAGAGTTCGGCGGAACCATGTAGCGGTAACTCGGTGGATAATTCCCCGGCGGCGATTCGCGTTGCTGCGACGCTCAGTTTTTCCAATGGTCGGCTTTGTCGACTTGCAACTAAATAAGCCAGTCCGGCTAATGGCAGAATGATTGCACATATAAATACCAAGAGGGCAGACTGGTATTTGCGCAGTTCGCTGTGCAGCGTGGCGAGCCGGTAGGCAGCGCGTACGGCACCGCGGGTGCCACTATCTTCACCGCGAACTGGCAGCGCCACGTAAAGCATGTGCTGCCCGGAAGTGGAGCTGAAGCGATTTTCCCGCCAGGCTGTGCCCTGCAATGCGGATGCTACCTCAGGCCGCGCGGCGTGATTTTCGAGCGTTTCGACCGGTTGCTCGCTGTCAGCAATTACCTTTCCGGACGGCAAGATCACTGTCAGGCGGCACTGACTGGCCTGTGCAATTTTTTGAATTGCATCGGCCAACGACTGCGCAGATACAGTGGGAGCGGTAGCGATGCTGGGAGAGACCGATCCTCTTGGCGTGACAAGTGGCAGCGAGGGCAACGCTGCATCAGCAGCCAGCTCGGCTGCGGTTTGCAGGCGATCCAGGCACGCGTTCGTCAGCGCCAAATCCAATTGGTGCGAGGCATACCAGCCAAAGGCGAGCAGCGCGGCGGCGATTAACAGGACATAGCCCAGCAGCAGCCGCCAGACAAGACGGCGCTCATGCATGTCTACTCCTTGAAGCGATATCCAACTCCGCGCACTGTCTCAATGTAGGCACCTTGCTCGCCAAGTTTCTTGCGGAGTCCGGCGACCTGAACGTCGACGCTCCGTTCTGTTACAGGATAGTCTTCTCCCTTGACGGCGTCGACTATCTGACCCCGTGTGAAGGCCCAGCCTGGCTTTCTGGCCAGAAAATGCAGCAGGCGAAACTCGGTAAATGTCAGTTCCAGGGGGGTTCCGTTGATCAGAATCTCGTGTCGTCCAGGGTGAATCTCAATCTCGCGAACCCGGATTGCCGTGGATTCATCGGCGCTGGCTTGCGACTTACGACGCAGAATGGCCTTGATTCGCGCCAGTAGCACGCGGGGGCTAAACGGCTTGGTCATGTAGTCGTCGGCGCCTAGTTCCAGGCCGCTGACCATGTCCGACTCTTCGCTCTTGGCGGTCAGCATGATGACCGGAATGTGCCGAGTCTTGGGGTCGTTTTTCAACAATCGGCAGATTTCCAGGCCGTCGACACCAGGGAGCAACAGGTCGAGGATGACCAGGTCTGGGATCGACCGTCGCGCCGCAGCCAAGGCGGCTTCGCCGGTGGCGACACACTCCACGCGAAAGCCTTCGCGAGTCAGATTGTAGTTGACCAATTCCAACAGGTCTTCTTCATCGTCAATGACCAGAATACGTTCTCGTGTCATCGTGCCACTCTTTTCCAAGGTCTTGAGCAATGGACTGTCTCCTCTACAAAAGGCCTGTCGAACCCTATTTCTGTATATGAAATGGAGTTCAAACGAGCAAAAGACTCACGCGAGCTGGTATTGTTG
>JAWXCH010000552.1:0-13092 GCA_034440595.1 Planctomycetota bacterium | reverse complement strand
CTGTTACGACAACGCTGCCATGGAGCGGTTCTTCTGGTCGCTGAAGCATGAATGGACCAACCATGAACAGTATGCGGATCTGGCCGACGCACGAATCGGCGTGTTCAAGTATATTGAAACTTTTTGCAATTCATCGCGGCTGCATCTGACAAGGGACTACAACATTCCAAATCAGTTTGAAATCGATCACGCCCCGACATTATCGGGGTTAATTCTACCCCGCCCTATGTCCGAAAATGGGCTTACGCAAGACGACCGTGACGATCATCGGGAGGGCAAGCAAGCTCTCGCAAGTTTTCATGGTCAATTGGTCGGCGGCTATGTTAATCTCAAGTTCGACCGTGAATGCGCGGCCAGCTTTGACTTTTATTCGCGGCCGGCTTCAACTTTCTTGAGGGCCCCCTCGAATTTTTTGATCTCCTCAGGAGACAACTTCGGACGGTCCACCTTGATCGTCAGCTTGTTTAGCTTGGCGTTCAGCGGGAACGGCGGCTTGTAGTCCGCGTCGTTCACGCCAGTGATCGTGTCGGAGCCGACATCGAAACTCTCGTCCCATTGCAGAATAATAGGAATCGTTTTTTCCATCTTTTTGGTCGCGACGACCTTGCCGTCCACCTTGAATGTGGTATCTGCCGGCCGACCGATGCCCGAGAAGTTGTTGTACGCCATCGTACCCACACCGAGGCCGTCGTACTTTGATTCAAATTCAATGGTATGCCGACCGGGCGTTAGCGCTTCCGGGCCTTCCCATCTTGGCCGCTCCAAGTCCAACAGGTTCCAGCAGAACACCGGCTTGCCCTCGAGCAGATACATGCCGAAGCCGGCAAAACGACCGCCCGAAGTTACGATCATTCCCTCAGCACCGCCCTCAGGCACCGTGATGTCCGCGGTGATGATGTACGAGGCGTCCAGCAGAAACGGAGCATCACCCTGCGGCAACCCGGTCATGGGACGGGTGTAAACATAATCGTTGCGGCCGGCAGTGAGGCTTGGACGCGGCGCCACGACTCGGGCGCCGACCGAAGCGTCGAGCGGAAGTACCTGATACTTTTTCGCTTCCTCAAGGAAGATGGCGCGCATTTCCGTGACCTTGTCCGCATGCTTCGCGGCGATGTCATCGGATTGGTTCCAACTGGTGCTCAAGTCATAGAGCTGGAACTCTTGATTGTTTAGCGGGTCCGGGTTGGCGGGGCCGAAGGCGTCCCACGGCACGCGGTTGACCTTGGTGCTCAGCAGCCATCCGTCATGGTAGATTGCCCATTGGCCCATCATCTCGAAATACTGGGTCTTGTGCCGGGACGGCGTCTCGGCATTGGCCGCATCGAAAGTGTAAGCGTAGCTCGTCCCTTCGATCGGCTTCTGCTTGATGCCGTCCACGATGTCGGGCGCGGCAATGCCGGTAACCTCAAGAATCGTGGGCACATGGTCGATCACGTGCATGAACTGCTCGCGCAGCGCCCCCTTATCCTTGATGCGCGCCGGCCACGAAATGACCATATTCTGGCCGGTGCCGCCCAGACGGGAGGCGTTCTGCTTGAACCAGTCGAATGGAGTGTCGAAGGCCCAGGACCACCCGGCCGACATGTGGTTGTAAGCAAATTCGGTGCCCCAAGCTTCGTAGAACTTCATCTGCACGTCCACAGGCGGATGCACGCCGTTGAAGAAGGCCACTTCGCTGAACGTGCCCAAAGGCGCGCCTTCGGCGCTGGTGCCGTTGTCACCGTTCTGGTAGATAATTAGCGTATTGTCGAGCTTGCCGAGATCCTCGAAGTGCTGGATCACGCGGCCGATCTCGTGGTCGTTGTAGGCGACATAGGCGGCGAACACATTCACCTGCCGGATGAAAAGCTTCTTCGCTTCGGGCGTGAGCTCGTCCCAAGGCGTGAGGACGTCCTTGGGCCAGGGCGTCAGTTTCAATCCCTTGGGGATCACGCCGAGGTTCTGCTGGTTCTCGAAGATCCGCTCGCGGAGTTTCTCGTAACCGTCATCAAACAGGTGCATCGCCTCGATCTTGTCTACCCATTCCTTGGTCGGATGATGCGGCGCGTGCGCGGAGCCGGGGCAGTAATGAAGGAAGATCGGCTGGCTGGGGTCGGTCTGGTTAATCCGGTCCATCCAGTCGATGGCGTCATCGGCCATCGCGGTGATCAGGTTCCAGGAGCTCTCTTTGCCCGTGACCGGCCAGACCTTCGCATTCGGATCCGATCGATCCATTTTCAAGGTGCTGGGGAAGTCTTTGAACGGATAGATCTGCGTCGTGTTGCGGAACAGATTCGGACCCCATTGATTAGCGTCGCCGCCGACGAAGCCGTAGAAATAGTCAAAGCCCATTCCGGTCGGCCATTGGGTAAACGGCCCAGCCTGGCTGGCTTCGTAGGTAGGCGTATTGTGGTTCTTGCCGAACCAACTCGTCGCGTAGCCGTTGTCGCGCAAAATGCGGCCGATTGTCGCGTTGTCCACGCCGATGACGCTGTCATAACCGGGGTAGCCGGTGGCCTGCTCGGCAATCACGCCGAAGCCCACCGAGTGGTGGTTGCGCCCTGTGATAATCGCGGCGCGCGTTGGCGAGCAGAGCGACGTGGAAAAGATGCGGTTGTAACGTAGACCGCTTTTTGCAATGCGGTCCATCGTGGGCGTCGGGATGACGCCGCCAAAGGTGCTCGGTATACCGAATCCGGAATCGTCGGTCAGGATGAGCAGGATGTTGGGCGCATCCTTGGGCGGCACCACGCGAGGCGACCACCATGATTTGGACTTTAACGCATCGTCCTTGATCACTCCGCCGAACTTTGGGGCGGGCGCGGGAAGTTGTTTGCCATCAATGGTGGTGGTTGCGCTAGGAGAGCCATCCTCTCCGGTGACCTGAGGTTTATAGGCTGCGTGCGCGATCTGAGGCTGTGGCGAACCAGAATCTGCTGTAACCGCCGGCGCGCCCTTTGCGTTTGACTTACTGTCGACTTGTTCGCAGCCACTAATTGCAACCAGCAACAAAGCCGCTAGGCCGATTGAAACGCAATAGTTCATGGCTATCTCCCTTTTGGCGTTGCCTTGGCTTAAACCTGACTTGAAAGACTTTGTTAACACAGCCGTCGTTGTTCGGGCAGACTGCGTCGATTTCAATCTGTCCGCCCCTTCGTTCTTCTGTGCCGGCGCTCATTGTATTTGCTTTCCAACACGAATGCTACACTCGGTAGCTGATACCAAAACGTGCTAATCATCGCTCCGTTGCGGCAAGAATTTTCATCCGACCGCAGGATTGCCTTCTCAAGATCCAATCCGCACCGTCGTTACAGTCGCGCGAGTTGCTCGAAGCTGGACCGAACATTTGGCCGAATCGCTGCTGCGATTCAAGCGTGGCTGCCGACTAGAATGAAGAAGGATAGGAGTCTGTAATCCGCACATTGGAGGTGCATATTCGATGAGTTGGCATTGGAAACTACGCGCAGCCGGTCGCGCTCTGCTTGCCGCGGGAACCTTGGTTCTGACTCTTGGTGCCCCCGATCAAGCCGCTGGACAGGAAATCTGTTTCTCCTGCGCAGTATGTGCGGGACAGTGCGACTGCTGTTGCAGTTGTTTTGACGACCTTTGCACGCGCGAGACCTTCACCGACGGTTTCTGGGGACTGCAGCCGGCCATGGCCGAGTGCGGAATCGCCTACGACGCCTTCGCTACACAGTTCTACCAAGGCGTCGCTTCTGGCGGCCAGGAACGAGTCTTCGAGTACGGCGGAAAGATCGATCAGTTCTTCGTCTTCGATGGCGACAAGCTATGTGGGCACAAAGGCTTTTCCGTTGCCATGCATGCCGAATCACGTTTCGGTCAGGATATCAACAACGACGCTGCCGGCCTCGCCCCTGCAAATGCTGCAATGCTCTATCCCTTGGAAAATGAGCATGACACCGCCATCACCGGCTTCTTGGTCAACCAGGCCTTAAGCGAAGAATTGGTGGTTTCCGCGGGAAAATACAATCTCTTCGACTTGTTCAATCAGATTTACCCACAGACCGGTCGCGGCGTCACAGGATTCATGAACGTCTCGTCATTCATTCCATTGACTGCCGCACGCGGGCTTGGGCTAAGCGTGAATGGGGCCAGCATAATGAGACTTCAAGAGGGTCAGGTTCAGGGTGCCTTGGCAGTGTTCGATACCAACAACAGCTCGACGACCAGCGGTGTTAGCGAATTGTTCGATAACGGCATGACACTCATTGCCTACGGGCGTCATTTTACTGAGTGGAATTGCCTGCCTGGATCGCACGCCTTGCTGGGAATCTATTCCAGTGGCAGCTACACGTCGCTGGACCCACTGGACTGGGCCTTCATACCCGATGTCGGGCTAGTCGCCTCCGAAGAGACAGGTACCTGGAACCTAACCTATTTCTTTGAGCAAAAACTTTGGGTCGATCCTGAAGTCGCGACGCGGAATATTGGCATCTTGTCGGCCTGGGCGATTTCCGATGGTAACCCAAACCCGATTGGTTGGTTTGGCAACGTCGCGCTGCAAGGTCAAGGTTTCAATAGCTGCCGCCCGCTGGACTCCGTTGGTACGGCATTTTTCTACACCGGCCTGAGCAGTGACCTGAAGCAACTGGCCAGCCCAGTGATGAACCTTGAGGATTTGTACGGCGTGGAGCTGTACTATAGCGCGGCGGTCACTCCCTGGTTCTTCCTCACTGGCGACGTGCAAGTAATCAACCCGGCGGATGCATCCGAAGATGCCGCACTAGTGCTGGGGGTGCGTGGGATGGTGCATCTGTAGCGCTGGGTGCGGCATTCCCTACACTCTAAGACAGAATTGGCAATTCTCGTCGTAGGAGAAATCTGAGCAACTCGCGCAGGCTAAACGCGTTTCCGCCCCCATCTTCGCACCAGCGGGGTCATCGCCAGCACGGCGGCAATGCCCAGTAGCGCATCGGTTGGCCAGGGAGTGGCGACGTACTGGATAAAAGGAGGTCGCTTGATACGCTCTTGGCTCGAATCTCGCGAAAAGTACACATCGGCATCAGCCAGTTCGTACGGCCAGTGATGCTCAAATTCGGTCAGCCAACACTCGGCAGGTAGCGAGTTATCCGGCAGCTTCAAAAGCTCCAGAGTCTTCTTGCGCTGCTCAGCACTGAGGGGATTAGCCCAGACAGGAGATTCATCTAACGGTTTGTCCTTACCTAAATCACCACGATATCGCGAGTCCGCCAGAAAGTAGATCCGCAACAACCTCGGGCGGTCCTTCATCGTTTTTGCTGCTGCGGAATATTCCGGCTCGCGATAGGGAAACAGCGGCTTGTCAGTCTTAAAGCTCATTCGCAATGCCGAAGCCTCGACAGTCTTGGTGCTGGCAACTCCTTCGTCTTTGCTGTCCTCCTTTGGCGCGACCTTGAGCGCGGTGAACTTCCAGCGATCCTTCACATACGGCTCAGCCCACGCTTGAATTTCCGGCGAATAGGCAAAGTTATTCTCCTTAAGCCAATTCACGAGTGCATCGGCTGAGTCCGCTTGCAGGACTACGGTGTCAAAACCAGCCACGGTCTGCTTGGACAGGACCGTCACAGCGTTACCCGCTGGCATTGTCGCAGTTTTCATTGAAGCGGAATTAACCCCACCACAACCGCAGCCAAATCTGCTCGGGCGTGGCCTAGTGATCGTCTCCGGCTCAGTCGCTTTGAGCAGGAACGGGAACGCATCGTTCCCTGCCTCAGCCAACTCGGGCTGTGAAGGAGAGGGAATCAAAAAACCAAAATCCTTGGCGTCGGTTTTGAAATTTGCCTGCCGGATGAAGTGCTGCGTTTTGTTCGCAGCATCCCAGAGCATGATCACCGTCTGGTCGGCATTCAAGACCATTTCACCCGGCGAAGAAACAGGGCAGCAGGCCGGCATGGGACTCGCCAGCGTAAGCATGACAAACAGCGCGGCGACCAACGATAAAAAGAATCCATTTCGCACATTCATTCGACACCCCTCCAAACAAAGCCCTGCAATTGGAAAAGAAACGCCGTGTGCCTGAATAGTAGAGTCGGCAATCCGCATCTGATTATCGAGCATGCGTTGGCATGATTGCAACAGTTAAATTTTGCACTTCCTGTTTTCGACACAAATTTCCCAGCAATTGCGCCCGTGGGGTCACGTATCCCCCGCTTTTCCAGCAACCAGCAATCGCGCTAGCGTATCCGCCAATTGATTCAATGTCCCTCGGTCGGGGAGCGTCACCGTCAGGCGCGCCTTGCCAGACGGGTCTTCGTCGACACAGGCGTCCAGCCCATTTCGCAATTGGGTGACTAACTCTGGCGGTGCTGCGGTCGGTGCTTGCTGCACAAGTTCACCAAGCAGTTTGAACGCGGCACCCAGCAGTTCTCCGCCGGCGGCAGCCACCCGATCTCGTTGCGATTCAGCGACGCGCTCGGCGGTTTGCGTTTCCTGTCCCTGTAACGATTTGTCGAGAGGCGCTTCGCACCGCGCGCCGAGCAGCACTTCCAGGCGACTTTTCAGTTCCTGCATTCCACTCGCCATATCGACCGTATCGACTTCGGACTCGGAATCGAGCGCCGCCAGCGCCAGATCCTTCTTGGCAGCGATCGTCGTCAGCAAGCTTTCTTCGATCGTGCCATCGGTCACCAGTACGAAAACTTGCACGCTGCGGCGCTGCCCCATGCGGTGCGCACGGGCAATGCGCTGTTCCAACACCGCCGGATTCCACGGCAGATCAACGTTGATTACCGTGTTGGCCGCTTGCAGGTTCAACCCAGTCGATCCGGCGTTGGTGGTCAAGAACAAGCGACAGGCGGCGTCGGTTTGAAATCGATGCACCAATTCCTGCCGCTTCTTTTGCGGTACGCTGCCGTCAAGCCGGACATATTCTAGCTTGCGTTTGCGAAGCAGTGGTTCGATCAGGTCGAGCATCGTGGTCCATTCAGAAAAGAGCACTACCTTGCGGTCCTCTTCTGCAAACAGCGACTCAAAAAGCTCGTCGATCCGCTCTAGCTTGGTCGAGTGATTCGGTTTCTGCTTGTCGACCAGATAGGTTCCGTCCGCAGCCATCCGGCACAGTAGCAACTCTTTTTGCAATCGCAGCAAGTCCATCTCGCTGATGAACTTTTTGCCAACAATCGACGAAACGATCTGCATATGCGTGCGGTGCATCTCAAGCTGTTCGTCGCTTGGGGCTATTCGCACAAACTCGATCGACCGCTCCGGCAGGTCCAGGCGAACGCTATCCCGCGTCCGACGTAACAGCACCGGTTTGAGAGCCTGCCGCAAATCTGCCAGATTCTTGTAGCCCAGGATCTTCCCTTTTTCGTCGACAATGCGGTGCTTGTTGAAGAAGCGAAACCCTGGCCCCAGGCGCAGGTCGTCGACGAACTGCACAATCGAAAAAAGATCGTCCAGACGGTTCTCCAAAGGGGTGCCGGTCAATACCAGCGCAAACCGCGAACGCAAACTCTTGACCACCTGACTGGTTTTTGATTCCCAATTCTTGATGCGCTGCCCTTCATCCAAGATGATCAGATCCCACGCCGTTCGCTCAATGGCCAGAATATCGCGCAGCACCTGTTCATAGTTGCACACGGTGAAAAAGCAATTGTTGTTGTACTGCGAGTGTCGTTCGGCGGCTGGTCCTTGGACAAGCTGCACATCGCGATCGCAAAAGCGGTGGATCTCGCTGCGCCATTGCGATTTCAGCGATGCAGGACAAATCACCAACACTCTACCAACCGTATCGATCCGTGCCAGCAACTCCGCAGTACCGACCCCCTGGATCGTTTTTCCCAAGCCCATATCGTCGGCCAGAATGGCGCGACCCGCGCCGGCGGCGAATGCAATACCATCCATCTGATAGGGCAAGAGTGGCATCTTGAGCAGCGAAGTGCGCAACGCATGTTCCGCCGGATTACGACGAATCTCTGCTGCAGTTGCCGTCAGTCGGTTCTGCGCCATGCGCTGCTGGATAAACTCTTCGGCATCCGGGTAGATCGTCACATCGTGCCCCAGCCGCTGCAGGCGTGCCAGACACTTCATAAAGTCTTGGATATTATCGATCGGTCGATCGCAAAATGAGGCCAAAAGTGCACGGGCTTCCTCGTCCAGTGTCTCGGGCACTTGCAGCCGCAGAGTCACCTGATCGGCGTATTGCAAATGCAGCTCTAATCCTTGCGGGCGAAACCGCCGAGCAAGCTGCCGCGAGTTGAACTGACGCTTGACCTTGGCCAGCACGCGCATCACATGCTTGCAGGTGCCTAGCGTATTGGTGCGAAAGTCCGGGCAGGAGCAATACGACTCGCCCGGTTCTTGGCCGCGGAGTGCAACTCGATAGGTCTTGCCACTGAGCCGATTGGTCACCAGATAGTCCGACCAGGGCCGCGCGGGGTCCATGGCCTTGACCATCATTTTCTCAGTCCTGGCTCGTTCGGCACGATCTTCCATTGCTCTTCGCAATAACTCATCGTCGGCCAGACTTTCGATCGGTGTGCGTTGCTTGGGGGGTGCCGCCAGACCCAGAGCCAGTTTTTCTTCCAGAATGAGTGAAAATGCCGCCGCCACATGTTCACACATCCGCTGGCACTGGTCACAACGGAGATGCAGTCGGTCGCGCGCCGAAGCCATCAGCGTGATGGTGACGATCGGAGCCTGACGATCTGCTCCGGGAAATCGCAAACGAAACAGGTCGGCTCCCAGAAACACATCCTCTTTGAGGTTGAAGTCCCAGCCGTTGGCGTTCTGTTGGATCAAACGCCCTCCGCCCGGGCCAAGTAACTTGCTGGCGTCGGCAAACGTCAACCGTGAGAGCCGGTCCCTAAGAGTCAGACTTTTGCTGGGAAGCACCTTTTGCGATCTGGCCGACATGACATCGCACTCCTTTGCTACGAGACTTTTGAACGGGAACCTGGCCCGACAATCCAGCCAATAATCCCAATCAATGTACCGCAATGTTTTGTGAAGTAAATGTCATTCGGGAGAATTTGTCCAGCTCGTTTTGCACACGAGACTGCCTGCAAATCTTACCCTGTTTTCCTACTCTCTGCCGCAGGCTTTGGCTTCAGCAGATTCCAAACCAAGCCGATGTATCGCACAAAACGACCAAAGCCCTCACCCTCCCTCGCCATTCTGCCAGCGGCGGAGGGCCTCTTCGGCGGTTTTTGTGGATTTCTTGCCCGTCGCGTTGAGAACCGGTAGGCTGAAGTGATCGCGTGCCCTTTGTGTTCGCGGAGTGGTGGTACGGCCCGCACTCTATTCGACACCGGGGTTGCTCACTTGCTTTCCGAAAAAACGCTTCAATACGCAAAGTTTGCAGTAGCAGTTTTAGGCAAACGACTACTTCGGCGTGAAACCGTGCTGCGAGCAGTTGCCATCCTGATTGCTCTCGCCGTCGGGTGGGTCGTTTACATGATCGCGATGATGATGACCGTTTATGACGGCCTGTTGTCTCTGATTCTCCAGCCGATCATGGCAGTGTTCTGGAGCGTGCTGACTGTTGGCTGCGCGCTTCTGCTGGGGTTGATCTTCAAGATTCCGGTGTTGGGCCGGCTGTGGAGAAAAAGTTCGCTCCCGGCAATTTTGTTGATTTCCGCGAGCCTGTTCACGCTCTGCTTTGGCTACTCCCTCGGCCTACGGCAGTCGTACACAGACCCAGAGACACAGCAACAGATTGTTTTACTTCGTGCAGATGCGGCGCTGGGGAGCTATTTTGTTCTGCTGTTTACAATTGCGAATTGGCCGTTGAAAGTGCGACAAGGTACCCATTTCACAGACGAGTGGGCCAGAGTTGGTTGATCGCGCCAACTTCGGCTACTTAAGATTCATTGGTCGAAGGCACCGAGGACCATCTGCCACGCCTCTGGGCACTTCGCGGAGTTGTATTTCAGATTGTTTGGCGTCACCGCAACATTCTGTGTGGATGAAAGCGTCAATTTCTTCGCATAACTACGCAATTCCGGAACCGACTCTTCCCATTTTAAAATTGCCCGTGAAACGATAATTAGCGCGCCGCGTTCAATGGCTGAACGTACTAGCCAAAATCCGTACTCTTGGCTGGGAACTTGGCAGCCGTGTTTGAATCTCGGGCTCTTGTATGGAAACCATTCAATAACGGCCAGTTTCCTGGATAGTCGTTCAAACCCGACAACGTCGAGAAGTTTATTGAGCTTTTTTGACCACCAGAGGCCGCCAGGATGCGTTTGGCGAAATCGCGGGTCGAGAAAATAGAACGGCCATTCAGTTGCTGCGTGACGAAGATTTCCGAGCAACGCCTTTCTGAAAGCCGGATCGCCATGAGAGGCTACGTTCGTGTCGTCGCTACCGGGGTTTAGCTGAAGAATGATCAGTGATGCTGTTGAGACGGCCCCAACGAACGGCTCTGAAATCACGTTGTCGATGTGCAGTCTAGTCGGACTGTCCAATGGAAGTCGACTGTTGAATTTTTCAACATTTTCCATGTCGCAGTCCAAGACGAACGGGGACGACTCTGGAAGGTTCAGCCAGGGATTGTTCATGATGTTCCTCTTATGCGCGCTGATCAGTTTTATCGGCTCTAGAAATTTTTCATGCACAGCATCGATCAGAGTTCTCGGCAAATTACTTCACAGGCTTTGCCCTTAACGAATCCATATGGATCGCGGTCGCTGCTGAATACTCCATCTGGATCGTATCCAAAGCGGCGAAATGATTCGGCGCGCAACAACCAGGCGAAAAACGGAATCTCATCAGATAAAGCGTCTGCAATAGGGTGGGTAGCAATCAGTCCGGCACTCTGAGTGAAGTGGAGACCGTGCTTGCAGGCATGGAGGGTTTCATCCGTTCCTAGATATGGAAATTTTCCCGAGTAAAGATGATGAATTGACCACGCATTTGAACTGCCAAATCGTGACGGCCTTTTTCCTCCAGCGAGCAAAAAGGCTGATATCGCAGGACCATTTGGTCGGCTGTCTAGACGAACTCTGCTTTGCTTTGCAAGTTCTCGAATAGGTTGTGGATAAGTGAAATATTTTTGTTTCTTGTTTGGAGGAGCGACTCGATCACAACTTTGCCATAATAGCAGTGGTTTTTCAGGCCAGCAAATAAATTCGTCAATGTTTTTTGCAACTATGGTCAGAACTTGTGCAACTGATGGCGAAGTAATCGCCTGAAGCTCCGAATGGAACCATTCAAAGATGCATTCCACGGCACACTCAGCTTTCATCTGATTGGGGGAATGTAGATTCGTTTTAGTTCGTGCCATTTGATATTGCGATAAGACGGCCTGTAAATGGATAGCAACAAGACTCCACCTAATATAGCCATTGAAGTTGCCAAACGCGAAACCTTCAAACCCTTCTTCACCCACCCCGCATCCCCCCATACGCCTCCAGCGCCTTCGTTCTCGCCTTCGCATGGTCAACAATCGGCCTCGGATAATCCCAACCAAGTTGCACTCCAGCAGCATTCAACAAAAGCGGGGGTGCTTCCCACGGTTGATGGATCCATTCGTTTGGCACCTCTGCCAGCTCGGGTACCCAGCGGCGGATGTATGTGCCGTCAGGATCGAAACGCTCTCCCTGACTCACCGGGTTGAAAACTCTGAAGTACGGCGCGGCATCGGCACCACACCCGGCCGTCCATTGCCAGCCCAGTGTATTGTTCGCCAGGTCGGCATCCGCCAGCGTATCCCAAAACCATTCGGCACCGCGCTGCCAAGAGATGAGCAAGTCCTTGGTCAGGAACGAGGCGACAATCATTCGCACCCGGTTGTGCATCCAGCCGGTCTTCCATAGCTGTCGCATGCCCGCATCGACAATCGGATAACCGGTCAGCCCGCGTTGCCAGGCGCGCAGGAGTTTTTGGTCATCGTCCCAAGGAAACCGCGAGAACTCTTCGCGCAGCGGCTGCACCGGGGTGTGCGGAAAATGAACCAAGAGATGGTGCGCGAACTCGCGCCAGCCGATTTCGCTCAAATAGCGTTCGCGCCCTTGCGAAAACCGCGCAGCGCTGGCCCGCTTGTGCAGCGCAGCCCAGACCTGTCGCGGGCTGATCTCTCCAAAATGCAAATGCGGCGACAACCGCGAGGTGCCATCCCGGTCGGGCCGATCCCGATCCGTGTCATATTCTATCAGCGCCTCGGAAACAAAACGGTCGAGAAGCTGCTGAGCGCCTGCTTCACCCGGTTGCCAGGTGGCGCGGATCTCGCCAGCCCAGTCGATGGTCGGTTCCAGGGCCAGGTCGGCGAGCTTTGCCGACTTCGGCCAGCGTGTCGGAGCAGGAATGTTTTTTGGAGCAGGGAGCGGTTCGGCTGGCTCCGTTTCCTGCAAACATCGCCGCCAGAAGGGGGAAAAAACCTGATAGGGCTGACCTGTTTTGGTGCGGATGGCGGCCGGGTCAAACAGCAACGTGCCGGGGTGTCCAGTGGCCTCAATCCCCTTTTCGGCCAGCGCCTGTTCAACCTGCTGCTCCATTTGAACCGCAGCCGGTTCGTACCGCCGACTGTAGTATACGGCCGTGGCTCCAGACTCTTGAACCAAATCACACAACGTGGACACTGTCGCTCCGATACGAATGATCAACCTGGAACCGCGACTGCGAAGCACATTGTTTAAATTGCTCAGCGACTGATGCAGCCACCAGCGCGATGCACCACCCAGCGGCCAGCGCTTCTCGTCCTCTGGCGTCCAGATGAAAACAGTAGTCACCACACCGCGCTCGATAGCAGCGGTCAGCGCCGGATGATCCGTCAGGCGCAGATCTAGTCGAAGCCAAACGATTGTAGTTGGAATAATATCCATCGCGTTTTTTGAATTCATATGTAGTTGTTTGAACTCGCAGCACGCCCGGACGCTAAGAAGGGGGGAGTGGGAATGTGTAATATATCAAATCTGTATTGAATAGTGATTTTGCGCTAGTAAAGTAAGGTGTGCTAGCAATAGACTGCGCAGACGCTTTTGAGTGGTTATACAACGGCGGCTATCTAAACCACTTATCGTTCGGAAGTTTTGGGGTAATCGGGATGCGGGGCAGAGTTGCTATTAAGTTGCTTTCCCCCGCATTTCCCAGATGACTTCCCGCGTCTTGGCACGCGATTTGCGCTAGACCCCTAAAAAACAGGGGTCTTGGATGAAATCGTGCCAACGTGACAGG
>JAWXCH010000551.1:0-6492 GCA_034440595.1 Planctomycetota bacterium | reverse complement strand
TAGCCGCACGCGGCATGCGGCGGTTTCTTCGCGTGCGGATTCGGGCAAGCCTGCTGCGAAGTGTGATCGCACGCGGCGTGGGTGTGTTCGTCTTTCTGTTCGGTACATACATCGTATTGAAAGTTGCTGGGCTGACTCAACTGGCTCTGACGGTGGTCGGCGGCACCGGTCTGATCGGTCTGGCCGTAGGCATTGCCTTCCGAGATATCACCGAAAACGTTTTAGCCAGTATCTTTTTGAGCATGCAGCGACCATTCGAGACCGGTGACTTGGTCGAGATCTCCGGTGTGACCGGTTATGTGCAGCAATTGAATGTACGGACTACAATTCTGATGACGCTCGAAGGCAACGTCGTGCAAATCCCCAATGCGACTGTCTACAAAAGCAGTCTCCGCAATTTCACAACGAACGCGAATCGTCGCGAGGATTTCGCCGTCGGGATTGGCTACGAAGATTCGATCACCGACGCCCAAGAGATTGCTCGCAAAGTATTATCGGACCATCCGGCCGTCGCTGCCGATCCAGAGCCCTCGGTTCTGGTGGACAGCCTCGGCCCCTCGACGATCAACTTACGCGTTTATTTTTGGCTCAACGGTCGCGAACACAGTTGGCTCAAAGTGCGATCGTCTGTCATCCGGCTCGTCAAACTGGCATTTCAACAGCACGGGATAACCATGCCCGATGATGCTCGCGAAATTGTCTTTCCGCGCGGTATTCCTGTTACGATGCTGGATGGTAATTCCAACCGAAATAGCAAACAGGCCGCTCACACTGCACAGGAGAACGGGCCACCGAACACCGCGGTAGATGCTGTCGACGCCGCATCGACTAAGGCGGAAGCGGGACTCTACAGCGAGGCAAGCACAATCATGAAGCAGGCCGATCAGGTACGACCGCTGCATTCCGAGGATAACCTTTTACGACGAGGGCCTGAACACCAGTCGACAGATAGCGAAACTGCGACGACACCGGATCCTGCGTGAATTCGCTATATCGACCGTGTATTCGATTTCCCAGGGGATAATGCGATGAAGCTCTGGCTGATCAACAAATGGGAGTCGCTCCAAGCTACCTACTGGTTTGTGCCGGCGGTCATGGTGGCATCAGCAATTGGTTTACCATTGGCCATGATCCACGTCGACAGGGCGGTTTCAAATTCCGATTGGATGGCGACGCTCGGCTGGACATTTACTCGCGGTCCCGAGGGCTCGCGGGCGCTGCTGTCGACGGTCGCCTCGTCGATGATGACGATTGCAAGCGTTAGCTTCTCAATTACCGTCGTAGCACTTCAATTGGCCTCGTCTCAATTTGGCCCCCGACTCCTTCGCAATTTCATGCGCGACCGTGGCAACCAGATTGCTATCGGCGCCTTCATTTCCACGTTCACCTATTGTTTACTGGTTTTGAGAACGGTCAACGGCACGGAATCGGAGGAGTTCGTGCCACATATTTCGGTAACGGTCGGTCTCGTTCTAGCTCTCGTCAGTGTTGGCATTTTTATTTACTTCATTCATCACTCGGCCGAATCGATCCAGGTCGAGAACGTCATCGTCGCTGTTAGTCGCGACCTGCATCAAGCGATCGCTCGCCTCTATCCAAAGAAGCTGGGACAGGGGCCCGACGAGAAATCTGAAGCAAAATCGCGCCAAGATCTGCCAGGCAACTTTGTTTCCGAATCTCGCGCGATCGGTTCAGAATGTAGCAATTATCTGCAGGCGATCGACGTCGATCGATTGCTTGAGTTGGCGAAGAAAACCGATTTGATAATCTCAGTCGATCAGCGACCTGGAAAGTTTTTCGTTAAGGGAGATGAACTTGCGCGTGCCTGGCCTGAGAACCGAGTCGACGATCGGATTGCCTATGAGATCCGCGGTGCCTTCTTATTCGGCACCCGACGTACGCTGCTACAGGACGTTGAGTTTGCCATTGATCAGCTCGTCGAAGTGGCGGTGAGGGCCCTGTCACCCGGCATCAACGACCCGTTCACAGCGATGAACTGCGTTGATCGGCTAGGCGCCGCACTTTGCACCCTCGCCGAAAAGGCCATCCCATCCCATTTTCGCTACGACGACGATCGGCGACTACGAGTCGTGACCGACGTGTCAACCGTGGCAGGAATTGTCGACGCAGCATTTAATCAGATCAGGCAAGCTGCTCGGCATGACGCATCGGTAACGCTACGGCTGCTGGAGACTATCGCCACGGTTTGTCGACACACAAAGAATCCAGCATTACGCGCTGCTCTCCGCCACCACGCTGCGATTATTTACCGCGGCAGTCAGGATGGACTCGCTGAACCAGTTGATCGCGAGGAGGTTGGCAAACGCTATCAGGACGTGATCGAGATCCTGGACAACCCCCGCGCCGACGCGAGCTCAACGAGCACGCCCAGTTAACCGTCCATTTTACTGGCGTTCCAATAATCGGCACGTACCGCTATGGACGCGACAGCGCACGTCCATAGTAGTTCATCAGCGGCGTGACAGAGATGCCATGCAATAGAATCGAGGTCGCGACAGTCACTAATGTAATAGCGACTAGATCTTCGGAAGCTGACCGAGGAACGCCATGTACGATTGCATAACTCAGGTAATACATGGATCCCACTCCGCGAATGCCAAACCAGGCAATTAGTCCGCGTTCCAATTGAGGCAGTCGGGCACCTATTAAGCTGACATAGACGGCTAGCGGGCGGACCAAAAATAGTAGAACGGCCGCGAAACAAAATGCCCGCGGCGTTAACATCTCGAGGCTCAGCATCGATCCGATCAACACGACGAGAGCCACTTCGGCAAATCGTTCCAACTGGGCGTTGAAATTAAGGACGGCCTCTGCCATGTAGGCTGGCGCGGTTGCTTGATTCGTCGCCAAATGGCTCGCTTCGCTACTTCCCGCCGATTCTCGAATTGCATCGCTTGGTGGCGAAGAAGCGGAGATGCGTTCGACTCGCCGTAACGCGATGCCGGCCGCAAACACGGCAAGAAAGCCGTAGGCCGAAGCGTACAAAGCAGTGCCATACGACAGGCCTACCAAACCGACCGCTAAGAAGTTGTCGAGCCCTACCGCCTCTCGATGATGTTGCCGAAGGTAAAGCACGATCTTCCCTACGGCAGTCCCCAATACTGCGCCGACCAAAAGTCCCGCTGATACTGCCCAGACAACATCGATCAGCCACCAGCGCCATCCGGCATATCCAATCTCATGCACCCCAATAATGCCCAGGCCCAGCATGACGAATGGAAACGCGGTGCCATCGTTCAATCCGGCTTCCCCAGTTAGGACAAACCTAAGTCAATCCGAATCCGTTGACTTCTTCAATTGAACGTCAGATGCAAGCACCGGATCGGTGGGCGCCAACAGCGCGCCCAGAATGATGGCTACTCCGAGGGGCAGTCCTAGTGCAAAGACGCCGACCACGGCGATTAGAGCCACGGTCAGGGTCATCGCGAGTGCCGCCAACCGTAACGAGATTTTCCATTCGACGCGATCAAGCGGTAGCCTAAGTTGTAAGCCGGCCGTAAATAGCGAGATGATCACCGCAATTTCCGTAATCCCCTCGAGTAATGCGGCGTCCCGAATACCATTGAGTTGGAGAAGCTTGGCGCCCGCTGGCCCCAAACCAAGCCCCATTAATAAGCAAACGATGGCAGTGCTTATCGGGATTCGCCGCAGTAAGGACGAGCTCAGAGCGATGGCAATCAGAATGATGCCCGTCGCAAGTAGCCAGGGAGCTAGTGTCATTAGAATTTGCTGACGTTGAAAGCCAGCCCATGTAGCGACAGGGCTAAATCAATGGCGCATGGCATGGCTGATGTCCCAGATCCAACTGGGACTATAAGCGATCACAGGTCAGAACGCATGTCCGACATTTTATGTGTCGCACACCGATCGGAATAGTCCGCATCGACAAGCGGTTAACACGGATTTGGAACGGTTCGCGCCAATGAAGCATGGTTGCGCGTACTGGTCGAACAACAAACTTGCGAAACATCCAACGTAGATTCGCTATGATAAACGCAGGAATGGCTGAGCGTAGTTCGGCGCTGGAATCGCAATGGTCTTGCAAGTATGAACGATGTACCTTTTTCGTGCGTTTAACGCCGCACGGCGCACAAGAAGTAGGACACATCGAATCGATTCACACTGCACCAATCAAGAATCCTATGAAGTACCTTCCGACGATTCTCTATTTCTCGCTGCAGAATCGGGCCAGTAGGCGTAATTTGAAATCGCTGAGAAGGTTTTTAGCTGCCCTCTCTGCGCTAACCGTATTTTACAGCGTCGTTTTTCATTTCCTCATGGCCTGGGAGGGCCGCCAACATAGCTGGATTACCGGCCTGTACTGGACCCTTACCGTGATGTCCACGCTGGGCTTCGGCGACATCACTTTTCACTCGGACGTTGGCAGAGCGTTTTCAATTATCGTGCTGCTCAGCGGCACGATATTCATGCTGATATTACTCCCATTCACGTTCATTCAGTTTTTCTACGCGCCTTGGATTGAAGCCCAGCAGGCCGCACTTGCGCCTCGTGAGTTGCCAGAAAAGATCGCCGGTCACGTGGTGCTCACACGTTATGGACCTGTCGAAGCGGCACTGATTCGGCGCCTCGTGCAATACGGTTACTTATACGTAATCGTCGTTGCGGATCTAGCCGAAGCGCTGCGCCTCCGCGACCTGGACTTGGAAGTTGCTCTGGGGGAATTGGATGATCTGCAAACCTATAAAAACATTCGGCTAGAGCAAGCGGCACTGCTCGCGGCTACTCATAGCGACATCTCGAATACGAATATCGTTTTTACAGCGCGGGAAGCGGCGCCGCGTGTTCCCATCGTGGCGACATGCACCGATCATGACTCGATCGACAACCTCGAAATGGCCGGTTGCGATCGTGTACTTCAACTGTCGGAGATGCTCGGAAAGGCGATGGCTCGCCGTGTCACTGGAGGAGATGCAAAAGCGCACGTCGTCGGAGACTTTGATGGCTTACTGATTGCTGAAGCCAGCGCGGCAGGTACACCGCTCGTTGACCGGACGCTTCGTGAGATCGGACTACGCCAACACGCCAACATCAATGTCGTGGGAACTTGGGAGCGCGGGCGTTTTACGATCGCAGGGCCCGACACTCTAATTTCGGCAACGACAATTCTAGTGCTAGCCGGCACGCGCAAACAGTTGGACGACTATGATGCTTTGTTTTGCATCTATCGCGAGTCGGATGAGCCAGTTGTGGTTCTCGGTGGTGGGCGGGTAGGCAGGGCAGTCGCGCAGGGCCTTGCTGATCAAGAATTCGACTATCGCGTGGTGGAAAAAGTGCCCGGCCGGGTTGCGGATAGTGAACGGCTGGTGCATGGCGACGCGGCGGATATCGAGATCTTGCAGCAAGCTGGCCTTATGAAAACACCGGCGGTCGTAGTGACCACCCATGATGATGATATGAATGTCTATCTCACGCTGTATTGCCGCCGACTGCGGCCGGATGTGCAGATTATTAGTCGAGCTACAGTTGAACGTAACATCAGCACGCTCTACCGTGCCGGCGCCGATTTTGTGTTGTCTTATGCCTCGATGGGCGCTAACGAGATTTTCAACTCACTGGAACGAACCGACCTGTTTCTCGTGGCTGAAGGGCTCGACGTGTTCACAATGGAGGTTCCAAGATCTCTGTCCGGCAAGACCCTTCAACAAGCGGATATACGAACTACGACCGGGTGCAGTGTGATTGCTATCGAAGGGGATGGAGGACTGGAAGTGAATCCACCACCCGACGCAAAGCTCTCGATCCGAGCAAAACTTGTGCTGATTGGAGGCGCGGATTCACAGGATCGATTTATTCGGCAGTTCGTAAGGCGCTGAGCGATAGGAGGAGCCACAAGTCCTTCATCGAAGCCTACCGATCGCAGTATTCGCGGCCAAGGACGCAAGTGAGTTCACTCGCCGGCCGTTACCCAAGGAATGGTTCGCTAGCTTGGCGCCTTTGTCGATTGCTGTTCGACCGTGCCGCGACGCTGCAGCCAGCGCGCCAATAACCAGCACAACAGTGACCACACCACGCCGGCGAGCCAGCCCGCGAGGACATCCGTTGGATAGTGAACGCCAAGATAGACACGGCTTAATCCTACACTCACGCTAAGAATGATGGCCACGAACAGAACGTATATCTTTAGCGGACGAGTCGGCATGACGGCCGCTAGTAGCGGGCCCACTGTCAAATAAACGATTGCCGAGAGCATCGAGTGGCCGCTCGGAAAGCTGCTGGAATAAACATGCGACAAGTGCGTAACCAAGTTGGGTCGGGGGCGATCATATAGACTTTTCAAGCCGATGCTGATTAACACACCGCTGGTCGCTGCTCCTAGCGTGAACACCATCATGTGGACCTTGCCGTCGAGCCATAAATAGTCGTCCCTGAAAAATTCCTTTACCGCTACGAATAGAGGGTGCATTGCGGCTATCATCGCGCTAAAATTTGCCAGGTTTTGGTTCCGACGGT
>JAWXCH010000550.1:0-10536 GCA_034440595.1 Planctomycetota bacterium | reverse complement strand
TGGTAAGGCTGATGCCTTGCTCATTGCCTCACCGACTGCGGCGTTGAACTCGTCTTGCGAGTTGGCCGCGAGCATTTTGTCGAGGGTAGCGTCGAGTTGCTTAATCGCATCCAAAGCCTGTGTCTTCTGCTCTGGTGTCAGTTTGTACTTGCTAATCGCCTCTTTGGCCCCCTTGATCTGATCGTCCCACTTTTCAACCAGATCCGTAGGCAACCATTTTCCGTCGATCTTGGTAAGCTCTTCCTCATGCTCTTTACCATCTGCGCCTGTTACTTTCACAGTTGCCTTGTCCCCTTCGCTCTTGACCACGGTTGCTTTAACGCCAGAAAAGCTATCGAGTTTATTTTTGGCGGCTTCCGGAGCGACTGACTTGGCAATCTCCTTGCTCTTCTTCATCACTTTGCTGCCGGTATCAGCTAGAAACGTGCCTGGATCCGTCTTCTTCAGACCTTCCAAGGTCTTAATATCCGAATTCCCAATGTCGCTGAACAGTGCGACAGCGACATCGTAGTTTGGCGCAATGCTTTCTTTCTGCGCCGCAACCATTGGGTGATTCAGAATGAATTCCTTCTTCGAGGCCAAAAGCTTTCCGGCCTTGTTGAATACGGCAAATCCCTGTTCGTACACATCCTGATCCGCCTGATCTGCGAAGGCGACGATCAGATCCTTCACATCCTTCTTGTGCTTCTCTGGAAGTGCTGCCCAGATCACTTCTGGCTGGTTGGAGTCCAGCCCTTGCGCAACAGCAACGATGGTACCATCGGGTGTGCCCGGCACTTCCACTTTGCTTTCGCTACAACCGGTCATCATGACCAATCCGCACACCGCAAACATCCAATACATTGACTTCATAACACGCTCCTTGGTTTAGCCCCATAAAATTGAAATAACGTTGGTCCCTTTCCTGGCGAACTCCAAGTTCGCACTCAAAAAGGCTATTCAAATGAAAATAGCTTGCGATAGTTCAGGCCATTGAAATCTGGCGGCAAATACGGCGTCAAATTCGTTACAGCCATTAACAGACGACTTTTCCGTAACATACAACTATCCCCAACGGCTGAACAGTCTCTCTGTCGGTCTCTTTAGGGAAGGTTCGCTGCCAACTGCGGAAAATTGATGGTTGAGCGATCAGTCGGCTTAAAAACATCAAAAAGCGGGTAACTTTCGGCCGAAAGTGACCGGTTCAAGCCAACTGCAATCAGCGATTTGCCACTTGGAATGGTGCCCGCCGGGCTTCGTCCCGGTGGCTATCTGTGAGCTAAATTTCAGCACACCAAGAGTTTTTGCCGTTTTCGCCAAATGCCGGTTTTCCGCGCAGTTCGCGGCAGTCCAGTGTTGAATCGCAGCTTTGTACCCGACATGTCCCCAACGCGCACAACCATTCATGCCCAACGATCCTGGCTGGTGCCGGTGCATCGTTTTTGTGACGCGGCGGCAATCAGCATCGGAATTCCGCTAGCCGCTTGGTCAAAACCGCATGAGCTGGACCACCGTCTGGTGGCACTGGCAGCGGTTGCCATCGTATTGCATTTTCTCATCGCTGAAGTCACCGGCCTGTATCGGTCCTGGCGTGGTACCGCGACCGATCAAGAGATCCTGAGCGCGCTCGGTACCTGGTTGCTCGTGCTGATTGCTCTGATAGCCTTGGCCTCTGCGGATAACTACTTTGACCTCCCAGTGAGCGAGGCCATTCGTTGGGGGGCCACCACGGCGCTGATCATGGCTGTCGGAAGAATCACATTGCGGTTAATTCTACGCGTCCTGCGGATGCGCGGGATTAATACGCGGCGGTTCGCAATTGTTGGCGTTAATGAGCTGGCATTTCAACTGGCACGTAATATTCAGCATGCACCGGAATTAGGCATGCATCTCAGCGGTTTTTATGATGATCGACAGACCAGTCGTCTGCCACAGATACCGGACGATGTTGGAGTAAATCTCGGCGATATTGATCAGTTGGTTGAGGAATGCCGCCGAGGCGAAACGCAAATCGTTTATATCACATTTCCGATGCGTGCCGAAGAACGGATCAAAAAGGTCCTCGAACAACTGAGCGACAGCACCGCCTCGGTCTATGTTGTCCCGGACTTTTTCGTGTTCCAGTTGCTGCACTCGCGATGGACGCAAATCGGCGGCTTGCCAGCCGTCAGCGTCTTTGAAAACCCTTTCTATGGAGTCGACGGGCTGGTCAAGCGCGCGGTGGATTTCGCGCTGGCAAGTTGCATACTGTTGGCTGTTTCCATTCCGATGCTGCTGATCGCCATCGGCATCAAACTGACCTCGCCAGGGCCAGTCTTTTTCAGACAGAAACGCTACGGTCTAGGGGGACAGCAGATCAACGTCTGGAAATTCCGCTCCATGACCGTTTGTGAGAATACCGACGTCGCTCAGGCGACGCGGAACGACCCACGCGTTACCCGGCTCGGTGCGTTTCTTCGCCGCACTTCGCTGGACGAGCTGCCACAGTTATTCAATGTCATTGGGGGGAGCATGTCGCTGGTCGGCCCTCGCCCGCATGCCAATCAACATAATGAGGGCTACCGCAAGCTGATTCATGGCTACATGCTGCGGCATAAGGTCAAGCCGGGCATCACCGGGCTGGCTCAGGTGAACGGCTGGCGTGGCGAGACCGACACGCTGGAAAAGATGCAAAAGCGGATCGAATTCGACCATCAATACATCCGCGAATGGTCCCCTTGGCTGGATGTAAAAATCCTCTTCAAGACCATCTTCACGGTCCTCTCGAAGCAGAACGCCTATTGAGGCGAGGAAGACTCGGATCTGGCCAAATTTACGGCGGGGTATGCCCAGTCTTTCCGCGTTATGGCTTACATTCTACGATCACCAATTTGTGCTATCACCGCACATGGTAATAAGTTACATTTGATCGCGGGAAAAAGCGGCATTCTGGCTGCTTGTATTCCCTTCTAGTTGCTTTTGCATTTCAGTCGACCTACGTTTGCGCAAATGACCACCAAGACCACCAAAGTTGCCCTCGTTGGAATGGGGACCGTCGGCACCGGCGTTGCTCGTTTGCTATTGGAGCAAGGGGACCGGTTAGCGCGGCACGCTGGTCAGCAACTGAAATTGCAGCAGGTCGTGGTCAGCCGGCTGAACAAACCACGTGAATTGACCCTTCCCGCCGGCTTGGTTTCAGACGATCTGCGAAAGATCACACAGGATCCCGAGATCACGGTGGTAGCGCATCTAGTTGGCGGCTTGGAGCCAGCCCGGTCGATCATGCTGGAACTGCTGAAAAGCGGCAAAGATGTCGTAACTGCAAACAAAGCTCTGCTAGCCGAACACGGGCCGGAGTTGTTTGATCGCGCACGCGAACTTGGCCGTGCGATTGCGTTTGATGCTTCGGTCGGCGGCGGTATACCGATCGTCACCAACCTCAGCCAGTGTCTCAGTGCCAACCAGATTCTCTCCCTGCGTGGCATCCTGAATGGCACGAGCAATTTCATTCTGACGCAGATGGAGGAGCAGGATGCCAACTACGCCACTGCCGTGGCAGAGGCACAAAAGCTGGGCTACGCTGAAGCGGATCCCACGATGGATGTAGATGGCAGCGACGCTGCACAGAAGCTAGCGATTCTGGCTCATCTGGCCTTTGGTGCGCGGATCCATTGGCGCGACATTCCACGTAGCGGGATCGACACGTTGGAGTCGGCCGATCTGCGTTATGCAAAAGAGCTAGGGTACCGCATCAAGTTGCTGGCCGTGGCACAGTTGCAGGGTAATCAATTAGAAGTTCATATTTCGCCGACACTGACCAAAATCGGGACACCGCTCGCCGAAGTTCGTGGCGCGTATAACGCCGTCGCGGTCATGGGAGACGCCGTCGGCAGGCTGTTCTTTCATGGTCTGGGTGCCGGGCAGATGCCAACCGCCTCGGCCGTCGTCGCCGACATGATCGACATGGTCGCCGGGCGTTCGCAAATCACCTTTCGTACGCTAGAACTGTGGTCGAAGCATCAGCCAACCGTAGCGCAGTTGCAGCATGACCAGTCGCAGGGTCGGTTTTATTTGCGATTTAACGTGGTGGATCGGCCGGGCGTCCTCTCGGAGATCACCGGTGCGCTGGGCAAGCACGGTATCTCGATTGCCTCAATGATTCAGCACGAATCCGCAGAGAATGGGGATGGCATTGTGCCGCTGGTCATTATGACGCATGTCGCTGGCGAGGGAGCCGTCAGTCAGGCGCTGGCCGAAATCGACTCGTTGGGCAGCGTCCGGCCAGCTAGCGTGCGAATGCGGGTGCATGGTCGAGGTTAGTGTTGCTAAGACGCAGCACACATTCAACCGCTAGAGATTCCTAGGGCAGTTCGAAAAATTTGATAATCATTGGACTGGTATGAAGTACGCAATCGTTATTCCCGATGGTGCAGCGGACGAGCCGCAGTCTGAGCTTGGCGGTCTGACACCAATGCAGGCAGCCAAGACGCCGGCGATGGATGCGCTGGCCCGTGCTGGGGTGGTGGGTCGCGCCAATAATGTCCCCCCTACTCTGCCAGCCGGTTCGGATGTGGCCTGCATGAGTCTGCTCGGTTACGATCCGCTGGCTAAGCATTCTGGCCGAGCACCACTGGAAGCGGCGGCACAGGGAATCCACCTGGAGCCGCAAGACTGGGCCGTCCGCTGCAATCTGGTGACGGTGCAGGACCAGGTGATGCGCGACTTTACGGCTGATCATATTTCGACAGAAGAAGCGACTGAGTTGCTGGCTGCCGCACAAACGGCTCTGGGCAACGAGCAGTTGCAATTCGTGCCCGGTGTGAGCTATCGCAATCTGCTGCTGTGGCGTGGGGCGGCCAAACCGGCCCCGTTCAGCATGGATACTCGTGCCACTCCCCCGCACGACCTGACTGACAAAAGTGTACTGGACGACTATCCACGCGGTCCAGGTAGTGGCCTACTGTGCGATTTGATGCACGCTAGTGAAGAGGTGTTTGCTACGCACCCCGTGAATGTGGCTCGCGTGAAATCGGGCAAGCTGCCGGCTACCAATGTCTGGCTCTGGGGGCAAGGTCGCACGCCCGATTTGGAGTCATTCAAAACCGCCTACGGTCGCACTGGCAAGATGATCACTGCGGTCGACCTGTTGCGTGGGCTGGCCGCGCTCATCGGGTGGGAACGAATCGAAGTCCCCGGTGCCACTGGCTACACCGATACCGACTACGCGGCCAAGGGGCGCTATGCAATCGAAGCGCTACCAACGACCGACCTGATTTGTGTCCATGTGGAGGCTACCGATGAAGCCTCGCACGAGGGGGATGTGCGGGCCAAGATTCGCGCGCTAGAAGAAATCGACCAGAAGATCGTCGCACCACTGGTAGCCGCTTTGCAATCGCAGGGAGAGTATCGGATTCTGGTCTCGCCAGATCACCCTACGCCGGTGCGGCTTAAGACGCATAGTCACGGTGCGGTTCCGTTTATTATCGCCGGCAGTGGAGTCACGGCAGACGGAGCGAGCAGCTACGACGAAATCGCCGCAGGCGCATCGACGCTGTCATTCGATGATGGCTGGCGACTGATGCGGTACTTTTTGGATCTGAAACGTTAGTCGCAGTTTTCTTTCTTTGGCGGATTGTTTGTCACTATTTAATTTTGTTTGAGCTCCATGCCCTTAATCGTTCAAAAATTTGGCGGCACCAGCGTTGCCGATACACAAAAAATCCTGGCCGCAGCCCGTAAGGCGATTCGTGCGCAGCAGCAAGGCAATCAGGTCGTGATGGTAGTCAGTGCCATGGGACACAACACCGACATGCTGGTTGAACTGGCCGAACAGATCACCGACCGACCAAGTGGTCGCGAAATGGACATGTTGCTATCGACTGGCGAACAGGTCAGCGTGGCGCTGATGGCGATGGCGATTCAGTCGCTCGGTGCCAAGGCAATCAGCCTGACCGGCGCACAAATTGGCATCAAGACCGACAGCACCCATACCAAGGCGCGGATCCAGTCGATTTCCACCGAACGGATGCAACGTTTTCTGGACGCAGGCAATATCGTCATCGCCGCCGGTTTTCAGGGCATCGACGAGGACTTCAATATCACCACTCTCGGTCGTGGCGGAAGCGATACCACTGCCGTGGCACTGGCGGCGGTGCTGCGTGCCGATACCTGCGAAATCTACACCGATGTCGATGGTGTCTACACGACCGATCCACGTGTGCTCCCCGAAGCGCGTCGTGTGAAGCAAATCAGCTACGACGAAATGCTGGAACTGGCCAGCTTGGGTGCCGGGGTGATGCACAGCCGGTCGATCGAATTTGGTAAGAAATTCTCAGTACCGATACATGTTCGGTCCAGTTTTTCGGACATCACTGGTACGATGATTGTCGCCTCGCCCGAAGCCGCTAATCAGGCTGTCTGCGGGGCGGCGCTGGTGCGCGACGAAGCCCGGATCACGATCGAAGGTGTGCCCGACCGGCCAGGTTTCAGCTACGCGATTTTTTCAAAGATTGCCGCACGCCGGATCGCCGTGGACATGATTGTGCAGAATATCGGTGCCGAAGGGCGCGCGACGATCTCCTTTACCGTCCCCAAAGAAGAATTGCCAAATGCGCTGGAGGCCACCAACGAAGCGGCGAAGGAAATCTCGGCCAAGGCAGTTACCTTTGACGAGGAAGTGGCCAAAGTCTCGGTCGTCGGTCTCGGCATGGCCGAACAAACCGGCGTGGCTCAAAAAATGTTCCGTGCTTTGGCTGAGGCAGGGATCAATATTCAGGCGATCACCACCAGCGAGATCAAAATCTCGGTGCTATGCCATCGGGATCAGGCCAGTTCGGCGTTGCGTGTTGTTCACAAGGTCTTTGGCCTGGAAAACGAGCCTGCTAATAAATTACAACCGAACGCAATCCTACCACACGGCAATGGAAACACGGCCCTCGAAGTGGTTCGCCACCTGCAGGGGATGGAAGACCTGACCATCGACGAGATCACACTGGATGAATCGCAAGGTCGCGTCACACTGCTCGGCATTCCCGATCAGCCGGGCTTGGCCGCCGCGGTATTTGAAGAGATCGCCGCCGCCGGTGTATTTGTCGATATGATCGTGCAGAGCTTTGGCCAGAATTCAACCGCCAGCATCAGCTTTACGGTGCAGCAGAGCGATATGCCACGCAGCATCGAAACCGCCGAGCGACTGGCCAAGCGATTTGGCTGCGCCGGAGTATCCAGTTCACCCAAGGTTGCCAAGTTGAGCGTGCTGGGTATCGGCATTCGCAGCAACACCAGCGTGGCGATGCGGATATTTCAGTCGCTGTCCGAAGTCGGCATCAATGTCGACATTATGAGCACCAGCGAAGTGCGTCTGAACGTGGTGGTCGACGGAAACAAAGGAAAAGAGGCGCTGGCGATTCTTCAACAAGTCTTTGAACCCGCGCGCTAAGTCCGTTTACTCCATCGACTCACCGAGTACATCGTTCAGCACATCCTCGGCCACATAAATCGGCAACGGAGGATCGGCAGTCACTGCCACGGCAATGGCGTCCGATGGCCGAGAATCAATCTCCAAAAGCTCTCCCTGATGACGAACCCGCAGCACAGCAAAATAGGTGTGCTCGCGCAGCTCAGTAATGACCACGTCCTGTAGCTCGGCACCAAGAGTCTCGATCGTGCTTACCAGCAGATCGTGCGTCAACGGGCGTGGCGTCTGAATCTGCTTCACATGCCGATCGATGCTGGTCGCCTCAAAAATACCGATCAGAATCGGAAACATCCGGGTGCCATCCACCTCTTTGAGATAAATGACCTGCTGGTCGTTGATCTCGCTGATGATGATCCGCGATAGCTCCATCTGGACAGGCATAATGGCCCTTTCGCCGCACGCTGCGCTTGGAAAACTCTGGTTGACGTATCGCTCAATTATACGCCTAAGGGTGTCCGGCCTGCTAGCAGTGTGTGGAAAAAAGCAGCCTCTGTCGCCATTTTACCGCAGAGTCCGCCGAGCAGAACGCAGAGAAGAAACCTGCCCCCTATCCAGTCCATCCCGTTCATCCCTGTTAAATCTGCTTCTTAAATTCAGTTTTTTGAACAAGGATGGACAGGATTTACAGGATACGGAATGCATTACAACCTTTGTGCCTCTGCGCCTTTGCGTGAACCTTCTACTTTAGTGCAGACTCACGCAAAGGCGATAAGACGCCAAGAAAGGCAGATTCGTATCAGCCTTCTCTGCGCGTCACTTCGCGCTCTCTGCGTTCTCCGCGGTGAACTTAGTAGCGCACCTCAAAACCGATTTAGCGGCTTAGCGTTTCTTCCGCAGTTCGGCTAGCGCCTGTTCCGTGCTCTTCTGCCGGGTGTGCAATTCTTCGAGCTGTTCGCGTTCGCGGGTGATGACATCCGCCGGAGCGCGGCTGACGAAACTCTCGTTCGATAGCTTCTTCTCTTTGGCAGCGATGAACCCGGCGATTTTTTCCAGCTCCTTCTCGTTGCGAGAGATCTCAGCACCAATGTCGATATGCTCGGCCAGATCGACAAAGACTTCGCAGTCGGCACTATTGAAGTTGGCCGACAATGCCGGAGACTCCACTTCTGGCCCCCAGGCTGTGGCGGTTGCACCAGCCATTGCGGCAAAGTACGGCTCCATCGGTTGCAAAAGTGAGACGGTCGCTGCATCACAGCGCACCGCAAACCGAATCGGCGTCTTGGGGGCAATATTCTGCCGCGCGCGAACTTCGCGCAGGCCACCAAGCAATTGCTGGAATTTGGCAAACTGCTCTTCAATCGCCGCGTTTTGTAAGCCAGCATCGACGGCGGGCCAACTGGCAACTGCAATGCACTCCGAGATTGGCTGCACTGCTGTCAATCCGCGTGAGGGTGCGACTGCACTGAGCAGGTGCCAGACCTCTTCGGTCACAAACGGAACCATCGGGTGCAGCAACCGCAGCAGTGTGTCCAGCGTGTAAGCCAGCACGCGCTGTGCCACCGGTCGACTGGCCGGATCTTGCAGACGAGTCTTGATCATCTCCACATAAAAGCTGCAGAATTCGTCCCAAGCAAAGTCATACAGCACCCGTGCCGCATCGGCGAATCTGAACGACTCAATCGCCGCAGTCACCTGCGCCGTGACCGTCGAGAGCCGACTGAGCACCCAGCGATCTTCTATGGTCAGTTTATCGATATCCACCGGAGCAAAAGTGTACCCCTCCAGATTCATCAGCGCAAACCGCGACGCATTCCAGAGCTTGTTGCAGAAATTTCGAGCCACCTCAAATCGCTCACTAATCACCGCCCCGCGTAGCAAGGCGATGTCTTCGGCCGATTTCGCCCATTGTGTGGAGAACTCCTTATCGCAGTGCTTGCACTTTACGCGCGGCAGAATACGATTTTTGTGCGTTTGCTCGATCGACTTCAGGCAGTGTGGGCACTCAAACTCCACCGGCATCCGCACGTCTTGAGTCTCAGTCGCCATCGACGCCAGCGCAAACCGCAGCGAATCCGCCCCGAACTTGGCAATCACATCCAGCGGATCGACCCCGTTCCCCTTCGACTTGGACATGGTCTCCCCAAAGCCGTCGAGAATCTTGGGGTGAATATAGACTTGATGGAACGGAATACTGCCGACGTTGTACAGCCCGGTCAGCACCATACGGGCTACCCAGAGCGTAATGATATCGCGACTGGTGAGCAGCACCGACGTGGGATAGAACTCCGCCAGTTCCGGCGTCTTCTCCGGCCAGCCAAGCGTGCTATGTGGCCAAAGGGCACTGGAGAACCAGGTATCGAGAACCCCTTCGTCTTGGTCGTCGACATCGGCCACCACCGCTTTCAAGGTCTCTACCGCCTTTTGCTTTGCATCGGTATCGAGTTGCAGCCGGTCGCCTGGCGCTGGATCGTCAGCAGGGTCTACGTGCCTGCGTTTATAGAGGCCACGCAGCGCGGCCTCTGCCTTATCCGATCCTGCACAGACATAGAATTGATCACTCCATAGGGCAACGGGTTTTATCCATAGTTCTGACTGAATATCAAATGCAGACGCAAAAGCATTAAGCGCATCAATGACCCTGTCAGATTCGGCCTGACTGTCACGCTCGGGGCCGAAATTCGATTGTCGAATCGTCCACACCGGTATCCGATGACCCCACCAGAGTTGCCGGCTGACCGGCCAATCCCGTTTTTCGCTCAGCCAGTCGAGGTAGCTCTTGGCATAACGCGTCGGTGTAATCTGCACGCGGCCATCGCTGACGGCGTCCATGGCAGTTTGAGCCAGACCGGGGCGACCGTCGTCATGGTCGCTCATTTTGACAAACCACTGATCGGCGAGGTACGGCTCAATCGCCGTCTTACTGCGGTCGCTGTGTGCAACTTCAATTTCGCGGTCTTCAATGCGATCCAGTAGACCGAGTGCCTCCAGATCAGCCACGACCTTCTCTCGTGCCTTCTTCATTGTAAGGCCACGGTATGCCTTTGGTATCCGATCGGAATCGTTTAGCGTCCCGTCCGGGTTCATAATGTTCTGCATACCCAACGTCTGGCGAAGCCCCACCTCGTAGTCGTTCGGATCGTGCGCTGGAGTAATCTTTACGC
>JAWXCH010000549.1:0-17161 GCA_034440595.1 Planctomycetota bacterium | reverse complement strand
GGCATGATCTCGGCAATAGTGGCCGGGGGAGAAGCACGTTCGCGAAAGTTTCTCGAACGCTGCCAGATTTTCACTCTGGCAGAAAGTCTCGGTGGAGTGGAAAGCCTGATCGAGCACCCGGCCCTCATGACGCACGCTTCGATCCCGGCGGCTAAGCGTGCGGCGATTGGCATCGACGATGGCATGGTACGGCTATCGGTCGGCGTGGAGGATGTCCAAGACTTGATCGATGACTTGGAGCAGGCCCTGAAGGCTTCGAGCTAGTTTAAGCTGACGCCTTACACATTCCGGTGTGCCACTGGCTCCGCCAGTGCTGAGAAAACTTTGCGATTTAAGGCGGTTCACACTGGCAAAGCCAGTGGCACACAACTCTCGTATCTAGCTGTACTAAACACTAGACACTAGTTTACCACGTTGCGCAGCGGCAGGCCTAGCAGTGCTCGACGGCAGGCATCGGCGCTTTTGGTTCGCATGTCGAGAAAACCTTCTTCCGAATAGAAGGCCGCATGCGGATTGATAATCGCGCGGTGATGCGCCGGGTGATTGGGATCTCGCCAGGCAACCAATAACGGGTTATCTGCGGCAGGCGGTTCTTGCTCTAGAACATCAATAGCAGCTCCAGCCAACCGACCAGAGGCAATTGCATTCGGTATAGCCGCCGTATCGACGACAGCTCCACGTGCCGTGTTAATCAAATACGATCCTGCCTGCATTTGCATAATTGCATCGGCATCGATCATTCCGCGCGTTTCGCCGGTCAGTGGCACATGCACGCTCAGCACGAACGATTGCGTCAGCAATTGCCCCAGCGACTCAGCGCGGCGAATGCCTAGGGACTTGTCCACGCCATCGGCAACGTAGGGGTCGTAGAATAGTACATCCATTCCCAGTGCCTTGGCCCGCAGCGCCGTTGCACTACCGATTCTTCCCAAGCCAAGAATGCCAAACGTGCGACCGCGCAACCGACGTAGCGGGACTGACTGCTGATAACTCCATAATTCTTGCGGCGCGTCGCGCAGTATGGAATTGTAGAGATGCGTGCCGCGCGTCAGCGAAAGCATCAGTCCGATTGCCGAATCGGCGACTTCTTCTGTGCCGTAGTCCGGTACATTGCAAACTGGAATGCCGCGCTGCCTTGCCAATTGTCGGTCCACATTGTCGTAGCCCACACCAGCACGGACGATGACCTTGCAGCGATGCAGCCGCTGAATTGTCTGTGCGGTCAGTGACAGGTTATGAAAGAGAATGACCGCGTCTGCGTCGTCAATACGACCAATCAGGTCCGCTTCGCAGAACCCGTTGAGCGCTTCGACTGCTGCTAGATCGCGCAGGATGCTCTCTTCGGGCTCAGTCGAACCGCAGATAAAGTCGGCGATTGCCACTTTAAATATAGGCGGTCGCTCCACAGCTTCTACCTCGGTGAAGACTCGAACTCATTCCCCAAAAACAAAATGTACAAAGAAACGCAGCCTGCTGAAATCCAGCAGGCTGCGATGTTTGTCTACGCAAACGCAATTCAGTCAATGCGAGTCAGCGGACTGCGAAATGGGTCCACAGTGATCCATTCCAAGTCCAACAATAATTAATACCCCCAGCGATACATGCGTCGAGCCTGCCAACGAGGAACGTAGTAACTGGTTCTTACCACCGGCTGTGCGTAGTAAGCTGCCGGAGCATAGTACGCCGTGGTCGGCGCATAGTAGCTCGTTGTCGGAGCGTAATACGCAGTCGTCGGCGCGTAATACGTCGTGACCGGCGTGGAAGGATAATACGCCGTGGATGGTGCGTAGTACGTAGTCACTGGATAGGGACTGACGTAGACCTGTGCCTGACTGACTGTGGCCAGTCCCAGCACGATGACGGCTGCGAAGCAGCAAGCTTGAACGAGTTTCATGGCAATACTCCAAAGGTTGAAAAAGGCGACAATGGCCGAAAAGTGCTTCCAACGAGTGCTAGTTCATCTTACGCCTGTGGAAAAATACAAAGCAAGTAGGCAGAACCAAACTTTCATCAATATCACTAAATTAGTGCGAATTGCGGGCCGAACCATACCAAACTGTCGGTATTGTGGGCAAACGGCGCAGGATGTTCCGGCCTGGCTTGCCGCGATCGCAGTATTATTTGACACGAGTATTGAGGTCGGAAAATGAGCTTCACGATCGCAGGATCGAGCGCGTTCAATCCCGCCAACAGTTAATGGGACAAGTCACGATTTGGCCGAACGGCCCTCGCCACTATTAACTAAAATCCATTTCGCAGTATTTGCCCCCGCCGTTTCCAAACTGCGTGACAACACTAGGTCGCAAAAATGGCCATGTCAAAACATGTGCTTGCTGACAGCCGAAGAAATCGGATGTAACGAGAATGCAGGCATAGTTTACTTGCAAGCTACCAGTGCTGGACACTCGATACCGCGAGACCGACGGTGCGGTGATCTGGACTGGGATCTTATTTGAACAACCAACTGAACCAACTATTGCGCCGGCGGTTGGATTCCCAAAAGCGGTCAAAATTTGCAACCGCCGGGGGTGGGAAACAGGCGCGCGAGCGGCTGATCTCGGCGACGACCACTGGCGCAACCACTGTAGCTGCGATGGCGATCGCCGTGGTCGATTTGCCGTTGGCTGATTCTGAATTTGCAGCCACTGGCTCCGCGCTGCTCAGCGAAGCACTCTTTGCCAGAGCATTGGTTGGTGCATGCGAGCCATTCACCAGCAGCGGAGTTTGCGTTGCTGCAACTGCCCGGCCATTCGGTCGCGCGACCGGACGAGCCGCAGACTTTTCAGCAACCATCAAGCCGGTACCGACAGAACCTTGGCTGGCTACAATGACGCCGTGAGTACTTTGTGGGACGACCAGGTTGGTTTGACCAGCATTGGCCAATCGCGTGACCAACAGTACCTCATCGGCCAATTCGTCGGCGGGCGAGTCCAAATATAGCAACGCCTCGTCAATCATCTCGCGGCGCGACGCCAGATCGGCGGTGACTGGAGGAAGGCTTGCCTCCGCGCGTTTCAACGGACGGACTGCCGCCTTCTGCAATACACGTTGGCCGTCTTGATTTTCCGTTGTCTCATCGGTTTCCGAATTTACGCTCTTCTTCTTGAGCAGATCCTGTTTGGCTTTTTCTGCTTCGTCCTTCTCTGATTGAATCACCGGTTTGCGGCGCGTCGTTCTGATCGGGTTGCCATTTTCATCAACAGCCGGCTTTGCTTCAGGATCTGCTGGCGGAGCACTTTCTTCTGACGAGACCGCCTGAATTCGGTTCAGCGACGGAGCCACCGGCACAGTATTCACCGGTGCGGTTGGGATGGTCGACTCGGAAGAGACTGCTGGAATCAAGAGGGACGTGTTTGGCTGTGCGATGTCGACAGATGATCGCAGCAACAGATTGGCGCTGTTGGTTGTTGCGTATCGGTCCTGATCATACATCGTCGCAAACACGGACGGCTGTACCTGCACATTGAACGACACATCAGCAAACAGCCCAGTCGGATCAGTTGCTCGTACGATGACCGGTGCCGCACCGGCAGGCACAGTCATCTCAATCGGCCAGATAATATGCCCGGTCTGCGGGTTGATATGCATCCCGACCGGACCACTAACAATGCTGTAGACCAATTCGCCGGCCGGTTCATCAAGATCCTTGCCCGTCACAGAGACCTGCACAGTGGTTCCATGCAGCCCGATGACATCGTTGACCGGATCGAGCGTCGGTGCCGAGTCGACCTCATTGACCGTGACATTGAACGAAATCGACGAAACCAGACTGTCCGAATCGGTCGCCACCACGGTGAGCATGTAAGTCGCCGGGCCGTGGCCTTCGGTCGGCGTCCAGGTCAGAAGGCCCGTCACAGGATCAATTGCGACTCCGCTTGGCTGGTTCGGCCCGAGAGAATAGACAATTGAACCGGGCGTCAGATCGTTGTCGGTAGCCTGGACAGGTATTGTCAGCGTGGAAAGCTCATCGACCGTCTGATCGGCAATTGGATCAAAGACCGGAGCCAGATTCAGTTCCTGAACTTCCACCTCGAAAGTCCGTTCGGTGGACAGCCCTGTACTGTCGGTCACACGCACAGTCAAGCTGTATGTGCCAGGAGCGTCGGCCGCAGTCGTAGCCCAGGTCAATTGTCCGGTTGAGGAATTCAATACTGCCCCCGCTGGTGCACCATCCAGTAATTCGTAGGTCAGCGCTTCGGCAGGCAGATCCACGTCGGAGGCGAGAATCTGATAGTTCAGCGTCGACTCTTGCGTGACTATGAGGGTGCCGATGGGAGCAATGACTGGCGCATTTTCAACTTCCAATACGTTGACCGTGAATGATCGCTCGGCGGTCAATCCGCCCGAATCGGTTACGCGAACATTAAATGTGTAGCTGCCTGGCCCTTGGGCTTCGGTTGGTTTCCAGGTGAAAACGCCTGTCACTTGATTGATCGCCGCACCAGAAGGGACCGCGCCAAACAAACTGTACGCCAGTGTGTCGTTCAGATTGTCGTCCGTACCCTGAGCGGACACTGTCAGTTGAGCCCCTTCATTGACTTCTTGATCGGCGATCTCGGCCAGTTCGGGCGGTGTATTGACCAGCACATCGAAGGTCTGACTAGATTCGTTGGTGCCGTCGCTGACCAGTACGGTGATTGAGTATTGACCGCCTGACTGCTGCGCGCTAGGAGTCCAACTGAAAGCGCCGGTCGATGGATTGATGGTCGCGCCATCAGGAGCGCCCGCTCCTAAACTGTACGTCAACGTGTTGGCCGGTAGATCGGCATCGCTGGCTATTACATTAAACGCCAGAGTCCCGCCTGCGTTCACGGTTTGATCGGCAATCGGAACCATGACCGGCGCGATGTTGACTTCGCCAACCGTCACGTTGAAAGTCTCTTCATCAAACAGCCCAAACGCGTCGGTGACTCGCAGCGTGACTGAGAAACTCCCAGGCCCCTGCGCTTCGGTCGGTGTCCAAGTGACGACACCAGTGGTTGCATTGATGGTCATGCCTACCGGCTTGTTTTCTAGGCTATACACCAGCGTATCGTTGGGCAGGTTGGCGTCTGTCGCAGTAGCGTTAATGGTGAGCTGCGATCCTTCGTTGACGTTGCGATCTCCGATGGCTCCCAGTACCGGAGCAACTGCGCTGTCAGCAACGTTTACAGAAAAAGCTTGTGTTGCACTGGAACCGTGGGAATCCGTCACGCGAACCGAAATCGTATACGTACCCGGTCCCTGGGCAGCAGTAGGCGTCCAAGTGAATACACCGGTCGAGGCGTCAATGGCTGCTCCCGTCGGAAAACCGGCCAGCAAACTGTAGGTCAACGTATCGTTTGGTAGATCGGCATCGCCACCCTGAGCGGTGAACGTTAGCAGTTGTCCTTCGGAAACCGCCTTGTTTGGAATGGCAGCCAGCGTTGGAGTCGTATTCACATTGACGGTGAACTGCTGAAAGGTTTCGTTGCCCGCCTTATCTACTGCACGGAT
Source organism: Planctomycetota bacterium (assembly GCA_034440595.1). Taxonomy (GTDB): domain Bacteria; phylum Planctomycetota; class Planctomycetia; order Pirellulales; family JALHPA01; genus JAWXCH01. Next base: position 11,686 of record JAWXCH010000549.1, on the reverse strand, counting down.
GCGAAATACCTGCGCACCCGCCTGTGCCGCGGAAGGTGTCCACTGCAAAGTGCCATTGGACGCATGGATCGTCGCGCCGCTGGGGCTTTGCGTCAACGAGTAGGTCACTTTCGTACCCGCCTGATCGTTGGGTTCTTCGTCGGTCTCGGCATTGTAAGTGAGAGCCGTACCTTGAACGGCGGAAGTCGGCGGCGTCGACGAAAAAATCGGCCCGATCTTGTCCAGCGTCACTGACAACGCAGTGGAAGGGGGGCTGATGAGATCAATGGTGGTCTTTAGATTTCCAACGTCTACTTCGCGCGAACCGAGCGACTGCTTGACCGTGATGGCGTGAGCTCCACCTGTGAGCGGTACTGTGCCGTTGGTGGCAATCAAGGCGGTGGTACCAGAAGCCGTCCCCTGACCGATCAAAACTCCATCGGCAAAAATCTGTACCGTTGCACCACTAATCAGATTGCCGACCAAGAACTCCAGACGCTGCGCCTGGCTGGAATTGTCGCGAGTGGTCAGGTTATCGGTATTGCTGCTACCGGTGTCCGAAGACGACGCCAGATCAATCGTCGGTGCGTTCGGCTTGACATAGATCGCGACCTCTTGAATGTCCCAATCGCTCTTGCCATCGCGCACACCGATCATGATTTCAAAGACACCCGACACGCCATTCTTCGGCGTAATGGTCAATTCGCCCGTGGCGGAATCGATAACTACTTCAATATTCGGGTCAATGCCTTCGGGATTATAGTCAAATACGGCTGCCGACCCGCCATCCACATCGTTCCAAGGAAGCTGAACGGTGACAGGGGTATTGATCGTTGTTTCAATCGGAGCGATCGGCTCAAAATACGGTTGCGAGTCCTGAGTGTCATTTTGCAAAGCTGGATCGGCCGCCATGGTCACATTGAACACTCGCTGTGCCGTGCCGCCATTGCCATCGCTGACGGTGACCGTCACCTGAGCTGTACCAGTAGCACCAGGGGCAGTCTTCAGCGTGATCACTTCGTTCTGTTTGTCTTCAAATACCTCCACTTTTGTCATGGTGACAGGCGTTACCGGCTTGTCACCGCTGCCGACGGCTACCTTGGCGATCTTTTGACGAATGTCTTCCCCTTCGACAAGCCGACCAAAAATGGAATGGTTAAAGTCGAGATGTCTCGTCGGGCCAGCAGTAATGAAAAATTGCGAATCGTTCGTGTCGTCACTACTCTTAGCCATCGAAAGCAGACCGACGCTGGTGTGTAGCAAGTCCGGGTGGAACTCATCGTCGAAGTCTCCCAGGTCCGAACCACCAGAACCGGTACCGGTCGGATCGCCACCTTGAATCACAAAAGTTTCGATGACTCGATGAAATATAATCCCGTCATAGAAACCACTCTCTGCCAGTTCGATAATCCGCGCGGTCGTCTCGGGAGCCAGATCTTCAAATAACTCAAAAACCATATCTCCTTCAAACGCCGGATCATTGACGCCAGAACTCTCGTGCTTGACATGAATGCGGAGACTGCGATTGCCACTATGTCGCTCGATAATGAGATTGGGATTATTCGAGGTGACCGTGTAAGTCAGCGTGTCGTTGATATCAGCGTCACTGCCATCCAGCGGCACTTGCAGCGGTGCGCCTTGGTAGACAGTCACATTCGGTATGGCGACCAGACTTGGCGCGGCGAAAACTTGGCGCGCTTCCAGACACTCAATGCGCAACTGGCTAAAGCCATCGCTAATGGACGAGGCGTTTTCGCCGTCGGCAATATTCAAAAGACCTTTCAACCAGGACGAACGGTTGACAGCATGGGATTTGCTCTGTCGAGAATACGGCATGTGCAAGCCTGATCTGAGATGAATATCTGGGAAGAGGCCTCGTCCCCCGAAAAGAGAGGCCTATCTCTAGTTAAATGGAAGCCCGTTGGTTTAGCAACGCTTGGAGGTCATTTTCTGCATTGATTTACGAAGTTTTTTCCCCTCTTGGTCATGGCTATCTCCGCAAAAACGAGGCCAAGAATTCGCCTCGCCAGGTTGCCTGATGCGTACAAACAGAACAGATTGAACAACCTGCTTCATGAGTACGCACAATCGCGGATTCTGTTTGCCAGCGGACCTCCCAATCCAACTATTCGCTCCAAAATGTGCAAAACTATTCCCGACTTGCTAGGTTAAACAGGGAGGGAGCGTTGCATTTGCTCAACAGTGACTCAAAACAGTGACTCAAAAAGGAGTGTTCTAATGCCACATCAGTTCAGCCGAAGTCGCCGTGCCTTTAACGGCCTGCTGGCACTGAGTGCCGGTGCGCTCTACGCCCCCGGGCTATTTGCCGAAGAACTGACTCGGACGCCATCGCAGACCGAGGGGCCGTTTTTTCCCGACAGATTGCCGCTGGATACCGATAACGACCTGCTGATCATCAATGACCAGATGACCCCGGCGGTCGGCACCATCACGCACCTGACGGGCCGGATTTTGGACCTGCGAGGCAACCCGGTGCGCAATACGCTGGTCGAAATCTGGCAGGTGGATAATAACGGTGTCTATCTCCACACTCGCGGGGGGAGTCGTGAGACCTTGGATGCGAACTTCCAAGGGTATGGCCGTTTCCTGACCGGTTCCAAGGGAGAGTATTACTTCCGTACGGTCAAGCCAGTTCCGTACCCTGGCCGGACGCCACACATTCACATGGCGGTTAAGACAAAAGGAGAAGAAAAGTTCACCACGCAATGCTACATTCAGGGTGAACCGCTCAACGCACGAGATGGCATCCTGCAGGGGATCCGCGACCCTCAGGCACGCAAGTCGCTAATCGTGGATTTCAAACCGGTCAAGGACTCGCCAATCGGGGAAGTTCAGGCGAATTTTGATATAGTACTGGGCTATACTCCGGCAGCGTAGCATCCGGCACTGTCCAAATTCACCACAATTTGCCCTGCAAATGCCGTCTTCACGATCTGCAACGGAGTGGCGACAACTGATCGATCAGGCCATCCAGGAGCCTGTTCCGGCAATTGCCAATCAAAAGATAACAGAATGCCACTACCAACTCTCCTGCGCTCTGCGCGATGTCCTCGGTGAAGACAGCGGTGCCAATTTCCACTCCTGGGCCGTCTGGGGATCCCGCAAGGCGGGCGTCACAATCCGACAAGAGGACTTGGACGACGCCCGTCGGGACGGAACCGTAGTCGGTGGCATTGTGGGAGCGTTGGTTGGTATAGGGCTAGGGTTGCTACTCGGCACGTTTGGCGGCTGGCTCGCTCCTATCGGGTTGTCGGTGTCTGGTGCCTTCTGTGGTGCGTTGACCGGGCGCTGGATAATCTCGCGCAGTCGCCGGCTCTCGTCGCAGTTGATTTTAGAAGGAAATCGCACCGTCTTGGCCGATATCGGATGGCAAACGGCACTGTACGTTTCGCTGCTCCACGAGCGTTCAGTTGCCAGTCAGACTCAATTCGCCGTATTTTTGTACCAGCTTTATCCGGGCGAGACTGCTCATGGTGGCCAGGATCTGCTCCGCGAGGCCTTCACTCAGTACGAACTGGCCCGCTGTGCTACGACAACCTCTGCCAGGCATGAAGCGGTCTATCTTGGCAATTGCCTGGCGGTGCTGCACGAACATATCCGCCTGGAGCCGTACATCCGCCGCTCGATGCCCTGGATCATTCGCCGGTGCGTTACCAAGCGACTAATGCAGTTTGATGTTGGAGCTGTGACCCTCAAAGTGAGCCAAGAAGTGCCACGTGTGGACGGATTGCCGATACCCGCCTCGCTGGACCACCTCCAGAATTCTCGGCTAACAAGCCTCCTCAAGGATCCTCAACTAAACGATATCCTGGCTGAAGTACCAGACCACGCGGCCAAGGATTGGACGCAAATCCGCCAGCGGATGCGTTATATCGTCCAGTTGTTTCGTGCCCTGCACTGCGATCCGGCAGTTCAAATGCACCCAGATCAAGTGCATCCGGACAGGAATGGATCGAAATAGGCGGCATCTCGCCTAATGCTTAATTCTTAACTTTGATTGGCACAACGGTGGCAACGGATTTGCAGCAAAGGCTATACTTGAACCGTTCAAGTGACCTTAATCGGCGTCGCTAGATAGCCGTTTCCAAGCAAATAGTCCAGTACCATTGCGAGAATACCATGCGTTGGCAGGGAAGACGCGAAAGCGAAAATGTCGAAGACCGCCGCTCGTTGAGCGGTGGCACCTTGATGGCTGGAGGTGGGATCGGCACAATAATCATAATTCTGATTGCGCTCTACCTAGGAATCGATCCGCAGCCACTCATCCAGCAACTACCGCAAGGCGGGGCAGGGCAACAGCAGGCTGCCCCGCTCGATCCGCGCCAGCAACAAACCGTCGACTTCGTGAAGGTCGTTCTGGCCGACACAGAGGATGTTTGGAACGAACAGTTCCGGAAGTTCGGAGTTGCTTACAAAGAACCCAAACTGATTCTTTTTCGCGATTCTGTTCAGTCCGCCTGCGGCATGGCCAATTCTGCAGTTGGGCCGTTTTATTGTCCAGGAGATCAGAACGTCTACATCGATCTAACATTCTTTGATGAACTGAACCGGCGATTTGGCGCACCGGGGGACTTTGCACAGGCCTATGTGCTGGCGCACGAGGTCGGGCACCATGTTCAGAATCTGCTTGGATACACTGACAAAATGAATGCACTACGAGGACGGATCTCCGATCGCGATATGAATAAGCTCTCCGTTGAGGTCGAACTGCAGGCCGATTTTCTCGCCGGAGTTTGGGCACACCACACGCAAGAACAGAAACAAGTCCTGGAAGATGGGGATATCAAAGAAGCGATTAGTGCCGCGAGTGCGGTTGGCGATGACTCGATTCAGAAAAAGAGCCAAGGCTATGTCGTGCCGGATTCCTTTACGCACGGATCGGCTGAACAGCGTGCGAAAGCCTTTCTGTTTGGATTTAAAACCGGCGACATCAAAGCTTGGGACGAAGTCAAAAAGCAGCTTTAAGCCGCTGTTAATCACTCGGATACGGGGCCGAATCGCCACCGATTTCACTCAGTGCATTGCGTGCGGCACGCTGCTCGGCTTCCTTCTTGTTGCGTCCCCAAGCGGCCTGATAGCGATTACGCCCGACTTGTGCGGCGATCTTAAAGCACTTGCTATGGTCAGGGCCTTTTTCGTCAAGCAGTTGGTAGATGGGCGTCGTACCAAAATCCCGCTGAGCTAACTGCTGTAGACAGCTCTTGTAGTTTTCACCAGCATCGCCAGATACCGCAATTTCAATCTCCGGTCCGACAAATCGTTCGATCAGCCGGCGCGCTTCTTCGTGTCCGCCATCCAGATAAACCGCGGCAATCAGCGACTCAAAAACATCCGCCAGCAGCGAAAGCGGAATTTTTGGATGCGTGGTCATCCCCTTGCCAAGAATCAAAAACTCGTCCAACTGGAGCGATGCACTAATCTTTGCGCAGGTGGTTCGGCTGACGACAATCGACTTAATCTTGGTCAGATCCCCCTCAAGGTACTGCGGGTACTGATGAAAAAGAATCTCGCAGACCACTGCGCCAAGGATGGCGTCTCCCAGAAATTCCAATCGCTCATTGGAACCCAGCCGGTGGACTGCCCCGGATGCATGCGTGAGCGCTGCTTGCAGCAGCAACTTATCGCGAAAAGTGTACTCCAGCCGCTGCTCACACGCCTCGATCGGATTGTAACGTTCGGTGTCGGCATCCGGGGTGGTCGTAGCCATTCCAAGCACTCGGCTAAAGCAGCAGAAACGAAGTGAGGGAGTATATCGTAACCCTAACTAGCAAAATAGTTTTTGTCAATTCTGCACGGCCTGTCCTCGCCGAGACTGCCGGCGGCAATCGTGATTGGCGAAAGCTGAGAATATCTTTAGGAAAGCTGCGTGGCGACGAAGTAGTACTGAGGCCAAAACGTGTCCAGACCTTTAAAAACCAAAGACTTAGATCAATCGGGTGCGGTGGACATGCCTCTGCGCGGCGACCGTTTCTGAGGGAATCGCAAGTAAAAATCTCGGTATTTGGCCGCCGATCAAATGAACCGGTTGTAAGAGCGATGCGTAGCTCTAAGTTAACGGCGAAGTCGAAACAGCCACCAAGGACGTGCGGCTCGCCTCCGAACTCCATCTATCTTTTGCAGTTTATCAGGAGGAAAATTCGAATGACTCGATTCAGTTCTTGTAAGCTCTGGGGCTTTGCCTCGGCAGCAGTTATTGGAGGTGCCGCCACCTTCGGCACCGCTCTGTGGCAGCAAAACGTCACTGGCCAGGAATCCTCAGAAGGTCCAAAAACGACCTCGACGATCCCCGATCGGATCGCCAAACCGGCGGTCGAAAACGCCAAGTCGTTGTCCCTCGCCTTCCGGCATGCTGCCGAAAGTGCCACTCCTTCAGTAGTGAAAATCAGTTCTCACACAAACATGAAGCCCGCTAAGCTCGACCGGAGCGGCGGTCCTGGCATGGGCGAGAATCCATTCAAAGGCACCCCCTTTGAAGACATGTTCCGCGGCGGTATGCCAGAGGGAATGGGCCAAGGCCGCGTTCCCCAACGGGACGGCATTGGCAGCGGCGTGATCATCGATTCCAGCGGAATCGTGTTGACCAACAATCACGTTGTGGAAGGTGCCGATGTCGTGACAGTTCGCCTGGCCGATGGCCGCGAATTCACAGCGACCGACATCAAGACCGATCCTTCTAGCGATCTGGCCGTGCTCCGTTTGAAAGACGCCAAGAACTTGCCAGCCGCCAAGATCGGCGATTCCGATCGAATGGAAATCGGCGACTGGGTCATTGCGATCGGTAATCCTTTCGAGCTGGAATTGACGGTCAGTGCCGGCATTATCAGTGGAAAAGGGCGGGAATTGAATCGCGTCAAACGCGCCAAGTTCCTGCAGACCGATGCCGCCATTAACCCCGGAAATTCCGGCGGCCCGCTGGTCAATCTCGATGGCGAAGTGGTCGGTATCAACACCGCAATCGCTAGCAGCACCGGTGGTTATCAAGGCGTCGGCTTTGCCATTCCGATGAATCTGGCCAAGTGGGTTACCTCCCAATTGATCGAACGTGGCAGTGTACAGCGCGGCTACCTTGGCGTCAGCATCGGTGCCTTGACCAAGGATCTGGCCGAAAAACTGAACGCTGGCTCGACAGAAGGTGCCTTGGTTGGGGATGTCTCGGCCAATTCACCCGCCGCTGCAGCAGGTGTGCAGGCAGGTGACGTGATCGTTGCAATCGGTGACCTGAACGTTCGCACACCAGGCAATCTGGTCGATGCCGTGGAGCGCATGCCCCTCGGTTCAAAGCAAACCCTGACTGTGCTTCGCGATGGTGCGAAGAAGAACCTGACGGTGGTTGTGAAACAACTGCCGGGCCAGACTGCACTTCACAAAGAAAGCGAACCGGCGGCGAGCGAAAGCAGTTCCAAGGCCGACACGTTCTCCGACTCAAAGCTCGGCTTTGAAGTGAGTGACCTGACCGACAATGAAAAGTCCGCATCGCCCGGTATCGATGGCGTTCAAATTCGTAGCGTCACACCAGACGGACCAGCCGCCTCAGAAGGTCTGCGCCCCGGCATGATCGTCCGCAAGGTCGGACGAACCGAAGTCAGGAACGTCGAAGAGTTCGCTCAGGCCATGAAGAAAGAGCTGGACGAAAAAGGAGTGCTATTGCACATCCGCACTTCGGCTGGCAATCGATTCGTGGTTGTAAAACCCCAGTAAACCTCTCCCTCTGCCTATTGGCTTCGCCGCGATCCTAACGGTTCGCGGCCAAGGTCGATTGGTGGGTAGATCCATTCCGACCCACGAGAGGCTGACCTGGTGGTCTCTCGTGGGTTTTCGTTTGCCAAAGCTCCCCTCGTCAGGAAAGGTGGCCCCGGACATGCAAGCATATCCGCTAAACCCCGACAATCTGGACCCGTCCGGACGCCATCGGGCTATGCCCCCCTCTTGACCGGGAGTTTTGTCACTCTAACAATGTTGACGTGGAGAGAACGCAGCCTAGATTTGCCATTTGGCGGTTCTCCGAGCATCATACATGTAACGAGCCATCATCCGCACCAACGCGCGGGCCAACGGTAGCATACCGAACTTCCGCTATTTTTCCTTCCAAGTGTCAGGGGAGCCAGTTCGATGTCCGCGGTACCCCGAATTGCAGTTGGCACAGTTCAGCAGCAGAGCGATTCTCAAGCAGTGCTATGGGGCCTGATGGAGCTACTGAATCGCTCTGGAGTCCGCATCCAAAGCTATCGGTCGCAAGCGACGTTTGCTCCGGTGGATGCTGCCACCTCGATCACCGGGGTCGCCTCGCGACATCTGGATAGCTGGCTGATGTCCCCTCAGCAGTGCCGAGATATTCTTAGTCGCTCAAGTCGTAACATAGATCTAGCTCTGGTCGATGGCCAACTGGACGCGCACGACGTTCCGGCAGAGCTAGAACCAGAAGGGGGCCGTCTTGAGCCGCTCTGCAATTGGCTCGGTATTCCCCGTTTAGCCGTAATCGATGTATCGGCCCTGCAACATTGCCAACTCCCTGCGCGGCCACGGCGTGCAACCGGGCTGCTCCTCGATGGTGTTGCCAGCAAGCAGGATTACTGTCGGTGGCAGACCACCCTGGAAAGCCTGTGGGGGATTCCCGTCCTTGGCGGCTTGCCACATTGTCCGGCAGTTCGCTCAACCATCGCGGCTCTCCTCCCTGGCGACGTGCCATCTCGCGAGCTTTGCAATGTGCTAGGGACACAAATTTCCCAGTTCCTTTCTCCCGCCAAGATCATGCGGCTGGCCTCACACGCAGAAGTCTCTGCAATCGAGCAGCATACTGGTCATGGTGACCGCCCCCGGTTTCCCGCTGACGGGCTGTGCAACCTGCGCATCGCCGTTGCCTATGACGATGCGTTTCACTGTTACTTTCAGGATTCGCTAGATGTCCTGGAGGCATGTGGTGCGACGATTCGAGATTTCTCCCCCCTCCGCGACGAAACGCTGCCGCCCGATACCGATGTCGTCTACATCGGGTGTGGACACCCCGAACGTTTTGCTGCGGCACTGACCGAGAATCACCTGCTAAAACTGGCACTGCGGGGACATGTCTGTTCCGGCAAGCGAATCTATGCAGAAGGGGGCGGTTTGGCCTATTTGTGTCAAAGTCTGGAACTGTCCAGTGGCCAGCAAGTGCCGATGTTGGGCATTTTTCCGGCAGTTGCGCGATTAAATCCCGCTGCCGGTTCGCCGCACGCCGAAGAACTAACCTTACAACGCGACAATTGGCTCGGCCCGGTTGGAGCCAGCGTTCGCGGCTACCTGAATGAACGATGGTCGATCGAGCCGACTGCGAAGGTGAACACGCTGGGCAAACGAATGCAAAACGATGACCGATCCATTGGACCACTGAACCTGATCGGCCGGCACCACGCGATCGGCAGCCGGATGCATATCAATCTGGTGGCACAGCCCCATTTGCTGCAAAACTTCCTCCAGCCTTGTCCGCTGGCCCTCGCCTGGGCCGGAGCCACCTGAGGCGAACCAATTCGCCCGCTGGCTATCTTTACTCGTGCTGCCTTTCACTTCGCCGACTTGCCGGACGGTTGCCAGTTGCCGGCCTGATAAGGTAAAAACGAGCCTTCAGGCAACTCTCACAGCTCAAAGTTCAGGATTAGCATGGCGGAGCTAGGCGTTAATATCGATCACGTGGCGACACTCCGTCAGGCACGGCAAACGTATGAACCGGATCCGGTGTGGACGGCGGCTCTGGCCGAACTAGGTGGTGCCGATGGCATCACCGTCCACCTGCGCGAAGATCGCCGTCACATCCAGGATCGCGACCTACTGTTGCTGCGGCAGTCGGTCACGGTCAAACTGAACCTGGAACTGGCCTGCGAGTCGGAAGTGCTAGACATTGCCTGCCAGGTTCTACCGGACCAAGCCACACTCGTTCCAGAGCGGCGCGAAGAAGTGACCACGGAAGGGGGGCTAGATGTCGTCAAGCATCGCGCTGCGGTCGAACAAGCATTGAAGCGTCTCCAAGGCGCGGGAATTTTCACCAGCCTGTTCATCGACCCCGATCCAGAGCAAATCGAGCTTTCTGCAGAGCTAAAGGCCGACGCCGTTGAACTGCATACCGGCAGCTATGCCCTGGCCCGGCTCGGTCCCAAACACGAAGGGGAACTGATCAAGCTGGTCAACGCTGCCAAACTGGTCGGACAGACCGGCATGCGTCTGCACGCCGGGCACGGTCTCAACTACCAGAATGTCCAGCCGGTCGCCCGCCTGCCAGGAATGCGCGAACTGAACATCGGGCACAGTATCGTCGCACGTGCGGTGATGGTCGGTTTCCAGCAGGCGGTGCGTGAGATGAAAAATCTAATCGTTTGAAGAGTCCATGCTCGGTTCAGATTTTCACCTCTCCCACCGGGAGAGGTCGACGCCCCAGCGGCGGGTGAGGGAAAGGCGCAGAACGGGTAGAACTTGTACACATAGCCCCCGCCGCTTTACAGTGGTGCAGTGCGTCTCTTATGATTGTGAGGCCGCACGGTACCGTTAATTGTCGCGGCTATTTCTACGGAATCAGACTCTTTATTCAGTTAGTTGATTATCATGCCCACCAAAGGCGAAGCATTTGCCGGTCTCTCCGTTGCCTTGACGACCCCGTTCACGGATGGGGAGCTGGACATTGCCAAGTTCAAAACGCAGATCGAATTTCAAATTGCAGCCGGCACACACTGCATTTGCCCCGTCGGGACCACCGGCGAATCGCCAACCTTGTCGCACGACGAGCATGAGCGCGTGATAGCCACCGCAGTCGAAGTGGCCGCTGGTCGAATCAAGGTCATGCCGGGCACCGGCTCCAACAGTACACGCGAAGCGCTCCGCCTCACCAAATGGGCCGCCGCGCAAGGTGCCGATGCCGCACTGGTGGTCGCTCCGTACTACAACAAACCAACGCAAGAAGGGTTCTATCAGCACTTCAAGGCACTGGCCGAAGCGGTCGGGCTACCGATCTGCGTTTACAACATTCCCGGCCGAACCGGCAAGAACATCGAACCAGAAACCATCGCACGCATGGCCGAGCTGCCGAACATCGCGATGGTCAAGGAAGCAACCGGCTCGCTCGATCAGGCTTCGCAAACCCTCGCGCTAACGAACCTGACGCTACTCAGCGGCGACGATAGCCTCACTCTCCCGCTACTCAGCATCGGTGGCCGAGGAGTGATATCGGTAGTCGGTAACATCGTGCCAAAAGACATGCTGGCGATGCTGTCCGCTTGGGAAGCCGGCAATCCCGCAGAAGCTACCAAGTGGCATCGCAAGCTCTTTCCACTCTGCCGCGATATGCTCGGCCTGGCGTCCAACCCCATCCCTCTGAAGTCCGCGATGAAAATGCTGGGCCGCGATACGGGCGAACTCCGCCTCCCTATGACGGCGCTCAGCACCGCCGAAGAGGGGAAATTGCGCAAGACGTTGACCGAGTATGGGTTGTTGTAGGGGGCGTGCAACGCACCGCGCACTCCGTTTGAGCTTGCATACCGGTTTGCATCAATTCTTAAACCGATTCTGCACAACAATCATCCGGTGCGTGGAACGTACCATGAACTACGCAATACGTCAGGTTCCACTGCCGACATGCCCGGCCACTTGTCCCCGCACTCGTTCCGTGTCGCTACGATCACTGATTTATTGACGCACGGGGCAACGCTCGAAGACGTGCAGCACT
>JAWXCH010000548.1:0-3955 GCA_034440595.1 Planctomycetota bacterium | reverse complement strand
TCGGTCGCATCAAAGCCGTCGCTGGTCCAACGGCAGCGGCGATAATCGGCGATCCGCCCGTGACGCACACGGTCGTTCAGCCCGGCATCTTCGTGATCGGTAAAGAACAAGAACGGGGCCGGATCGTTGTACTCTTCGCCCATGAATAATAGGGGGATATATGGCGAGAACATCAGCACCGCAGTTGCCAGCCGATTGACCGCCGGATCAGCGAGGTGCCCCGTTCGCTCACCAAAGGGCCGATTGCCGATCTGGTCGTGGTTCTGCATCGAGACAACCAAGCGCTCTGCCGGAGTGAAGTGCGACGACTCGCCGTGGTGCTTGCCGCGATAGTGCGAGAACTGACCAGTCAGCACAAATCCTTCGGCCAGTGTTTTCGTTACCTGATCGGCCCCACCAAAGTCACGGTAGTGGCTCTCGCGTTCGCCGGTCAGCCGCGCATGCATGGCATAGTGAAAGTCATCGTTCCACTGTGCATCCAGGCCATCCCCACCTTCGGCGCGCGTCATGGTGATTCGCGGAATGTTGAAATTGCTTTCGGCGATCAGATAGGCCGGGCGACCCAGGTGCTGGCCGCGCTGATGAACGGCCATACCCAGTTCCTTCAAAAAATGCTCGGCCGATTCGTCATAGATTGCGTGAATCGCATCCAGCCGCAGGGCATCGAAATGAAACTCATCCAGCCAGCGTAGCGCATTGGCCATGAAGTAGCGACGGACTTCGTGGTTATTGGCATCGTCAAAATTGATCGCGTCCCCCCACGGCGTGCGATACTTGCGCGTAAAGTACGGGCCAAAGTCGGCCAGGTAGTTCCCCTCTGGCCCCAGATGGTTGTAGACCACGTCCAGAATCACCGCCAGCCCACGCTGGTGGCAGGCATCCACTAGGCGCTTCAACTCAGCGGGCGTGCCAAAATTCTCCTGCACGGCGAATGGATAGACGCCGTCGTAGCCCCAATTCCGCCGACCAGGGCAGGCGGCCACCGGCATCAGTTCGACCGCAGTAATGCCAAGCCGCACCAGATGGTCTAGGCGACTTTCGACACCGGCAAACGTCCCCTCGGGGCTGAATGTGCCGACATGCAGCTCGTACATAATGTACTGCGAGAGAGGCAGGCCACGCCAAGCCTGATCGTGCCAGTCAAAGCTCGGATCGACCACTTCTGACGGGCCATGCACCCCACGTGGTTGCCGGCGCGACGCCGGGTCAGGGCGTTCGCGACTGTTGTCCAAGCGATAGGTATATAGAGCACCGGGCGGAACGCCGTCGATGATCTTTTCAAAGTAACCGTTCTCTACCGCTCTTAGCCGCAGGACGCGATCCTCTGGCGTATGTAGATGCACGTGGACCCGTTTTGCATACGGTGCCCAGATGCGGAAGCGGCAGCGACTTTCACCGAGATAGAGGGCGCCTGACGTGTGTTGTTCGATCAAAAGCATCTACAAATTGTAGCAGATCAGTCGTCGACGCGAACGTGTTGCACGCCATTCGCCACCAACCAGCGGAGCCAGGCTTCTTGCTCTTCGGTGATTTCAAATTCTGTCATGTTCATGCTATCCAATGGCGAGACCACCTCCAACACGCCACTCTCCAGCCAGCGCTGAACATCGTCGGCGTGAATCCAATATTCCCCTTCGGGCAGTTTTGGCGCGCCGCGCTCCAGCGCGGGAGTCATGAAGTAGGCGATGTCCGTTCGGAAACGATTCGGCATTTTCAGCGGCGGAATATCCGCACGGCCGACTGCGCTGACGAACATGAACGTGCCTGACTGTAAAGAAATGTCGAGTGGCGAATAATCAACGGCTGTGCCACTGCGGCAGCACCAATGCGATAGAGACACTATCGCAAAACCGACGAACAGTTTTCATCAACTGGCGGCGACTAAGCCACCGGTCGAAACCTGTTCTTGATTGAGCAGGATTTGCTCCCAATGTTTGTATTGGGGATCGCCATTGCGAAAAGCGAATACCGCTGAGGGCAGGGTGTTGGCACCGCGATCTTGCGACGCAATGCGAACCACCACCGCTCCGTCGTTACGACGCTCGATTGAATAGTACTCGAAGTTCATCCACGCAGCTCCAGACTCATGCCTATCCCCTTCGCTCCAACTCACTGCCCTCAATTCACTTGTAAACCACCGTAGCTACTCGACTCCATCGCACAGCTGATCAGTCACACAGTGGTTCAGTTGGCCCTATTCCGGTGGCCCGTAGCTAATAACTTTGCCCGTTCCTTCGCCGATCGTCATGGCCGCACTTGGCAACCATTCCCGACCTGCCGCTAATTCTCGTTTCTCTCTCTAAACAAATCTAGTCCAATTATTACCACTTTGCGGGCAAAAACGGCTTCGTAAAAGCGATTCTTTGCCGGCTGCCGTGGCGAAATCATCAGGCATTTTGCAGTGTCAGACTCATTTTGCTGGCCCGACGCTCAATTTCCAGCAGTTTTTTCTTCGTTGAAACGCCCCCGATAGCCGAAAATCCGACCAATTTCCCGCTGGCACCCACCACGCGGTGGCAGGGAATGATTAGCGGAATTCGGTTAGACGACATGACGCGCCCCACCGCACGGGCAGCCCGGTCGTTTCCGGCCAGGGCCGCCACTTCGCCGTAAGTCAGCGTTTGGCCCTGGGGAATATTTCGCACTGCGTCAACGACCCGGCGGGTGAACGGAGTGTACGAATCGACCGCGACTTCCACGTCCAAAAAGTCGTCGATCTGGCCGTCGGCAAAAGCGGTCAGGCGATCAGCCAATTCGGTCTGCCACTCGTGATCGTTCCAGGGCGCAAGCCCAATCGAGGCGACAGCACCAGCCGCGTCTTCATGCCCAAAGGTCAAGCGGTGTAGCACGTTGCCGCGACCGGCAATGGCCATCCAGCCGAGTGCCGTGCGAAACGTGGTCCACTGCAGTGCGGTACTAGTCTCTGTTTTTTCAAGTGCGATCGGCATTGGTTTTGGCGTCCTACTTGTGAACCTGCGACGGCAATTTTGGCTCTTCACTGCTTTGACAGCCAAGAACGTGACATTCTATACTGAACAGTCTGCAAGGCGAGAGGCAGAAGCGTTTTTGTGACGTGGTTTATTTCCAATCCAACTGTGATGGACAGGCGACAGGCATGCAAAATCCGGGCGAGTTGAATCGTTTCAGCCAGTTCTGTGATGATTTTTACATCAACATGAACCTGAGCACAGAAATGGAACTCCCCACCAATCGGGATACCATTTTGCACTACTTTGAACGGGTGCAAAAAAGCTACCCCAGCATGCGCAAATTTTACTGTCGCGACAAGCGCGACTTTGTGCTGGAGGAGGAAAAGGAACGTGGAAACTACCGCTGGACGGCGGTGGAAAGTAAACGGGTCTGCTCGGGTCAGGTCAATCCGCCGTCGATTGGCTCTGCCTTGGACCAGCATCGGCTGATTCTGGAATTAGCCCCATACATGCTCTCGCTTAGCCCGTTGGACTGCGAGGCGATGGATGTGCTGTTTGCCTTCGATTTTACCTATCGCGGCAATCACAATCAGTTGGTCGCCGAAGCGCTCGGGCTAAACGCCGGCCTGGAACGGATGATTGACGTGCCCGGTGCAACGGTGATGAACTATGAGCCGTCGATTACGCTGGCGCTCGACGAAGAGTGTCGCAGCCAGGTTCGACTGAGCATCGAAACGCGGACCAGTGCGTTTCATGTCCGCACCGGTGAGTATCCAGAGGATCAACTCAGCGTCTATCTGACCGCGCGACAGTACGGCAGCCTGTCGCCGGACACCACGTACGTGCAAGCATTTGACCGATTGGCCACCGCCACGCAGGAGTTGGTCGATGGCTACGTTATCGATCAGATTCTCCAGCCGCTGGCCAGAACGATTGCGATGAAGTAGGAGCCGGTTTGGAAACAACCCATTGAGTGACTATTCGTCGCGAGACCGCCCCGAATGATCAAACATAAAATAGAGAAT
>JAWXCH010000547.1:0-28546 GCA_034440595.1 Planctomycetota bacterium | reverse complement strand
TGGTCGATTGAAAACGCCGGTGAATAGTCGGTGGTTGACGGTGCATGTCTAGTAGTATGATTCGTGCGGAATCCGCAAAATACAGATCCAATGGATTTGAATTATGGTGCAACAGAAACTGATTTGACCCTAGAAAATGCGAACTACACCACCGCTATGCCATATGGCATAGCGGTAGATTTCCGGTTCTGCTGTGGCCGAATTCGACCTCGTATATAATAATGTATATTGATTGCCCCGCCTTTGATTCCGAGGAATTGGTACACACCGCAACCATCCGAGGAGATCGCTGATTTTAGCTCTTCGCTGGATCTTGCCGACCGTAGTCGGCACAGTCAACCTTTTGCTCCTTGAATTATGATCTCTCAAGCTCGCTCAAAACAGTTGCTGGCTGAGGCCGAAGTTGCCGCCGCCGAGGAATCTGCGCGATCAGAGGTTCAACACAAAGTGGTAGCTCCAACGCCATCGCCTCGATTACCCGTCCGTGCCGAACCAAAGCCACGTTGGTGGCTGAGGCTACTGGTCTGGGCCGCCATTCTGGCCGGGGGCTATTACGAGTATACCCACCCCACTATTTTACCATGGCTGAAATCGGTTTTTATGAAGCCAGCGGCAAGTAATATTGCCAAAGGGCCGACGGTGACCCCGGTCCTGGTGGCCAATGCGGCTCAGGAGGATTTTGACCTGTACCTGACCGGCCTAGGAACAGTCACGGCAGACAGTACGGTAACCATCCGCAGCCGAGTTGAAGGAGAACTGATCAACGTCGCGTTTTCAGAGGGGCAACTTGTCAAGCAAGGCCAACTGCTGGCTCAAATTGATCCACGAGCCTATCAGGTTCGATTGGCCGAGTTGCAGGGAAAGTTGGTGACGGATCAGGCAACTCTGGAAAACGCTCGCTTGGATCTAAAACGCTATCGAGAAGCTGGCCCGGGTTCCATTACGCAGCAGCGGATCGACTTGCAGGCCGCAACAGTTCGTCAGGCGGAAGGAGTCGTGCAAACCGACCTGGCATTGATCGACAACGCCAAGCTGACGCTCAGCTATTGCAATATTCATGCGCCGATTAGTGGGCGGATAGGCCTGCGCACCGTTGATCAGGGCAATCTGGTGCGCGCTAATGAGTTGACCGGCCTAGCCGTGATCACTCAGCTCCAACCGATTGCCGTCTTGTTCACAGTTCCTCAGGATGAAATTGTTCGAGTACAGCGGCGTGTCAATTCTGGCGAGCCGCTGGTAGTCGAAGCGTATGGCCGAGATTTGACGACCCGGTTGGCAACCGGAACGCTGGTTGCCGTGGACAACCAGGTAGATCCAGCCACCGGAACGCTGCGATTGAAGGCAGTTTTTCCCAACGAAGATAACCTGCTGTTTCCCAATCAATTTGTGAACGTGCGACTGAAAGTTGATACACTGCCCAACTCGGTCACTGTGCCAAACGCGGCGATTCAACGTGGACCAACGGCCAACTATGTTTACGTCTGCAAACCAGACGGCACCGTCGACTATCGTGAGATTACACTGGGACCGAGCGAAGGAAACAGATTCGTGGTAACGAGCGGTCTGGTGGTCGGTGAAACCGTTGTGACTGATGGAGTGGACAAGCTGATCCCAGGTTCCAAAGTCTCGGTGGCCACTACGCAGAATATCGCAAAGCAGGCTAAGGAACCTGTTCCTGGCGAGGTTGCAAAGGATCCGTTATGAGTCTCTCCCGGCCATTTATTCTCAGGCCGGTTGCCACTGTGTTGCTGATGGTCGCGCTGCTGTTGGCAGGTGTAATCGCCTACGACCAGCTTCCGGTATCCGCCTTGCCACAGGTGGACTATCCCACGATTCAGGTCATGACGTTCTATCCGGGGGCCAGCCCGGACGTGATGGCCTCGTCAGTCACTTCTCCATTAGAACGGCAATTTGGCCAGGTTCCTGGGCTGAACCTGATGACTTCGACCAGTTCGGCAGGTAGTTCTGTCATCACGCTGCAGTTTTCGCTGGAGCTGGATATCGATGTCGCAGAACAGCAGGTTCAGGCGGCGATCAATACGGCATCGAACTTTCTGCCGGACGATTTGCCGAACCCTCCGATTTACAGCAAAACCAATCCTGCGGACACGCCGATTCTGACGTTCGCTTTAACCAGCGCAACTCTGCCACTTTCCAAGGTCCAGGATCTGGCCGATACACGCATTGCTCAGAAGCTGTCGCAGCTTTCCGGGGTGGGTCTGGTCAGTATCAGTGGCGGTCAAAAACCGGCGATTCGGATCCAGGCCAATCCAACATCCCTTTCTGCAATGGGCCTCAGCCTGGATGAGCTCCGTTTGGCGATTGAGCAAGCAAGCATCAATCAGGCCAAGGGGAGCTTTGACGGTGCCAGGCAGCCTATATTATTGGTGCCAACGATCAGTTGCTATCGAGTGATGAATATCGCAATTTGATTATCGCTTATCGCAATGGAGCTCCGGTTGTCCTTTCGGAAGTGGCGACCGTGGTCGATGGGGTGGAGAACGTGCGCCAGGCGGCCTGGATGAACAAAACTCCGGCTGTCATCGTGAATATTCAGCGACAGCCGGGCGCGAATATCATCGATGTCGTCGAGCGAATCAAGGAGTTGCTGCCGCAGTTGCAAGCCTCTTTGCCATCGGCAGTCAATATCACCATCCTTACCGATCGCACAACGACCATTCGCGCTTCGGTTCACGATGTCCAGGTAGAGCTGCTCTTTACAGTAGGACTGGTTGTCTCGGTGATATTTCTGTTTCTCAGGAATTTGCGCGCCACGATCATACCGAGCGTGGCGGTGCCACTTTCGATCGTCGGCACACTCTCGTTCATGTACATGCTGGACTACAGCTTGAACAATCTGACACTGATGGCGCTGACGATCTCGGCCGGTTTTGTCGTGGACGATGCGATTGTCATGATCGAGAACATCATGCGGTACATTGAGGAGGGGGAAACTCCCTTGAAGGCGGCGCTAAAAGGTTCGGCGGAAATTGGCTTCACCATTGTTTCGCTCAGTGTCTCATTGATTGCAGTACTCATTCCATTGCTGTTCATGCAGGATATTGTCGGAAGACTCTTTAGAGAATTTGCGGTCACGCTGAGTTTGACCATTCTCGTGTCGGCAGTCGTCTCGTTGACGCTGACGCCAATGATGTGTGCCAAACTACTGCGACATCAGTCGGTCTCTTCGCACGGCTGGCTGTATCGTATTACCGAGCGAATGTTTGAAGGCGCGATTGCACTGTATGGAAAAACACTCTCGTTCTGTTTACGCCATCAATTTGAGACTCTGGTCGTCGCCGTGGCAACCATCGCGGGGACCGTGTACCTGTACGTGATCGTTCCCAAAGGATTTTTCCCGGTTCAGGACACTGGCGTGATTCTAGGCGTGTCCGAGGGCCCTCAGAGTATTTCGTTCTCAGCCATGTCAACTCGGCAGCAGGCACTGGCGGCCAGAATCCTGGAGGACCCGGCGGTTGAAAGCCTCTCATCGTTTATTGGCATCGACGGAACGAATACCACGCTCAACAGTGGCCGTATTCTGATCAATCTGAAGCCACTCGAGGAGCGCAAGATCAGCGCTTCCGATATCATCCGTCGTCTGAATACCAGCCTGGAAAGCGTCGATGGAATTACATTGTTCATGCAGCCAGTGCAGGATCTGTCGGTGGAAGTCCGCGTCAGCCGGACGCAGTATCAGTTCAACTTGGAGTCCCCGAATCAAGAGGAACTGAACCTGTGGGCACCTAAAATGGTCGAGCGTTTGCAAAAGTTGCCGGAGCTGCGTGACGTGGCCAGCGACCAGCAGACTCAAGGGTTAGAAACCCGTCTGGTGATCGACCGCGACACCGCATCGCGCCTTGGCATCACGCCGCAGATGATCGATGACACCTTGTACAACGCTTTTGGCCAGCGACAGATTTCAACAATGTTCACTCAGTTGAATCAGTACCATGTGGTGCTGGAGGTGTTACCCGAATTCCAAAAAACTCCAGACGATCTGAAACAGATATTTGTCCGGACGCCGACGGGGGAGCAAGTTCCGCTCAGCGTTCTCACTCATGTCGAGAACAAAACGGTCCCACTGTCGATCAATCACCAGGGGCAATTTCCGGTCGTCACGATCTCGTTCAATCTGGCACCTGGGGCTTCTCTTGGAGCGGCTGTCAGTGCGATCCAAACGGTCCAGGATGAGTTAAAGATGCCGGCTAGCATTCAGGCCAGCTTTCAGGGGACAGCACAAGCGTTTTTAAAATCGCTACGAAACACCCCTCTGCTCATTCTGGCTGCCTTGGTCACCGTTTATCTGGTGCTAGGCGTGCTCTATGAAAGCTACATCCATCCAATCACTATTCTGTCGACGTTGCCATCCGCCGGGGTCGGTGCCATCGTAGCCATGATGCTATACGACATCGACCTGAGCGTGATTGCCTTGATCGGAATCATTCTGCTGATTGGGATCGTAAAGAAGAATGCGATCATGATGATCGACTTTGCATTGGAGGCCGAGCGCAAAGAAGGAATGTCCCCGCGCGAAGCAATCTTTCAGGCGTCCCTGCTCCGATTTCGACCGATCATGATGACCACCATGGCCGCGCTGTTGGGTGCCGTTCCTTTGGCGATCGGCATGGGAACCGGGTCGGAACTTCGCCGGCCACTCGGCATCACAATTATTGGTGGCCTCATATTCAGCCAGGTGCTGACGCTGTATACCACGCCGGTCATCTACCTGATGTTCGACCGAATTGGCCGCGTGATTAAGCGCAGCCCAACGCCGGCGTACGGTGAAGATCTGGAATTGGTGGAGGAGCGATGAGCCTTTCCAGTCCATTTATCGATCGACCCGTAGGCACAACGTTGCTGACGGTTTCGATCATTCTAGCCGGAATACTAGGCTATCTGTTGCTGCCTGTGGCACCGCTACCGCAGGTTGAGTTTCCCACCATTTCGGTTTCGGCGGCCATGCCAGGGGCGAGTCCCGAGACGATGGCATCTGCAGTGGCCACCCCGCTGGAAAAACAATTCGGCAAAATCGCTGGCGTCTCAGAAATGACGTCGTCCAGTTATCTCGGCACCACTTCCATCGTGCTGCAGTTTGAGCTGGATCGAAACATTGACTCAGACGCGCGCGATGTGCAGGCCGCCATCAATGCCGCCAGCGGCCAGTTACCCGCCGATCTGCCCAACGCTCCTTCCTATCGCAAGGTGAACCCGGCCGATGCGCCGATCATGATTCTCGCCTTGACCAGCGAGACCTACACCAAGGCCGCCATGTTTGATGCGGCTTCGACGATCTTGCAACAGAAAATGGCACAGATCCAAGGGGTGGGGAACATTAATGTTGGTGGTGCTGCTCCTCCAGCCGTACGTGTCGATGTCAATCCGACACTGCTAAACAACTTTGGTCTTGGTCTGGCCGACATTCGACGAACGCTGGCCAGTTCCAACGCGAACAGCCCCAAAGGGATGCTGGAGGACGACCGGTTCAATTGGTCGCTCTCCACTACCGACCAACTATTTACGGCCGACCAATACCGGCCGATGATTATCTCCTATCGAAACAACGCGCCGATTCGGTTGGGAGATGTCGCCACGGTTATGGATTCTGTCGAGAACATCCGCGCTGGCGCAGTGGCCAATGGAAAGCCCGCCATTGTATTGGTCGTCTATCGGCAGCCGGGGGCAAACATCATCGAAACGGTCGACAGCATTCGCGAAAAAGTTCCGCAGTTGCAGGCCGAGATTCCAGCCGGAATTCAATTGCAAATCATGATGGACCGCACCACCACCATTCGCGCATCGGTGGAAGAAGTGCAGTTCACACTGCTGCTTTCGATTGGACTGGTTATTCTGGTCATTTTTGTGTTTCTAAGAAACGTGCGTGCGACTTTGATTCCCAGTGTGGCCGTGCCCGTGTCGTTGATTGGGACGTTTGGTGTGATGTATCTATGTGGTTTTAGCATCGATAATTTGTCGCTCATGGCCCTCACCATTGCGACTGGTTTTGTTGTGGATGACGCCATCGTGGTGATTGAGAACATCACCAGACACCTGGAATTAGGTGCTTCACCACGCGAAGCCGCGCTGAAGGGGGCCAAGGAGATCGGATTTACGGTCGTATCGATCAGTCTTTCTTTGATCGCCGTTTTTATTCCGCTGCTCTTAATGGGCGGCATTATTGGCCGATTGTTTCGCGAATTCGCAATCACACTCTCTGTCGCGATTCTGGTCTCGATGCTAGTTTCGCTAACCACGACGCCAATGATGTGTGCCGCGCTGCTGAAATCCCATAAGCAAGTCCGGCACGGGCGAATCTACCGTTTCAGCGAATGGGTCTTTGACAGCATTCTGATGGTGTATGAGTGGTCGCTCCGCTGGGTTCTCCGTCACCAGTTCTTAGTCCTGATGGCAACGTTTGGCACCATTGCGCTAACTGTGTTTCTGTATGTCATCGTTCCCAAGGGATTCTTTCCGCAGCAAGATACCGGGCGGCTGGTCGGCACTTTGAAGGCAGATCAGGACACCTCCTTTCAAGCTATGGAGACCATGCTGTATCAGTTTTCCAGCGAGATATTGAAGGATCCCGCCGTCGAGGGACTGAATGCCTCAACCGGCGGAGGCTGGGGAAGCACCGCGAACAATGCGCGCATGTTTATCACGCTCAAACCGTGGGAAGACCGGCGATTGTCCGCCGATCAGGTGATTGGCCGATTGCGCGGCAAGCTTTCAAAAATTCCTGGTGCAAAGCTCACTTTGCAGGCCACGCAGGATTTGCGTGTCGGCGGTCGTCCTAGTAGTTCGCAGTATCAGTACACACTGCGTGGCGACAGCCTTGAGGAATTGAACGAGTGGGGACCAAAACTAGTTGACGCACTCAGCAAGTTGCGTGACCAAGGCCTGGTGGATGTCGACACCGATCAACAGAATCGCGGTTTGGAAGCACGCCTCACGGTGGATCGGAATTTAACCGCTCGCCTTGGAATAACTCAACAGATGGTTGATGATACTTTGTATGACGCCTTCGGTCAGCGACAAGTTTCGACAATTTACACACCGCTGAATCAGTATCGAGTGGTGATGGGGCTGGAACCACAATTTCTACAGGACCCCGAGAGTCTGAAGTATATCTATCTGACGGGACCAAACGGCACGCAAATCCCTTTGAGCACCGTTGCCAAATTTGAATCGGGGACCAACGCCCTGGCCGTCAGTCACTCTGGCTTGTTTCCATCGATCACGATTTCGTTCAATCTTGTGCCCGGCACCTCGCTAGGAGATGCCATCGAGGCAATTCGCGAGACTGAACGACAGATGCTTTTGCCATCGACTATTCATGGCAGTTTTTCCGGCACGGCCCAAGCGTTTGAGACTTCGTTGCAAAACCAGCCGTGGCTGATTCTGGCCGCTCTGGTAACGGTCTATATCGTGCTGGGAGTGCTGTATGAGAGCTATATTCATCCGATCACAATTCTCTCAACATTGCCCTCCGCCGGAGTCGGTGCAATTCTCGCCTTGCTCATTTGCAGAGTTGAGCTGAATGTGATGGCACTGATCGGCATCATCCTGTTGATCGGGATCGTCAAGAAAAACGCGATCATGATGATCGATTTTGCGCTGGAGGCAGAACGTCGCGAAGGAAAATCCCCAGAAGAGGCGATTTTTGAAGCCTGCCTATTGCGTTTTCGACCAATCACGATGACGACGATGGCCGCGCTACTTGGCGCACTTCCCCTGGCTATCGGCACTGGGACCGGCGCGGAACTACGCCAGCCACTGGGAATCGCCATTGTTGGCGGATTGATTTTTAGCCAGATGCTGACGCTCTATACCACGCCCGTGGTCTATATCTATTTGGACCGCCTGCGATTGTGGTGGTCTGGTTCAGATACAGACCATCACCTAAGTCGCGCGGAACTGGAACAATTGCCCGAAGACGAAGGAAGCGTCGTGCTGACACACTAGTACTGCGTCAGTCCTTGATCTTCAGGTTGCAATAGCCGTAAGTCCAAAGCACTGCTGGGCAACGCAGTGGCACCTCTGCGTATTCTGAGTAGTTCATGGTTCGTTCCACGCACCGGACGATTGGCGTGCGGAATTGGTTTGAGAATTGATGCCAAGCGGTGTGCAAGATCAAACGGAATGCGCGGTGCGTTGCACAAACCCTACAATACTAGGGGGCAACTTTTTGAACCAGTATCAAAAGCTCTTTCCCTCAATCGCCTCAATCCGACTGCGTAAGTCGGCAGGAATGGCGCACGGTGCCTGCCGACTATAGTCGAACACAACCACGGTCGAGTCTCCATCCGCCACCATCGCATCGTGTGCCTCACTATACACCGCATGATGCATAGTCATGCTAGTGCGCCCGATACGCGTTACCTTGGCTCCAATCCGGACAGTGTCAGGATAAGTGACCTGCTTTCGATAACTGCACGTGATTGCGGCTAGAATCGGACCGAGCGTCGTGTCCTGCATCCGGTGGTCCAGGCCCATTTCATCCAGATACTTGATACGTGCCGACTCGAACCAGCGAAAGTAGATCACGTTGTTGACGTGGCCAAAGTTATCCTGATCCCCCCATTGCACCGGCATGGTGACGATGGCTGGGAAACTCACCAGATTCTGTTCGCGAGGGGCGTGCGGGTGATTTTGATCGCGCATAAGGCTTGCTCACTGTTCCAGAGGGAAGTTCTTGCTTGCAGTTTACCGCGGCTGTTGTTTGTGGCCAATTGCGGATGGGTCGAAATCGCGGTGGCCCGGCTTTGCCCGCCCGACAAGGGGGGACCCTTGGACGATCTGGCATGAACAGTTACGCTAAATTCAGGAATTGGAACTGGATTTGAGCAATTTATTGAGAGCGAGCGGCATGGAATCAGAACGGACGTTTGAAGCCATTATTTTTGATTGCGACGGCACTTTGGCGGATACCATGCCGCCGCATTATGAATCGTGGATTGCAACACTCCGTCGTCACGGTCTGGATCTGAGCGAGGATCGGTTTTACGCCCTGGGGGGCTGGCCGACAGTGCGAATTTTGGAATTACTGGCCGGCGAGCGTGGCCTGGCACTGGATTGCAACAGCGTTGCGGCAGAAAAGGAAACTGCCTTTGAGCAACTTCTCAGCGAAGTCCAGGCCATCGAACCCGTCCGTGCCGTTGCCGAAAAATGGCGTGGCAAGGTTCCCATGGCGGTCGCCACTGGTGGGGTTCGACGAATTGCCGAAAGTATTCTTGCGCATCTCGGGATCCTCGATTGGTTCGACGCGGTCGTGACTGCCGAAGATGTGCCGCACCACAAACCTGCCCCGGACATTTTTCTGGAGGCAGCTCGCCGGCTCGGTGTGGCCCCAACCGACTGCCTGGTTTACGAGGACTCCGACCCTGGCATTGAGGCAGCGCAAC
Source organism: Planctomycetota bacterium (assembly GCA_034440595.1). Lineage (GTDB taxonomy): Bacteria > Planctomycetota > Planctomycetia > Pirellulales > JALHPA01 > JAWXCH01. The sequence continues at coordinate 19,145 of JAWXCH010000547.1, read as the reverse complement.
GGGCCGGCATGCAGTACGCAGACGTGCGTGAATTCTTCCAGCCGCGACGCGTTACCAAATCGGCCTGACCTAGTTTCGCTTGTTGATGCCCGGCTTCCGCATCCCTCTGGCGAGCGGGACCAGATGCCTTTTGCGATTTTGGGCAATTTCCGCGATTTATGCCGGCCAGTCTATTCAGGCATGCTAGCTGCCTTGCAAAAACTCTGCGGCCATTTCGGACTCTGCCGAACAAAGAGTCTCTACGACGGCTGTGCCCGCTTCTGATGTTTTAGCCAGCAAGCGTCGAAGAAGTGCAATGGTCAGATAACTGCCGAAACGTCACACGTTTCTAAGATGACGCCTCATGAAGATGAATGCCTCGACGAATCACGAAGCCAAGGTACGGGCCACGTTGTACTTGTCGCAAAGCGTACTGGATGAAGCCCGCAATGCGGCTGTCCATCTGGCCGGTTATCCAGCGCGACTGACGCTGACCAAACTGGCGGAGAATGCGCTGCTGGCCGAGCTGCGCCGACTCAAGGATTTGTACAACGATGGGCGTGAATTTCCACCGCGAAACGAAGAACTACGTGGTGGTCGTCCGATCGCCGCCTAAGTGATCAGACCAGACTGCGGTGCCATTGTATGCTGCCGCACTTCACAAGTTTGTGCTGTAGCAAAGACACTGGTGCTCTATTGGGACCACGAAAATGCTGACGAAAGACGAGAAAAAGACCGAACCGCTACCGGCCCAACGCGATCGGGAAGAATTGCGGCGTGAGCTGCTTCGCTTAATTTTGAAGAACGAGGACAAGCGAAAAACGCAAACCCGATCGTCTAGTGCATAGTAAACTCCTGCCCCGCTAACGTGTGAAATCTTGCGATATCACTGGACCACCATGTCGATCCTGCTGGTCGCGCTTTTTCCAGTGACGCTGCGCGCACAGGTCGCCGCCGGAGGTTATGGCTATCGATACGGCTCCCCTCCTCCTGTGGCAGTCAACAACTCTCCTTTTGCCGCACGCTCAGTTCAGCAGACTCCGCACCCGGCAGTGGTGCGCATTATTGCGCAAGAAGCGAATTCGATTTCGTACGGATCTGGTACTTTGGTCGATGTCAACGATCAGCATGGCCTGATCATCACCAACTGGCATGTCGTCAAGGATGCGCCGAACAATCTGCGGATCGAGTTTCCAGACGGATTTCAGAGTACTGGGCAGGTTCTGATGACGGACGAGACCTGGGATCTGGCCGCGGTGTTGATCAAACGACCCAATGCCAGCCCGGTCCGTGTTTCTGGTGCTGCTCCGCAGGTTGGTGAACCGCTAACCATTGCCGGGTACGGCAGCGGCAGCTATCGCGCCGCCAGCGGGCGTTGCGTTCAGTATTTGGCACCCATTGGCAATCAACCTTTTGAACTGGTCGAATTGAGTGCCGCCGCGCGGCAAGGGGACTCTGGCGGACCGATTCTGAATAGTCGCGGAGAACTGGCGGGAGTCCTGTTTGGTGAAGCTCAGGGGCGCACTACTGGCAGTTACTGTGGACGAGTTCATACGTTCCTGATTAGTGTGAGCGGCAGAGTACCGGCAGCAGCATCCACCGAGCTCATTGCCAGTCGTCCAGCAGTGCCAGCATCATCGGGAATGACCGAAATTGGCTCGCTCCCTGCGGCAGCACAACCGAACCCAATTAGTGCGGTAGCCTCGCGCGGCGGTCCACCGGTGAATGTGACAACGGACGCTGTTTCAACAACTTCAATTGATCGCTGGACAACTCCTAATCGTTCGGCGCGCAACCCGGCTCGATTGGCTGCCGATCCGAACCGCGATACACCTATGGTCGCCGGCTCCGCAAGTCGAACAGGTCCGTTGCCAGGAATTCGTACTGAATCTCCTCGCAGCAACATTCTTGATAGCATTACTCCGGTCGAATCGCCACTTCGCCAGCCACCGTTCGGCGAGGCAGTCGCAAGCTCTGTGGCAGCCGGATCGAGATACTCCATTCCTCCGGCAGTGGCTGACGTACCATCACCGTCGATTGCTCCATCAGTCTCCATTTCAGGAGGAGGGCTAGATAGTGCGTCCACGGAAAGAGCTTCGCTGAATGGATCGCGCGCTGCCAGTCCAACGGGACTGACGCTGCCTCCCAAACCTGCGGGGGTCGTTGTAGCAATCTCTGATCCAACGGTTTACGCTAGCGTACCGGCTTCGACTGAATCCGGCGATGAAAGCTCCGCAACTGCCGAAGCGAGCGGCGAATCTCCAGCGGATTCGGCTTGGAACTGGAAAACCGTTGTGGGAACTACACCCCTGGAACATGTCAAAACGGGATTTGCTGGTTTCGGAGTGCTGGGAATAGTGTGGAAATTAGCTCGCATTCCACGCCGCAAGCAAGCCGGTCAGACCGCGAAAAAGCGTGGAAAAAAGCAATCTGCTGACGCATAGTGCCATGCTGGCTAGCGTGCTTTTATGGCAAAAATCTGATTCTCAGTATCACGTTTCGGAATTGTAAGCGACACTTTGCTCGAAAATAGCGTGGATTTCGAGATATCCAGCCGCGACAGTTGACGCCGTTGGAAGTTCAGAATTACAATCGAACTACCCTGTTTTTTAAGGTGTCAAGTTCGATCGTCAACGCTGCTGTAGGGATTACATAGCGTGCCGACTTTGCAGTGATAGACCGCCGTGGAAATAGTGCGATGGGTTAGATTGATGCTGACCACGGAATGTCTGAAACATATAGCCCCGCAGAAAGTCTTATAAAGGCTTTCTGTAACTGCAAGGATTCGCTGCATTCGACTGCTGTCCCTCTCGCTCGACTTCGCGAAATTGACTGGTGTGCCGGCTGATTTCAGGCCATTTGTTACGCCGGCCAGGCATCGAGCCGTCGACAAGCACACTCTCTCCTAAAAAATGGCGGCCTGTTCTGCAATCGATAGTCCTGGTGATCCGTTGGTATAAATCATGGCCGTCTTGGAAATGCTGGTTGGTGACAAAGCGGGGCAACGCTACACGCTGAAGGAAGATCGAGCCATTCTTGGTCGTCATCCCGAGTGTACCATCGTGCTGGATCAGGGTGCCGTCAGTCGGCAGCACGCAAAGATCGATTTCGTCGGTGGTGAATTCTTTGTCGAAGACTTGCAAAGCCGCAACGGTACGTTTGTCAACGCCAATCTGGTGCAGACACCCTATCGCCTGCAGAATGGCGACCGATTAAAGATCTGCGATCTGGAGTTCACTTTCTATAGTGACGAGAAGTTGATCGGCCAGACAATCTCGCAGCCGATGACCGACACCACCTTTGGCAGTCCTATGTTTTGGGACGAGGGTGAGGGCCACCACAATTCGCAGATCATGTCGAAGCTGGACGTGTCAAGCGGCGCGACCGGAGTGCGGCTCGGTGTCAATCCAGAGGTCAAGTTGCGTGCCCTGATCGAGATCACTCAGAACCTCAGCAAGTCGTTGTCGGTCGATGCCGTGCTTCCCAAGCTGCTGGATAGTCTGTTCAAGATCTTCATACAGGCCGATCGCGGTTTTGTGATCATCAAGTCGCCGGACGGCAGGTTGATTCCCAAAGCGGTCAAGCACCGTCGCGAAGAAGAGGATGATGCTATTCGAATATCACGTACAATCGTCAATCAAGTGATCGACACTCGGCAAGCAATCTTATCTGCCGACGCCGCAACGGATGCTCGGTTTGATATGAGCCAAAGTATTGCCGATTTCCGCATTCGCTCGATGATGTGTGCCCCCCTGGTCAATGGCGACGGCACGCCGCTGGGAGTGATCCAGTTAGACACAATGGATCACCGCAGCCGCTTTGAGCAGGATGATCTGGACGTGCTGGCGGGTGTGGCCAGTCAGGCCGCTATTTCGCTGGACAATGCACAGCTTCATGAAGCGGCATTGCGACAGAACCAGATTGAGCGCGACTTGAAACTAGCTCACAAAGTTCAGCAAGGTCTGCTCCCTTCTGCCCCTCCCAAGGTCGAAGGCTACCACTTCTTTGATTTCTACGAAGCAGCCAACGAAGTCGGCGGAGACTTTTACGACTACATCGTCTTGCCAAATGGGAATGTGGCCGTGGTGTTGGCGGACGTATCGGGCAAAGGAGTTTCCGCCGCGCTAGTCATGGCCAAGCTATCTGCCGACGTGCGCTACTGCCTGGTCAGCGAACCGACCGTAGCCAAGGCCGTGCAGCAAATCAACGCTAACTTCTCTCGCAACGGTTGGGACGACCGGTTTGTTACATTTGTGTTGACCTTACTGAACCCGAAGACGCATGAGGTCACTATCGTTAACGCCGGCCATATGCCACCGTTTTTGCGACTGAAGGAAGGGACGGTGGAATCTCTGGCTGAGGACATTGCCGGAGTTCCGCTAGGAGTCGATGAAACCTACCAGTATGAATCCGAGGTCGTGCAATTGCAGCCCGGACAGTTCGTTGCGTTGTTCACCGACGGCTTTAGCGAGGCGATGAACGATCAAAACGAACTGTACGGGCTGGAGCGATTCAAGGATCGCGTGGGCACGCCCTTGCAGAACGTGGCGCAACTCGCACGTGTCATCCTGGACGATGTCACGTCTTTCGTGGCAGGTTACCCGCAAAGCGACGATATGTGTATGGTCTGCTTTGGTCGCGATACGCCATCGACCATTACCGAGTAGTCGTATTTCTCGACTACGCGGTCAATGGTCGAAGTAGATTGCGAGCTGCTCAGCTTTTGGCCGAAACATCTAAACCGGCATCTGGAATCGTAAAGATTCGGTCCATGCGCTCAGAAATGTCTCGCAGAGCGGCTTCATTGCCCCCGGCGACCTCGGCGGTGGCCCAGCCGGTGTAGCCGATGTCTTTTAAGGCCGCCAGAATTGCTGGCCAGTTTTCATCGCCGTCGCCAATGTCGACCCACTGATCGTCATGTTTGTATCCCTTCAGATCGAACTTTAGCATTCGCTTGCCCAGCTTGCGGATCCAGAATTCCGAGGGAGCACCAAACTTTAGCATGTTACTGGTATCAAAATACGCACCGACCGCCGGTGAATTAAATTCATCGACATACTGGTTCATCTCGCCGGGCTTCGTAAGAAAGTTGTTCCAGACCACTTCAATGGCGATCTTTACGCCAAGGTCTTCGGCGAGTGGCACTGCCTTCTTAATTTCCGATTGCGACCGTTCATAGACCTGAGCATAGTTTTCCGTCTCCCGATTTGTCACCTTGCCAGGGACCAATAAGATGGTCGTTCCGCCGTAGGCTTTGCAATCTTCGATTGCCGTTTTGAGATTCTGAAGCGCCTTGGCACGCACCTCCGGGTTCGGATCAGAATGGCGAGTCCCCCAATGCGGCCCGACAATGACACCGTGAACTTCAATTCCGGTCTTGTCGATCGCACGAACTACTTCGTCGCGATCAAATTTGTTGGGGCTATTCAGCTCGACACCCTTGTAGCCCAGGCCTTTGATCAGGTTGAACTTTTCTTCAAACGAGTTCCCCTCCTTGATCATTCCGTACTTCAATGCTTTTTTGAGCGGATAGATATTCTTACTTTGCGGTTTATCTTCTGCGGCAAACATCGGCTTGGCGGCCAGCCCGGCACCGATAACGGCCGCACTGCTCAACAGAAATGAACGCCGGTGGATGGAGTCAAAGTCGGACATAGTAATTGCTTTCTCGGCGGGAGGATAAAGGAGGGAAGGCCCACAAGTTCTTATGGTACTCCACATTACCACTGCACGCTATAATATTTCAGGGCCCGTGTCCATGAAGTTGTTGCGCAAACTGACTCGACCGCCTGGTAGGCACAGAATTCGTCCAAAGCTCGGGCTTTTTCAGGAACCGTTCCGTGAAATCAAGAATATACATGCCGCAGATTGCTGGCCTGCTTGGTCTGGCCCTGTTGGTTGGTACAGTTCCAGCTTGGTCTGCGGAACTGTCCAGCAGTGATTGGCCGCAGTTTCGCGGCCCCACCGGGCAGGGAGTGGCTAGCAGTAACGCAGCTCCCATCCGCTGGAGCGAGAGCGAAAACATCGCCTGGAAAACGCCGATACCTGGCAAGGGCTGGTCATCTCCAGTCGTGCAGGGAAATCGGATTTGGATGACCACCGCCACGGAGGAAGGATTATCACTCAGAGCGATTTGCGTCGACCGCCAGTCAGGCAAGCTACTCAAGGATATTGAGGTTTTTAAACTGCCTGAGCCGCTGTCGATCAACGCCAAGAACAGCCACGCTTCGCCAACCCCTGTGCTGGAGGGTGGCCGTGTGTACGTTCATTTTGGCAGTATGGGAACCGCCTGCCTGAATAGTCAGTCTGGCGAAATCCTTTGGACCAATCGCGATCAGCAGGTCGAGCATAAGGAAGGCCCAGGCAGTTCACCGATTCTTTATAAAGACTTGCTAATCTTCCATTGCGATGGAATGGACAAGCAGTACATCGTCGCGCTGAACAAGCAGACTGGCAAGGAAGTCTGGAAGACCGCGAGGTCTGGCGTGCCTCATCCGCGCCTGGAGCAACGCAAGGCGTATTGCACGCCACTGGTGATCGAGGTCGATGGTCAGAAGCAGTTAATTAGCCCCGCCGCCGATCGCGTTTTTGCCTACGATCCTGCCACTGGTCGCGAGATTTGGAAAGTCGAGTATAAAGGATTTTCCAACGTGCCGCGGCCACTCTTCAACGATGGTCAACTCATCATTTGCACCGGTTTTATGAAGCCCGAAATGTGGGCCATTCGTCCGCAGGCGATCACAAACGACAGCGAGCTACAGGATCTGTCCGCTTCGAACGTCAATTGGAAGGTCACGAGCCAGATTCCGGCCAACCCATCTCCAATATGGATCGATGGCCGCGTTTATTTAGTCAGCGACCAGGGTGTCGCCAGTTGCCTCGATGCAAAGACTGGCAAAACGATTTGGAAGGAACGGATGGGAGGGAATTTTTCGTCGTCACTGGTGCAGATCGGCAATCGAATCTATTTCAGCAATGAAACCGGCACGACCACCGTGATTGAGGCTGGCGAAAAATTCAACCAGCTCGCCGTGAATGAAATTGACGGCCAGATCATGGCGTCGCTGGCAGTTTTGCATGACGGAATATTTCTGCGCAGCGATACGCATCTGTACAAAATTCAGGATGGTGCGACGGCAGCCAAGTGAACTGCAGTCATGTAGACGGCAGCCTACTTCGCCGTCTCGATCACCTTGGCCGAATTGATCTTCACCGGTTTGGTCGGTCGATCGTTTGATCCGGTTGGCACCTTGCCAATCGCTTCGACGACAGCCAGGCTTTCGGCATTGGCCGTTTTGCCAAACGCAGTGTACTGATTGTCCAGATGAGTATGGCTCCCCAGGCAGATAAAGAATTGCGAACCGGCTGAATTCGGATCGCTGGTCCGCGCCATTGATACCACACCGGACACGTGCCTGGTCGGGTTGAACTCGGCCTTAATCGTGTAGCCCGGTCCGCCGGTGCCGGTCCCTTCGGGGCACCCTCCTTGGATCATAAATCCAGGGATAATGCGGTGAAAAGTCAGGCCATCGTAGTAGCCGATTTTGGCCAGGCCGAGCAGATTCAACACATGACCAGGAGCGACATCACCGAGCATGTCCAGCAGAATCGTACCAGAAGTGGTATCCAATTCGAGCTGGTATTTCTTGGTCTTCAGGTCAAATTGCTTTTGCGCTGCCTGAACTTCTGCCTGTCGATTTTTGCTGGCCATGAGAGTCGCTTAATTGAAAAACGGAGTGAATGAGGTTGTATTTTGCCCGTCTGAGTATGACGGTCAGAATACCACATGGAGCGGTAGCGCACAACGCACTTGGTGTCTGTCAAATCCCTTCCAGTCGGCGGCGAACCGCGTCGAACTGCGCGTCATCCAATATGGGTTGCGCACCAGCCGTTGAAAGCTTCTCCCCTAATTCGACCCAGCTCTTGCACCCGGCGAACTCTGGAGTTTCTACCAATAGTTGTGGCTGTGGAATCTCGAAAACACGCACCAGCAGTAAGAACAGTCCCGGCGTTCGATAATGAAACCTCTGCTCCAATACATCTTCAGCCAAAATATGCAAGTCGCGAAGTGGTGCTAACTGGTCCAAACTTTCAACCGCAACGACTTGCTCAACCGTTGCCAGCCAACGCAGTACTACCTGGCCTGCTGATGGTTGCTGCTGCATTGCCACTTCCAGCAAACCGGATCTGGCTCCCTGCTCATTCAAGCCATCTGCCGTTTGATGAAACCGCGTTGGGTACAACCAGAACTGCCGATGGGCCACGCGAAAACCGTCACGCCCCTCGTGGATACCCCCTTTGCGAAAAATCACACTCTGCACGCCGGTCGCTAAGGCCTGGCAGACGACGGCCCATTCTTTGAACGCAATCTGGCAAGTGAATTGGAGCATAGTAGAGCTTTTGATTTTACAACCAGCAATTGTGTGCCACTGGCTCTGCCAGTGTGAATTAGGGATCGATTTGAGTCATACAAATGGAGAACAATTATCCGACCGTTTTTAGCACTAACGGAGCCAGTGGCACACGTTCTTGTTATCATTTTAGCCACCAGAGATCGCTTGCATCGCAGATGCCACCAACCGCTGCAAGCGTGGATTGGAGGAAGTCTCTAGCTTCTGCAGAACTGCCAGTGCGGGCTTGGCACCTGGACCAATCCGCTCAATGGCCAGCACCAAACGTTCTTGCACTTCCGGTTCCTGCCGATTTTGCAATACCTGAAGAATCGCCGGCAGCACTACCGCTGCATCCTGCGAACACCTGCCCAACAGTGTCGCTGCCCAGTACGCTACATTGGCCGACGGATTCTGCAATCGTTCCGCAATGGCTTTGATTTCACCGGCATCCGGTGTCTCCAGATTCTCCAGCGCCGCGACGATTGCTTCTCGCACTTCTTCAGACGAGTCTGCAACCGCGTCCAAAAGTACCGTGGCAGATACCAAGCTCGGCTCATTCATCAACCGCTCGGCGGCTTGCAGTCGGATTTGAGCGTCGGGCGATTTTAGTTGCGAGGCAAGCTGAGCGTCCATGATTTTTGCTCCAAGTTAAACGGACCTACCAAGTTCGTATAAGAAAATCCCTGCCGCCACGGCCACATTCAGCGAATCCACACCACGTTCCATTGGAATAAAGACGCGCTGCTGACACCGGCTAACAATCGCAGCGTCCAGGCCATGTCCTTCATTGCCAAACACAACCGCCATCCGCAGAAAGGGAGTCAATGCATGCAGCGGTGTGGCCGAGTTATCCAACACCGTTGCAATGCATTGAACCTGAAACTCCGTACAAAGTCGAGTCAGATCTGCGGCCAGATCACTCGACTCATAGATCGGCAGTGACAGCGCACTTCCCATCGAAACTCGCAACACACGGCGTGAAAACGGATCACCGGCTCCCGGCCCGAGCACCACTCCCTGAACTCCGAGAGCACTGGCCGTTCGCAAAATCACACCCAGATTGTCCGGTCCCTGCACATCCGCACAGACCACCAATCGCAGGCTGCGATCGATCGGTAGACAGAAATCCTCCAACCGTGTGCCCGCTTTACGAGTACCGCAGGCCAACATTCCGCGGTGAAAATTGAATCCAACGATCTGCGGCAGCAGCCCCTCTGGCACAATGAAGACACTGATTTGCTCCCGGTCCCCTGCGTGTCGAGCAGATCGCGAGACAAGTGCCGCAGTAACTTCCTCCAAGTAGCGATCTGTCGTCAGGATTGACTCAATGGCAAAATCGCTTTGCAACAGCCGCAATACGACCTTATCCCCTTCGGCTATGAACCGCTTGGACCACCGCGTCAGGTTGCTCTTTTTGAGCTGGCGATAGACATCCAGCCGCTCATCGTGCAGCGACTCGATGAATATCGGCATCATGGCATGCACAGCCTGGCGCGAATCAACCGCCATCTTCAAAACCAGGATAGAGGCACATACCACCATCGATGACCAACGTCACGCCGTGGACATAATCCGATTCGTCACTGGCCAGCCACACCGCCGCGTGCCCGACATCTTCTGGCTCGCCGATGCGTTTCACAGGTATCAACCTCAGCAGGTCGTTGTATGCCTCGGGCGTGGACCAGGCCGCGGTATTGATCGGCGTTCGGATCGCTCCTGGCGCAATACTGTTGACGCGAATTTTTTGCGTGGCCACTTCTTGCGCGAGGCTCTTCATCATCAGCATGATGCCCCCTTTGGAGGCGGCATAATTAACGTGACCAGCCCAGGGGATAATTTCGTGAACGCTGCTGATACAGACGATCTTGCCGGCGGCACGGGAAACTTCTGGCACCACCCCACGCCGCTTGAATTCCTTTACCGCCTCACGGGCACAGATAAACTGCCCGGTCAGGTTCACTGCCAGCACTTCGTTCCACTGGTCAACGGTCATCTGATCGAACGGGGCATCGACTTGCAGGCCGGAATTGTTGACCAGGATGTCGATTGTTCCAAACTGCTTGAACATCTGCTCGTACATTTGCAGCACTTCCGCTTCCTTGGAAACGTCAGCACGCACTGCAATCGCCACTCCGCCATTTTTCTCAATGGTGGCGACCGTTTCCTTGGCCCCTTTTTCGCTAGAGCGATAATTCACCACCACATCCGCTCCGGCCAAACCGAGCGCAATGGCGATTCCTTGACCGATTCCGGATGAGGCTCCGGTGACTAGGGCCTTTTGACCGCGCAGCGGCTTTCCGACGGCATAGGCCGGGGTGCGAGCAACGAGCTTTTCGGCTTGATTTTGCATATTTTGACTGCCGCTGGCTTTGGATTCTGTAATACTGTGAATAACTTAGAAAGGCGGAAGCAACGATCCGCCGAATTACGGCGGCATTATAGCGACTATCGACGACTTGTGGACAGTAGCTGATAGTTCGAAAACAGGCATGGTTTTTCAGTGGCGTTGTTCCACTGGTGACATAAGTCGATCCCCCTTCTATAATTAGTGGTGTGAATCGCCGGCCGCGCCTGCGGTTGGTATTGCACGCTTCGCTCTCGCTGCTCCGTCCCCCGGCCGGTTGCTATGGCAACCCGCCGTTAGTTTCCCCTTGTCAGATAGCCCGCATGCCTCAAGTTGGCCTGTTTATCCCCTGCTATGTGGACCAGCTTTACCCTCAGGTGGGGCTAGCCACGGTCGACCTGCTGGAGCATTTTGGCTGCGAGGTGGTCTTTCCCGAGCAGCAGACCTGCTGCGGCCAGCCCATGGCCAACACCGGGTGTGTGCAAGACGCGCGGCCCCTGGCCGAGCGGTTTTTGCAGATTTTTGAGCCGTATCAGTATGTTGTCGCACCGTCGGGCAGTTGCGTAGCGATGGTCCGCCGTCATTATGAGGAGTACTTTCACAATGACGCGCGGTATCTGGCGCTGCGTGACAAGACGTTTGAGCTGAGTGAGTTCTTTGTTGATGTGCTCAAGGTTCAGCGGATCGAGGGAGCTTTTCCGCATCAGGTCGGTATGCACCAAAGCTGCCACGGGCTGCGAGAACTTCGCCTGGCCAGCGATAGCGAAATGGTGGTGCCGCCGTTCAATAAGACCAGACAACTGCTGGAGGGACTGGAGGGGATTCGGTTTTCAGAACTGTCTCGAGCTGACGAGTGCTGCGGCTTTGGGGGTACATTTGCCGTGGCCGAAGAGGCGGTCAGTTGCATGATGGGAAATGACCGTGTCCATGACCATCAACAAGCCGGCACCGAAGTACTAACTGCCAACGACATGTCCTGCCTCATGCATTTGGAGGGTTTGATCCATCGGCAGAAGATACCGATGAAGGTGCTGCACGTTGCTGAGATTCTGGTGGCGGCTATTCGCGCGCAACCGGTAGCCAGCAAGTCCTCGCAAGAACTTCCCGAATTGACTACACCCCCAAAGCGTTAGACTATGGTCGCCACCGGACATCCTGTTAGAGCTGAAAAGTTCGTAGCCGATCTGCCACGCGCTCATTGGCATGACCAGTCGCTTTGGTTTATTCGCACCAAGCGCGATCGTGCCGCGCATTCGCTTCCCGAATGGGAAACATTGCGAGAACAAGCGGCCGCAATCAAGGCCAATACGGTTGCGCATCTGGCAGATTACCTGGAGGAGTTTGAACGGAACGCCAAGGCGCTGGGTGCCCATATACACTGGGCCAGCGATGCGGCCGAACACAACCAGATCGTTCTCAGTATCTTGCAGCAGCACGGCGTAACGCGTGTTTGCAAAAGCAAATCGATGCTAACCGAGGAGTGCCATCTCAATCCGTTTCTCGAGCGGCACCAGATCGAGGTAATCGATACTGATCTGGGGGAGCGAATTGTCCAGTTGGCCAACGAACCACCTAGCCATATAGTGTTGCCCTGCATTCACGTTAAGAAGGAAGAGATCGGCGAGCTGTTTCATAAACACCTTGGCACCGATAAGGGTGCATCGGACCCCAAATATTTGGCCGAGGCGGCAAGAAATCACTTGCGCGCCAAGTTTCTGGCCTCGGAGGCCGGGATCACCGGTGTGAATTTCGCCATCGCCGAGACTGGTGGATTCGTTGTCTGTACCAACGAAGGAAACGCCGACCTCGGTGCTTCATTACCAAAACTGCATATCGCCTGCATGGGCATTGAAAAGTTGCTCCCGCGGCAGGCGGACTTGGGTGTTTTTCTGAGACTGTTAGCACGTTCGGCAACTGGCCAACCGATCACGGCGTATTCGTCCCACTTTCAGGGGCCAATGCCCGGTGGCGAGTTGCATATTGTCTTGGTCGACAACGGCCGCAGCAATATTGTCGGCAGCGACGATTTTCGCCGCTCGTTGAATTGCATTCGCTGTGGCGCATGCATGAATACTTGTCCGGTTTATCGCCGTACCGGTGGTCATAGCTACGAGGCCACGGTCCCTGGCCCAATCGGCTCAATTCTGGCACCTTCGCGCGATGCTAAGAAGCACGCAACGTTACCGTTTGCTTGCAGTTTGTGCGGATCGTGTACTGATGTCTGCCCGGTCAAAATCGATCTGCATCAGCAACTACTCACCTGGCGGCGGGAGATTGCCGTTCAGAAATACTTGCCCTGGTCCAAACGAATGGCCATGAAGCTGGCGCGCATCGTTCTCGGGCATGTCTGGATCTATCGACTAGCCGGCAAGGTCGGGCGGTTTCTACTCCCCAAGTTGCCGCGCATGCTGGTGTATAACCGATTCAACCCGTGGGGTAAGCAGCGCGATCTGCCGCCGATGCCGAAGCGGAGTTTTCGCGAGTTGTACCGCGATCGGCAACGCAGCGAAAAAAGCGTGCGTTAGAAATCAAATCTGCCCTGGCGATTGAAAAAAGCACTCCATGTCGAACAGTCGAGACAAAATCCTCAGCGCGCTGCGACAACATTCAGTACCCGACGCTGCGCTGCCCGAACTGCCGGGCGCAGGTGGGATCACCTATGTGGACCGGGTCGCGCAGTTTGAGTCTATCCTGACAAGTGTCGGTGGACAGTTTATCCGAGTCGCTGATCGGAGGCAGATCCTTCCACAGCTACAGAATCTTCCTGCGTTTAGTGACGCAAAGAAGATCTGCTCACTGATTGCCGAAGTACCCAGTCTCGGCTGCGAGATCGACAATGTCGCCGATCCACATGACCTGGAGGACGTCGACTTTGCAGTGCTGGAAGGAAAGCTAGCCGTTGCGGAGAATGCTGCGATCTGGGTCACCGACGAAGATCTGCGCCACCGTGTGCTTTATTTCATTGCCCAGCATATTGCGTTAGTGGTCAACCGCAGCACGCTGGTGGATAACATGCATCAGGCGTATGAAAAGCTGCCGCTACTGAAACGCGGATTCGGCGCGTTTGTTTCCGGCCCGTCGAAGACCGCTGATATTGAGCAGTCGCTGGTGATTGGAGCGCATGGCGCTCGCTCGCTGACCGTGTTTATGGTCAATGACTAATCCTGATCGAGCGCTCACGACATTCGCAGTGGCATGATGGCTAACCGCACACTTCCCTCACTGCCGATTGACGAAGTGCTGCCGGCCGTGCTGGATTCGCTATCTGGCTGCAATGCAATTGTCCTGCGAGCCGCGACAGGTGCGGGCAAAACCAGCCGCGTGGCCCCGGCGATTCTGTCCGCTGGGCTGGCCGCCGATAAACAAATCGTGCTGCTGCAGCCGCGCAGAATTGCTGCCCGTGCGGCGGCGATGCGAATTGCCGAAGAACAACAGCAGACTGTCGGGGAGCAGGTCGGTTACCATGTTCGCTTTGAACGCCGCGCTGGGCCGAGAACAAGGATCCTGGTCGTTACCGATGGTATGTTTTTGCGGATGCTCCAGGCGGATCCGTTCTTGGAACATGTCGGCGTCGTACTCTTTGATGAATTCCACGAACGGAATTTGAATCTCGATCTCAGCCTGGCGATGGTGCGAAAGGTGCAAGAGGTCCGCCCTGATCTGAAGATCGCAGTGATGTCGGCCACACTGGACGTTGCCGCCGTGGCGAGTTTTCTCAATGACTGTCCGGTGCATGTCAGTGCTGGTCGGTTGTTCCCGGTGGAGATTCATTACGCTGACAGGGCCAGTAGCAGCAGACTGGACTATGCACAAATTGTGTCCGCAGTGGAAACTGCGTTACAGGGCACCATCGGCAACGTGCTAGTATTCCTTCCAGGCGTCGGTGAAATACGCCAGGCAGGCTCGGCGATTTCGTCGCAGTTGCCTCTGGTCGATGCAAAACTGTTTGAACTGTACGGCGATTTACCGTTGGCCAAACAGCAGGAAGTATTGCACGACTCGAACGCGCGCAAAATTATCTTGGCGACCAATGTTGCCGAAACGTCGGTTACAGTGGCTGGCGTGACCGCAGTCGTTGATGCCGGGCTGTCGCGCGTGTTGCGACTCGATCCGAATACCGGTATCAATCGGCTGCAGATTGAACGCATCTCCAAGGCTAGCACCGACCAGCGTACGGGCCGCGCTGGCAGAACGGAGCGCGGGGTTTGCTACCGCCTTTGGACAGCGGCCGAGCAGCGCGGGCTGGCCGATTTCGATCAGCCAGAGGTGCTGCGCGTCGACGTTTCCGGACCAATCCTGGAGTTGCTGGTCTGGGGAGAGCACGATGTTCGGCAATTCCCCTGGTACGAACCACCTAACGAGAATGCGATTCAACATGCTCTGACCTTACTAACGCAGCTCGGTGCGTTGGACACAAGAGGCGTAACTGCGCTTGGCAAGCAGATGGCTCGACTTCCTGTTCATCCGCGAATTGCAAAGTTGCTGCTCGAGGGTGCCACACTGAATGTAGGGCATCAGGCTGCAATCATGGCTGCACTGCTCAGCGAGCGAAGTCCTTTCCGTAAAGAGCAAAAACCCGCGCGGCAATTGGCCAGTCATCGATCCGATTCAGACGTGTTGGATCGCCTACACGCGATTGAGGAGTTCCAGTCCACAAAGCAACTCGATAGCCCCGTGGGGCGACTGGATCCCAACGCAACCAAGAACCTACTTCGCACGGCCGAACAACTTGAACGATCGCTGCGTGAAGTGACTTCACAATCGAAATCAGTCGAAACTTCAGACCAAGACCAGTCGCTGAAGAGGGTCTTGTTGGCAGCCTATCCGGATCGCGTGGCACGCCGGCGAACTGCTGATAGTCGACGAGCCAAGATGGTCGGTGGTCGCGGGGTTCGACTGGGCGACGAAAGCGCCGTGGACGAAGCGGAGTTTTTCGTATGTGCGGAGATCGAAGAAAAAGGGACGTCTGAAGCACTGGTGCGGCTCGCATCCGCAGTGGATCCTGCCTGGCTTACGCCAACGCTACAGAGTACGAGTACTGAGGTCGAGTTTGATTCTGATCGACAACGAATGGTCGCCTGGCGACGAACCAGATTTGCCGACCTGGTGATCTCCGAATCGCAAACGGCATTGCCGGCCGATGTGGATGTTTCGGCCTTGCTGGCAGCAGAGCTTGCGAGTCGCGGCGTTCAGAACTGGAAAATGGATGAAGAGAGCCAGCAGTACATAGCTCGATTGGCGTGTCTGCGGCAATGGATGCCAGAATTGGAACTGCCGGACCTGGGCACAGATCCACTATTAGAACTTCTACCAGAGCTTTGCGTCGGTTGCACATCGGTAGAAGAAGTCCAGCGATCTTCGATATTGCAAGCAGTAAAACGACAGCTTTCGCACGATCAGCAACGCGCGATTCAACGTGAGGCTCCGGCAAAGCTGACTGTGCCCAGCGGCAGCCAAATCTCTCTACAATATGAGCTTGGGCATCCACCGGTGTTGGCTGTCAGAATCCAAGAGTTGTTTGGCATGCCTGAAACTCCTCGAATTGCTGGCGGCCGCGTGCAGGTGTTGCTCCACTTACTAGGACCGAATTACCGCCCGCAGCAGGTCACTACAGACCTGGCCAGTTTTTGGAACACCACCTATGCAGAGGTCCGCAAGGAACTGCGGCGGCGATATCCAAAGCATGCTTGGCCCGAGGATCCTCGCGCTGCCACTCCAGAGCGTCGTGGCAACAGTCGGCGGACTTAGGCCAGGCGGCAACTTCACTGTAAGATATTTGTATGACCACACTCCTTCGCGTAACGTGTTCAGCCTGCCAGTGGAGCAACTCCATTGATACAGAAAATCAATCCGCGTGGCTCAGTCGCGCACGATTGCTGCGCGATACGTCCACTGTGGATGCAGATCTGGTCTGCGAGCTTTTTCTCGGTTCTATCAGCAAACTGAAGTGTCCGCTGTGCCAGCAATCCGCAATCTATGCGCGCCGTATCGACAGCGATGACCTGGAAACTTCGGACGATGAATCGTGGGGAATGGCTCGCCGCTGCGAGGTGTGCAAGCAGCCGATAGCGGCAGAGCGAATCGAAATATTCCCTGACACAAGACTCTGTACGAAATGCCAGCAGACAGACGATCGAGGGGAACTACCAGTGGCCCGCGAGTATTGCCCGCGCTGCGGCAGCGTGATGCAGTTGCGACAGTCGACAGGTGGTGGCCTGACGCGTTATTTGATGACCTGCCTTTCCTGCCGCCGGTAAGTTGCATCGGATTGCAGCTACCAACCTGGGCAGTCAACCGGTTCAGGCCACATCTTCGCTGGAAGAGGAAAACGGCAGCCGTGGCGAGTCAAATTGGGATTGCTCCGTCGGGGCGCTCTTCCGCATTGTCTCCCCGATTTGGCGCATTCCCTCTTCAAACGCGTCGTCGAGCTCCTGCTGCGAGGCTCCCTGCGTTTCCAGCATATCGAGTATTTCACTCAGTTTGCCGAGGTCCATTTTACCATACCTAACACACTAAGTTCCGCGCCTGATTGAAGTTAAGCATCTGCTAAATCGACGTACACGCCGCTTGCCTTCGGCTTGAAACTCGTTCTCTGTCGGCCATTTAATGTGAAACTAATTCAGAATTGCTTACAGGGCATCAACTTATGGCAATTCCTGTGAATTCAACACTGACTATCAATCGTCCAAATTGCACAGATTCCGATAGTGCAAAGTGGGTGCCAGCCCCGTTCCACCGCTGTTTCCCGAAGAATTTCGGGTTAACACCGTCAATAGGCCGCATAGCCCCCTCTGGCCAAAAGGCCACAGATCCCCCTAAATGTCATTGTACGCATGCACTTAGCATTTGAAACTAGGAATTTTCCAATTACAATAAGCAAAATGTAGGTTACACGGTCAGATCGGGGTGGAGGATATCGCATGACCCGCAAAGGGTTCTTATTCATCTTCGCTATACTACTCATCTTCCACGCCGAGTTGCATTCTCTCGGCAAAGTGGACTGGGCACCTTACGTAGATCCGTACTCCGATTTTGACCTGTTTGTCACATCGGTTCTTGAAGATGTTTCCGACAATGCGGCGTCGTCCGATGCCCCGGTGATTGAAGTAGCTCTTCCGGCAGATGACATGATGGATGCAGCGGCTGGCGATCTCATGGCCGACGCTGTATTTGGAGATTCACCGCAGAAGCTTCGCCTGACCGAGGTTGGCTGGCGCCGTAGCTGCAGGCCAATGGTTTGCGAGGAACTATGCGCTCCTGTCTGTGAGGTTGCTCCGGCTTGCGATGCAGCACTCCCTATGACCGAAGTATCGGATAATCTCCCCTCGCCTGACGCGGGGTACGTCGTCGGTGGTTCATACGGACCAACGTGCAGCATGGGGGGCGGTGGAGGTGGTGGAGGAACCCCCGGTGGCACACCTGGTAACCCAAATAATCCCGGTGGCCCGGGAGACCCCGGCGGACCGGGACACTTGGTCCCTGAACCAGGCAGCGTTGTAGTTTGGAGCGCACTGCTATTGATCTGCGGAATTGTACACCGCGGTGCAAGTCGCGTCCGGTCGCGAAGCTAATTGCCATCACTTCTCTGCACAAGATTGGACTTGCTGCCGCAAACCCACAATCAGGGCACGCCGCGGACAATGGCTGGTCCCAACAGGCGCGTAACGCTCAGCGGCAGTTTCCTCCAAGCACGGCTCATCAGGTCGAACTTCTTGTTTGAAGGTCGCATTTGATCCTTGTCCCCTTGTCGCAGGTAATACTGCCAAGTGGCGGGTTGCGGCTTGGCTCCCCACTGCTTCTTAAAGCGATAAGTAGGGCTATCAATGGAACTCCGGCCAAAGTCAAACATGGCCTGTTTCCGCTGCACCGCACGCTCTAGCAACTGCCAGTACATGAACATGTTGGCATTCAGCGAATTGTACTCTCGCAGTGCGCTGGCACTTGGCACTTCCGTGCATTGACTACCGTGGATCAACAAAGCCGCGGCCGCTGGTTTGTTGTCCTTGTAGATCACGCACAATTCGGCTTCGGAATCAAACTGCTTCAAAATTGCTTCAAACAGCTTCCGCGAGTAAACCGGCGTGCCCAGATCGCGCATATTGCGGCTAAAGACATGGTAGAAGTCATTTAACAGTTTAGTAGTTCCCCAACGGACCTGAAACTCCTGCTTCTGGCCTTTACGAATTTGATTGCGCACTTTGGCATCCAGATCACTCCATAACTGCTCAGCGGAGGCTGGCAAATCTAATTGCATATGCACTTTGCTGGTCATGGTGACCCCTAAAGCAGGGTGTTCCACCGGCTGCTCGTGCCGCAGTTCCAGGAACTTCACACGCAGTTTATCCGCTAGTTCAACCGCGCGATCAACTAAGCATGTCGCCACTGCCGGGCTGGTGGCGATCACGCCTCCCCGGTTCAAATAGGGTAGC
>JAWXCH010000546.1:0-4442 GCA_034440595.1 Planctomycetota bacterium | reverse complement strand
GTGATACCCAGGGAAAGCGACGCCACGGCCAAGTTCGCGGGCGAGCGAACCGACGCGAACCAGACGCCTGTCAGCGCCGCAAGGCCGAAGAAAGCCAGATCGGCGATTCGAGCAGTTCCGGCGCAAATCATCACCAAGGCGGTGCCCGTCAGCAGGATAAATCCCCAAGCATAAGGAACATGAGACCCTGCCCGGCGTAGCGATTGGTTCTCTAGTACAGCGGTGTCGGCTAGTGCCAGCACGCAGTACCCAACGATCCAGGAGGGTGTGCGTAGTTCTTCCGGCATGGTTGCATAGCATGCCAGCCCGATGGCAAGCAGCAGCACACCCAGTCGAAGGGCAATTCGGCGCGACCCGGCGAGCCGATTGCTGACCTGATTCATCGTTGCCGAGTAGATCAGCAACAGCACCGCGACAGCCAGTAGCCAGGGCCAGCCGAACGAAACCGGCAGATAGTCGAAAGATCCCGGGTAATAATTTCCGACCAGCAGCCCGGCAATTAGAGCAATCGCTACTTGCAAGTCGGCATACTGCTGATTGCACAACGTCCGCAACGCGAACAGAACCAAACCCGCGGCAACAGTAGCCGGCAGGATGACCTGCAACAAAAGGTCGATGATCGGTTCGATGGGAGGCATGAAAAAACGCTGAATCGCGCACTACACAGGTGTCGTGCGCGATCCAGACTTTCTTGAGGAGCTAGAGGCTAGGATCCGCGCGCTTATTTCGCGGTGGAGATGTTGAGCTTAATTGCGACATCGTCGTTGATTTTGCCTTTGCCGTAGCTGATCCCCCAGTCGTTGCGGTCGATGCTGAACGCGGCCTTTAGTTGCAGTCCTTTTGGCGTAACGGCGATCTCTGCCGGGAAGCTGACGCTCTTGGTTTCGCCGTGCATGGTCAGGTCACCGGTAACGGTGTAGCCTTTCTTGGCCATCTCAATTTTTTTGGAGACAAACTTCGCTTCGGGATACCGCTTCACGTCAAAAAAGTCCGGGGCCTTGAGATGAGCGGTCAGCTTGTCTGCGTCCGATTTCAGCGAAGTCATTTCGATTTTCACATCAAGTTTCGTGGTCGTGAGGTCAGAACCACTGACAGTCGCCGTACCGCTCAGCTTTTCAAAGCCACCCGTATGCGAGCCGTCTGGCTTCTTACCGACGAACTCCAGCTTGGTGTTCTTACCATTCAATTCATACTTCGTTTCCGCCAGCGCGAACTGAGCACCGATCAACACCGCCACTACAGCCAAAAAGCTTCGAACAATCATCGTGAGTCACTCCTAATTGAAGATAGAAAAACCAATTCACGTCCAGTTGTAAAATCAATTGAAAGTCAGTTTCCGTCTGAGGTAATACTACCCGAACTGGTAGTCCTTACGTAATCCCGAGGGAATTTCTCACAATACTTGCTAATTCAGGTGCATCTGCCGCGCTTGCCGTGGCGCAGTCGTGGGTTCATAATAGAATTAGCCCGCGCGATCCTTGCAGCGTTCTGTACCCTCAGTTTCTATCAGAATGAACACCTCACAGCGACAAAAGTGTCTGGCCTGGATCGTGGCCGCGGCTGTCATTGTGCCGGTTTCGGTTCAAGGGATTCTGGTCGCTACCGCACAAATCACCAAGCGCCGTGCGGCTCCTCCTAGATTCACGGAAAAAGAGCGAAAGCTGTTCTTCTCCGATGCCCGAACCAAGTTGGTCGGCGAACGCCCAGCCTACGTCGAATCAGTCGCCCCTGTTACGACTGCCAAACCCCCAACAGGAGCGACTGGAGCGATGCCCGCGGCTACCGGGAATGAACCTGCTGCCGGAAAGTTTCCCTGGTCTAAACTGATTTCAGCCGAAACTCTGGTGGACGAAGTGAAGGTCTATGCGCCGTTGCTGGCCGCCGAGATCAAGTCCCCCAGCCACTTCAAAGGAGGGGGAATGAAAAATGCGCGGCGATATTTCAGCACGCTAGCGGCCACATTTGCCATCATTGCTGAGTACGACAGAGAGGTCCGCTGGAAAGCACAAGCGGCCACCGCACGCGACTTGTTTGGACGAGCTGGTCTCAATTCCAAAACAGGCACCGATCAAGCCTTCAACGAATCAAAACTGCGCGAGCAGGATTTGACGGCGCTGGTCCGAGGCGAGACACTCCAGGGTTCGTCAACTACAGAAAACAATCTGATGTGGAACTCCTTTGCGAATCGTCCTCCCCTGATGTGGCGTCTCGAACGGGCACAGCAGGATCGGATTGCAGTTTGGACAGCCAGCCAACAGGCATTCTCGAAGAATAAGGCACAATTGATTCACGAGTCACAGATGGTCGCAGCCTTGGCCGAGGTCATTCAAAAAGAGGGCTATCCCGAGTCGTCGGACGAAGGTTACCGTGCTTATGCCCAATCCATGCAGCAGGGGGCGCGGGAGATTATTTCCGGTGCCGCAAGCGACAATCTCTCCAAGGTGCAAAGCGGTGCTGCCACCATGTCAAAAGCCTGCAACGATTGTCACGGTGACTTTCGCAGTTGATGCCAGGCGGCACTTGCGCGTCCGGTTCACTGGTATGGATTGCGCCGGATAGTAGGAAAATATCTAATTCGCCAAGCTGCTTTACAGCGAATTTTCCACGGCTATTCTAGATCCGCCCCCTCACCACGGCGATTGCTGGCAGCCTCGGCTTGCCTGTCTCTTACGTAAGCTAAGCTAAAAATGGTTTTAGCAATTGCTGGAATCGGTCGGAAGTTACGCGGCATGATCTTAGGCGGCATGCTGCGTTGTTTCGGCAACATGTATACAACCTGGACCGCTCTTAGCGAGGCCGGTTCAAGTCCACG
This sequence comes from Planctomycetota bacterium, assembly GCA_034440595.1. GTDB lineage: Bacteria > Planctomycetota > Planctomycetia > Pirellulales > JALHPA01 > JAWXCH01. Next base: position 1,630 of record JAWXCH010000546.1, on the reverse strand, counting down.
GTACTTTGCCACTAACAAGACAGTTATGCCTAGCAACATCATCATTATAAATTTTTGGCTGTCGGTATGCGCACTTTCGATCAGCCTTTCGCTGCTTGCAGGGTATATCGCGCACCTGTGGCGTCGCGCCAGACAAGACAAGAACAACCGTGCGAATTACGTGACTCTCAGCAATGAGCCGGTTATCGATGATAGTTGGAGTCGAAGCGAAGCAATAGATGCCCTCCGCAAGGCCGAAGCCAAGTATCGCAGCATTTTTGAGAACTCAATCGAAGGAATTTTTCAGACTAGCCCCACCGGAACCTACCTCAGTGCAAATCCTTCTCTGGCGCGTATCTACGGGTACGATTCGCCGGAACACTTGATGAGCAGTATTGGCGATATTAGCCGACAGCTTTATGTTGACTCGACACGACGACGAGATTTTGTGGCAATCATGGCTCAGACCGGGCAGGTATCTCGGTTTGAGGCGGAGATTTTTCGGCGTGATGGATCTACGGCCTGGATTTCCGAAAATGCGAAAGCGGTTTTTAATTCGGATGGCACTCTGATGCATTACGAAGGCACCGTCGAAGATATCACCGAGCGTAAGCTGGCGGAAAAACTCCAGCGTGAGCGTGATGCTGCCGATGCCGCCAATGCTGCCAAGAGTGATTTTCTGGCCAACATGAGCCATGAGCTGCGCACACCACTCAACGGTGTCATCGGAATGCTGGATTTGCTGGCCGGCATGGAAATGACTCCGAAGCAGACCCACTATGTCGCGGTGGCTCGGTCGTCTGCGGATGTTCTTTTGACCGTCATTAATCAGGTGCTGGACTTTTCCAAGGTCGAAGCGGGCAAGCTGGAGCTGGAAGTCCTGGATTTTGATCTCCGGGCAACTTTGGAAGACACGACCGAGATTCTGGTACAACGTGCCGAGCAGAACGGCTTGGAGTTGGTGCTGGACCTGCCGGCCGACGTTCCCTCCCTGCTGAGTGGCGATCCCAACCGTCTCCGCCAGGTTCTGATCAATCTGACGAATAATGCGATCAAGTTCACCGAGCAAGGTCAGGTCATTGTCCGTGCAATCCTGGATTCCGAAACAGAGACCACAGCGCTGATTCGATTCTCGATCGAAGACACCGGCATTGGCATTCCTGCAGATCGCATGGACCGGCTCTTCAAGTCGTTCTCGCAAGTCGACGCCTCGACGACGCGCCGCTATGGCGGAACCGGCTTGGGTCTGGCCATATCCAAGCAACTGGTCGATCTGATGGGGGGCACCATCGATGTTGAGAGTACCGTGGGGAAAGGTTCGACGTTCTGGTTCACGATCCCACTCCAAAAACAAAACGGAGTGAAGCAAGAAGCTCCCATCGTACCGGCTCGTCTGGCAAACCTACGCGTCTTAGGCGTGGATGACAACGCCATCAATCGCGAAATCCTTCAGCAGCAACTTGCCAATTGGAAACTGTCGGTCGATGTTGTCGCCTCTGGACCCGACGCGCTGCGCGCCATGTCGCGGGCGGCACAGGTTGGGCGTCCTTATGGTCTGGCCATTTTGGATGGTCAGATGCCCGACATGGATGGTTTTGAACTGGCCCGTCGTATCAAGGCCGAGCCAAAACTGAAGCAAACTCGCTTGATC
>JAWXCH010000545.1:0-4065 GCA_034440595.1 Planctomycetota bacterium | reverse complement strand
TGCACGCGCTGGTTATAGATCGAAAGCTTCTCCCCTTCGACCTTTTCATTCACAATCGGCAACATCGCCGACTGCTGCCGATTGAGTTTTACCGGGGTGTCGATTGTGTATTGGAACAGTTCACCGACATCGCCACCCTGTGCGGCGGCTTGGACTCCACGGCTCAGTTGGAGTCTGGATTTGGAACTGCCGCCGCCCATGCCCATTGCGCCCCTGGTGCTGCTACCTGCGAAGTTGTCTGTCGGTGCTGCGCTTGCCGGCGCATTGCCTGTAATGCCACTCCGGCGATCCATCTGCTCAGCCATTCTTCCATTCCGCATAAATTCCCCATCCGCATCCGCCAAACTCTGCCCGTACGTTTGCGATGTCAAACTGGCATGCAATTCTGGCTGTACCACTGGACGCCGCAGATAGAGCGGCTGATAGAGATCCATCACAAACGAAATCGGCCGCCCGCTGACCAGTGTCAGATTCACGTCGTTCCAATCCTCTTCGGTGGTGTTCTCGACAATCGCCCAACCTTGCAGGAATGGCTTCTCTTTGTCGTCCAGCACCAGCCGATAGCTAGTCTTCCAGATTGGCGACTCTTGAATGTAACCAACGCTGACGGGGCGCTTTCCTTCGCCGAGGAAATTTAAGCTGACCGTTTTCTTATCCGTCGAGTGCCCCATCGCCAGGGTCTTGAGCGCCTGCGTCAGTTCCTTGTTAAGTTGCGGATCACTTAGCTTGATCCGCATGACACTATCGAGATTGATGCTTCGCAGCCCTTCATCGGTCAGCAATGTGATAAAGTCCTGTTCGACAGTTTCTTCCTTGCCGACGCGTACCTTCCGTTTTTCAACGCCGACAATCGTGCCGGTGATTGGGGTAGGTGCGTCAATCTGGATCTGCTCACCACGGATCTGCCGCAACAGATCGGCCAAGGTAGGATTCGTGGTCAGGTCAATCGCAAACGTCTTCAGCGTACGGGTGATCGGATCCTTACTGTCGTAGTTGATGGTGCTGATCCGGCCACCGCCCATATCCTGCAGGACCATGCTCTTCAGCAGGTCATTCACGTCATCGACTTTGAACTTCAAGTCGACGTGTGCATTGCCGGTGATGTCTCCCTTATGTTCGTAGAAGCCGACGCCCGAGTTGAACAGCACGATCTTTTTGAGCGGCAGGTCGCTGGCTTTCTTGGCGTCGTCCGGTTTTGCTTCGGCCGGGGCAGTCGGCTTTGCTCCAGTTCCCTCTTCTTGCGCGGCCAGCGGAATAGCGAAGCTCGTGCTTATTGCCGCGACCAGTGCTACACGACGGACCAACTGACTGATTCTTCTCATGGCCGAGTCTCCCAAAGTAAATGAACGGTGCATATCTGCTCCTGAAATGCGCATACGCGCGAAGAAAGCCGAGTAAACGTGGCGAATTGCCGCAGAACCCCCAAACAACAGGATAGCCCAAGCGATCACCCGACACACTCCGATCGGACGCATCAGCCGGTTCTTGTGAATACTGTAGGTGCATCGCTAGCCAAGGACCGGTTGCCCCCGCCGGACCTTGGCCAGCGCGCGATGCTTGGACGCAGCCAGGCGGGGGAAAGTTCCCACAGTTCCGAAAAATTTTTCTGCCCTAGAAATCCACTGTATGCGGGATTGGCCCCGATTCCCCCAAGCACTTACAGTGTTTGATCTTACGTTGGCCTTATTCCATCGTTGACGAAACGCGCTCAACCGGTTTCAATGCAAGATTGTGGAATCTGCCCCTGGCCGCCCCCATAGTGGTCGCATTGTTGGATGACCGTACGCGAATGACCAAACATATTTTTGTGACCGGCGGCGTTGTCAGTTCACTGGGTAAAGGCCTCTCCAGCGCCTCGATCGGCATGCTGCTGGAAAGTCGTGGGCTGAGTGTCCGGATGCAGAAGCTGGACCCGTATATCAATGTTGACCCCGGCACGATGAGCCCTTACCAGCATGGCGAGGTCTATGTGCTGGACGACGGGAGCGAGACCGATCTGGATCTGGGTCACTACGAGCGGTTCACGAATGGGCCGTTGACGCGGGACTCGAACTACACCACCGGGCAGATTTATCTCTCGGTCATTAACAAGGAGCGGCGCGGGGAGTTTCTGGGCAAGACGGTGCAGGTCATCCCGCACATCACCAACGAGATCAAGAGCGTCATTCGTAAACTGGCCGATTCGACGGTGGATGTCGTGATTACCGAAATCGGTGGCACGGTCGGCGATATTGAAAGCCAACCGTTTTTGGAAGCGATTCGCCAGTTCTCGCTGGATGTAGGGAAGGAGAACTGCCTGTATATCCATCTGACGCTAGTGCCGTATTTAAAGGCAGCGGGGGAACTGAAAACCAAGCCGACGCAGCACTCTGTGGGCCTATTGCGGCAGATCGGTATTCAACCGGATGTGCTGATTTGCCGGACGGAGCGGTCAATGGACCGTGAAGATCGCGAGAAGATTGCGCTGTTTTGCAATGTGCCGATCGACGCCGTCATTGAAGAGAAGGACAAGGACTTTTCGATTTATGAAGTCCCGATGAGCCTGGTCGATAACCGGCTGGATCAGATTATCCTGCGCCGACTGGGAATCACCGCCGCCGAACCGCAACTGGACGACTGGCGGAATCTGCTGCATGCACTGCGCAATCCAGAGCATGAAGTCTCGATTGCCGTGGTGGGCAAATACGCCGAACATCGCGATGCGTATAAGAGCATTTATGAGGCGCTGGATCATGCCGGTATTGCGAACCGCGCACAGGTCCGTGTGCAGGCGATTCAGAGTGAAGAGTTGGAAAGCCAGGGGGCCGAGCGGATGCTGAGCGGGTTTAACGGGATTCTGGTGCCGGGCGGTTTTGGAGAGCGCGGTATTGAAGGCAAAGTCGAGGCGATTCAGTTCGCCCGGCAGCGGCAGATTCCGTTCTTTGGAATCTGCCTGGGGATGCAATGTGCCGTGATCGAGTACGGGCGCAATGTGCTGAACCTTGCGAACGCGCACTCGACCGAGTTCAGCAAGAATACGCCGCACCCGGTGATCTGTTTGCTGGATGAGCAGAAGTCGATAACCGATAAAGGTGGCACGATGCGGCTAGGGGCGCAGGACGCCAAGCTGGATCCAAGCAGCCGTTCGGCAGCTTGCTATGAAAGCGAAAATATCTCGGAGCGGCATCGCCACCGCTATGAGTTTAATAACGCCTATCGGCAGCAGTTTCAGAACGAGGGGATGCTGATCGCTGGAACGAATCGCGACGGCACATTGGTCGAGATTGTGGAGATTCCGGACCACCCGTGGTTTGTGGCCGTGCAGTTCCATCCCGAGTTCAAGAGCAAGCCGACCGCCGCACAGCCGCTATTCGCGGGCTTCATCGCCGCCGCGGTTGAGCATAAGGCGAACGGGCAGTTGTCGAGCGTAACGGGGGCGTAGGTGTCTTTGCACTGTCTTCGTAAAAAGAAGAAGAGGAATGCACGCAAAGGCGCGAAGACGCAAAGGGAGTTACCGAGGGCGATCCTCATCTTTAAATTGTCTCTGACCTGAGAATAAGAAGCAGCAAGGCGGGAGTATTCGCCCTTTCTTGGCGTCTTTGCGACTTTGCGTGAAACTTTCTTGTTTGCCGGACCGGCACATTTTTTCACTCTCTGTAAACCACGCGCGGCAGGCGGTAGAATAGCAGCAGCGCTATCGCTGAGTGGCGACTGCGAAGACCGCTTGGATGCCTCTGCCGGATAGAATCAAGGAACGCTATGTCCACGCCGCCGTTTGTTCATCTCCATTGCCATAGCCACTACAGTCTGCTCGATGGAGCCAGCTCGATCGACCGGCTGGTCAATCGTGCCAAAGAACTCGGCATGAACGGCCTGGCACTGACCGACCACGGCAACCTGCACGGGGCGCTGGAGTTCTATCAAAAGGCGAAGAAGGTCGGCATCAACCCGATCGTTGGTTATGAGGCCTACATCGCCCCGGATTCGCGGTTCAAAAAAGATGCCGGGGTGCTTAAGGAAGCGAGCTATCACCTGACGCTGCTGGCTCAGAATCGTACTGGTTTCAAAAACCTGATGAAGATGGCC
>JAWXCH010000544.1:0-9678 GCA_034440595.1 Planctomycetota bacterium | reverse complement strand
GGCGGCGGTGGAAAAAAAACGACCCGCAGGAGCCTGCTGACCACGCGTTAGGCCGTTCTCGCGGCGGCTTTACGACGAAAATCCACATTCTCTGCGACAGCCATGGATTGCCGCTCCACTTCCACCTGACTGCTGGGCAAACGCACGAATCGTCCGCCTTGGATGATGTGCTCGTCGGAGCCGACGAAAATCTCCTTGACGAAGATGGCGAGCGAATCGCATGGCCCAGTGCGCTGGGAGGGGACAAAGGATACCGGGCTGATTGGATTGACGAGTATCTGCTAGGGCTTGGCATCGAGCCGGTCATCCCGTCCAAAGAAAACGAAGACCGCGACGCACGACCGGTCCCCTTCGATAAGCAGGCGTATCGTCGGCGGAACATTGTTGAAAGGTTGATTGGTTGGCTCAAGGAAAGCCGCAGAATCTTCTCACGCTTCGAGAAGACAGCCAAAAACTTCGGCGGCATGCTGACACTCGCCTTCATCCGACAATACCTGTCTTACAGACTCAATTGACACTTTTGGGACAAAGCCTAGTGGACAGTTCGGTGCGATTTTGTCGGAGTGAGAGTCCACATTACCGAGGAAGCCGGTAAGTCCTTCGACCATCAGGTTGGCGATAGCTCGGTCGGTGTCGTCGCCGGCGGGGGGCAGATCGTCGAAACCGGCTGAAGAGAAGATCATCACGGGAGGCTGCTGGCCGGGCGGCCACCAGCCGTAGATGTTGAGAAAGTTGTCGTCGCTCATCCAGTGCCGCGTCACACAGCCCAACACGTTGACACCAAGCTCGACGGTAAAATGCTGCAGGCGGTCGGCCAACTTCTCGGTCCACAGGTACGGAGTACCATCTTCGGCGCGATCTTCGAGATCCCAAGCGTCGATCGGGGCGGAGAGCGCGACCAACTCGAAACCGAACACGGTTCGGGCGTCGTTCATGCGCTCCAGCGTGTGTTGGAGCGACGGAAAGATGCTGTCGATATCCCACACCGCGACCCGCAGGCGCCGACCCCGGATCGCGCGGTGCGACTCGGCCCGAACCGCCATCGAGGCCATCGGCACGATATGCGCCGGTTTGGCGCACAGCGACATGTTGGGATCGCGAGCATAGACCACCGGGACCGCCCAATCGATGATCTCGCCATGCAGCGCACAATTCACCGCGATCCGGGCCTCGCAAGCAGCTTGACCGATACTCATCCCGTTCGCCAGCGCCCAGTAAAAGTGCTGCGCGAACGATGTGGCCGAAGTATCGAGCACGCTGTATTGATTGGCAACTACGGCCGGCACGCCATGCGATACCAGGGCCTGCGCCACGCCCTTATTGAAGTTGTGCTGGCCGCCGGAGCCACTTTGGCACGTGTTCAAGAATACCATGCTAATGCCGCGCTTGCAGCAGATCTCACGAATGGAGCGTACACCCAGCGGGAATAGCGATCCGCGATCGTCCTCGAAAATGACCGCACCCTCTTCCGATTCGCTGTCGAATTGACCGTGGCCGACGATATGTAGGATGTTGAAGCCTTCCGTGGAAATGTGACCGAAGCTTTTTGCCTTACGAAAAGCTAGCTGCGCCGTTGCAAGAACTCCTTCCGCGAGGAACCTGAGTGCGGCGACGCTCAAATTCAGCAAGTGGTTCGCTGCAGCACATCTGTGCTTTCCGGATTCTAGGGTATGGCTCACTTCTCCGGCTTCCCTGAGTCAATCCACGATTTCAAGTCCAATGGGTTCTTGTCTTTTTTTCTTCCTCGCTTTGACGTAGAGATGGTATCGGACCAATAGCACATTAATACTTGCGTGAATGGCTCGCCATTCCGCGTCCAGCTTCTTCGGCTTTACTTCAAGAGATTTCTTATACAGGTCTAGAAATTGGTTCATCACTTTCTTTTTCATGCCTCTCCTCTTTTCTCTAGGGTTACGGCCATCCCTTCGTAGTGCAATTCCAGTATCTGCCTGACACTGGCGGCACGGGCAGCCTTGGCATTAGCGGGGAGACATACTCCAAATTAGAATGAGGGAACCGCACAATATCAAGCACAGGCTTCACTTCGGTCCCCGGTCTGACACAGCTCGGGTGATGTGACCGAAGCACGCAATTGTGCCGTCTCGCGGTCCGGCGTTTTCCCTTACGATTCGCGAACGACGGGACGGACTTTGAGAATACGGCCTCAACTCCTGCAAAAGAGCTCCATTTCCTAGTTATCTTTTGATACAATGCCGGCGGCGGATAGGGCATGGTAAAATCGGCACATTCGTCGAAGTTGAAACCGAAGTCGGATTTCAACGGGGCTATGCTGGTGCCCATTCCGAAAACATGCAACCAGCCCCGCCGCTTGCCGATAATAGCAAGGATGCCCTTATTCTCGTCGAAAAGGCCAGAAGACGGATGGCGAACGGCTCAACTCTATTGGCGGTGACTGACGCGTCGTTGCGGTCGCGGCTGACTGCATATCGCAGAAAAAATGTCGATCACTGGTCGTTTAGGCACAACGCTACCCGAAGGCACGCGCATGCGTACTTTCAGTATCCGGCGATGATGGTCCCGCAGATGGTGGGCGATCTGCTGGATGCGACCATCAAAAGCAATAAGCATCGCGCGCGAGTGTACGATCCATTCGCTGGCTCTGGCACGGCGCTAACTGAGGCGATGATGCGAGGCCTCGATTTTGATGGCCAAGATATCAATCCGATGGCAGTTCTCCTCTGCAAAGCTAAGGTCATTCCTTTTTTTGATGTTGCGTTGAACGAAAAGCAACTTCAAATCGTTGCCGCAGCAAAGTCCGATCGAAAGTGCAGCATCGAATGTAATTTCGTCGGCAGACAGAAGTGGTTCAAACCCGGCGTCTGCCTCGAGCTATCCCGAGTTCGCCGCGCAATCAGAAGTGAGTCTTCTCTCTGGGCGCGTCGTTTCTTCTGGATTGCATTGGCGGAAACAGTCCGATTGACGAGCAACTCGCGCACGTCGACATTTAAATTACACATCCGTTCGCAGTCCGACATCGATAGCCGTTCGTCGTCTCCGCTCGCAGTCTTTGAACAGGTTGCTAAAAGGAATGTTGATCTTCTACGTGCGCAAAAGATCGTGCTTGAAGAAGCCGGCCATCTCGATCGTGGACGATACTTAGGCACAGTCAACGTCAACATCGCGAATTCTGTCGCCACAAGTCCAGTTGTTGGCACAAAGCAGCGTTTTGATATTTTAGTAACGTCGCCCCCGTACGGCGACAACGCTTCCACTGTTCCGTACGGTCAGCATTCTTACCTGCCCTTACAATGGATTGACCTGAAGGACATTGATCCCGCAATAGACACGACATGCCTCAGCACGACACATGAAATTGATCACCGCAGCCTCGGTGGCTCTCGAAAGAACACCAAGGCAGCGGTAGTTTCCTTGCGAGACCGCTCCGCGGCTCTTTCTGACACCCTCGATGGACTCAAAGATGCACCCAAAGATCGTACCTCCCGTGTCGTGGCGTTTTGTCGCGATCTGGATAAGAGTCTCGATCCCGTAATTAAGGCGATGCGCTCCGATGCCGTTATGATTTGGATTCTTGGCAATCGCCGGGTCGGCGGAAAGGTTGTGCCGCTTGATCGTATATTGTCTGAGCTTCTCATCGATCGGGGGGCACGCGCAGTCACGATACTCAAACGAGATATACCCTCCAAACGCATGGCAGTTCGCAACAACGTGGCCGCCACGATGCGTACCGAAAGCATTGTCGTTTTGAGGAAGGGGCTTAGATGATGGCAAAACGCGGTCGCGATCACTGTTTTGACATCCACGCTTCCGCAATCTTTCAGCTTGGCGAGGATCTCATCACTGATGCTGTTCAAGCGCTCATCGAGTTAGTGAAAAATTCGTATGATGCGGATGCAGACTACGCGAATATCGAAGTCCTCACCGGCCGCCCCAATGACGTTGCGGACTCATTCTATGCAGGCGCCGTTGGAACGATCATTGTCGAAGACAATGGTGTTGGCATGGACGAGGATACGATCGACCGCGGATGGTTAACGATCTCGAATTCGCTAAAACGTGAGATGAAGAAGGCAAAGCAGACCTCTAAACGAGTTAGGACACCTCTTGGCGACAAAGGCCTTGGCAGACTTGGAGTGCAGAGACTCGGTTACAATGTCGAGATATTCACAAAACCCAAGGGTGAATCCGTCGAGTACCACGTTGGCTGGAGTTGGAAAGACTTTGAAGATGAACACACGCTTGGAGACGTCCAGGTGCAATTTGAGTCTTCGCCTTCCAACCGCCGGAGCGGGACAAGAATTGTAATTTCAGACATGCGGGATTCGGACTACTGGAATACACAAACTACGTTGGAAGAATTCGAGCAGCGCCTGTCTCAGTTAGTATCGCCATATCGACATTTTCAGGAATTCAAGATTCTTGCGTCCATCAACGGGAAAGAGCTAGAGCCAGCCGAAATTACAGAGCGGAATAGAAAACTGGCACAGCTACGGTACAAGATCAACTTCGATGGTGAGAAGCTTGTTCTTCGCGGCCGTGCTGCACTCAGTTTTATTCGTCCAGACGATAAGGAAGGCAAACACGCTTTCGAGCAGTTAGTGGACGCAGATGACGGCGAGGCGTTCTTTGCGTTCCTGCTCGAACAAAAGGAAGCGGAAACGTTCAAGTTGCGGCGACTCACCGGTGATTCCTGGTTTGCGGCAGCGAAGCGCGAGATTCCTTTCGCTGAGATTCCAGGACTTCGGTGGATCGACGAAGAATTGTCCAAAGCGGACGTATACGCTAGGTCGGTCCCGAAGCAAAACGGGAGCAATGGCGCCGTTAAAAAAGTCCCTGCTTCTCCAGGGCCTTTTTATGCCGAAGTCGACTCTTTTGACCTTGGAAGAAGCGCGGCGGAGAGTGCAGCAAGGAGTGCATTCTCATCGCCGGCCGAATACCGGAAGATTATTAAGGCCCTCAGCGGCGTACGGATCTACCGCGACGGCTTCGGCGTTCGCGTTGACAACGACTGGATGGGGCTGGCCAAGCAATGGACCACTGCTTCGTCATATTATTCGTTGAAGCCTGAAAACACGATGGGCTATGTGGCGATCACCGCTGAACATAATCAATCCCTAATGGAAACGACTGACCGAGAAGGCTTCAAGGTAACCCCTCAGTACGAGAACTTTCTTCTCCTCTTCTCGGAATTCAAATCATTCGCCCATGATGTACAAGAGTTTCTACGGCGACATTGGACCGATTTCAGGAAGGCTCACCAGCGTGAACTGGCTCTCGTTAAGGAAGGCGAAACGCCGGAAGAATTGGCAGGGCAATTAGAGTCAGGGTTAGCTCGGGCAAGCAAGCTTAAAGGGCCCCTTGCGAAGGTGAAGGAAGGCATCGCTCAAGCCACGGATGCTGCTGCAGCAGCCCTCCATCATTCCGAAGGGGCGGCTTCCTCTAAGGAGCTACGAGAGTTAAGGGCAACGGTCAACACCCTTGGAAAGCAGTTAAACAACGCAGACAAATTGCTCGCCTCCGTCACGGAATTCATTGATGAGGCCAACCACCTTCGAGATGTCTCTGTGGTAATTCAAAATGACACACAGGCATTGCGAGATCAGATGGAGGAGACCTATGAAGTCGTCAGCCTGGGTCTCACCGCGGAAGCATTGTCCCATGAAATCGAGAACGTCGCTGACCAGATTGTGAAGCGAACTCAAGATATATCTCGCCATTGTAAGAGGGTGGGCGTGGATGATGCGAGGATTCTTGGGTATGTCGATTATATACGCAGCAGCGTGTCTGCCCTTAGGAAACAGTTAGCACATCTCGCTCCTTCCTTGAAGTACGTAAGGGAGCAGCGCGAGAGTATCCCGCTTGACGGGTTTCTAGAATCAGTGAATGAATACTTCCGCCTTCGCTGGAAAGATGAGCCAATCAAGCTTCACGTAAAGTCGCGTGAGTCACTTAGCCTTCTTATAAACCGTGGAAAACTGACGCAGATCATTGACAATCTAATCTTAAATAGTGAGTATTGGCTCCGCGAAGACTTGCAATCAGGCAGAATTGAGGAAGGGATAATCACAATACTCCTTTCTTCCCCCTATGTGTTTTGTTCAGACAATGGTCCAGGAATCGATCCAATAGTTGAAAACACGTTGTTCGATCCCTTTGTGTCTCGGAAGCCGAAACGCAAAGGGCGTGGCCTGGGGCTTTTCATTGTGCGCGAGTTGCTTGAAACTGAGGGCTGCTCTATCGCGTTGACGCAGCGCCGTAATGAGCGGGGCCGACTGTATCGCTTCCAAATAGATTTTTCGGGGGCCATCAATGACAGCGAGTGAAGGCGGTGAGGCAACGGCCGCAGACATTGAAGATGCGAAGCAAATGATTCAGGGCGTCTTCGGTGTCATGGAAATAAAGCAAGTCATCATCGTCGACGATCAGCTGTCGAATGCGCCCGACGTGTCGATAATAGTCGGCGCAATCCAAGCATTTCAGATGCCCAATAAATCGTTGCCTTCCATTGCAGATTTTGCCGCCATTGACTTCACGCAACCGGAGCGAGTCTGGCGCCCGCAGCTTGAGTCGGCGTGGGAGTCAATGGCGATACAGAAGCGGCAAGAGGCGGCGACAGCGCTTGGCGCCGGAAGCGATAACGCCGTGAATGAGGAGCGATCCGTCCTGGAGCAAATTCTCGACGGCTACAAGCCACGTTTCTTGTCGCTTGGAGAATGGAACGCCGAGAAGGACTTGCTAATCGAGACGGCCCGAGAAGAGGCCGTACTGTTTGTATTCGATCAAGATATGACCCAGAACCAAGGGGCTAGCGATGAAGGCATGAAATCCATCGCAGCCATCCTAAAGGGGAAAGATCCACCCACCTTGAGCTATTGTGGTTTGCTTTCCCATCATGTCAAGATCAATGACGAGTATGAGGACCATCAGAAGTTTGCACAAGACTACGAATTGCTTGACCAAAAACATCGCTTTGCTGTGATCTCGAAGAAACACCTTGAGAAAGCGCCGGGCGCTCTGGCTCTCCGTCTTAAGCGAGTCGCAATTAGTCCACTGTGTGAACAGCTTAAGGATGAGCTCACCAAATCAATCGTCGATTCAGTCGAGGAAGCAAAGGCTGAGCTGAATAAACTTGAGGTCTACGATTTCGAGCAGATTGTATTTCGCTCCTCCTATCAGGAAGGCGTATGGGAAGCGGATACCCTTTTGCGTGTGTTTGGAATCTTTCATCAAAAAATTGCCCGGGCTAAAGCGTCCGCAAACGAACTGCTGCGGGATGCCGCCGACAAGGTGCGAAGCATCGTTAAGGTGCCGTATAAGCCGGTTGATTTTACTAGTTCGCGTGTGCATGAGATTGCAAATTTGGAGCTCTATGAGCGAGGCGAATACCTGCTCGAACACCGAATGCCAATCGCTCTCGGCGATATCTTCCAGCGCGGAGTGGGTGGCCGAAAGTACATCCTGATTGAGCAGCCCTGTGATCTGATGGTTCGCGGAGACACTGGGAAAAGAGAGCTGAACGATGTCCTCTTGGCGGAAATCCACGAACGTTCCGCCTCGGACGAAAGGTCTCCTCCGTTGTCCTTTGTCGAGCTGCCCTTTCTCTCAATCGACAATGCGACGATCTCCTACGCCAAGATGGCAAAGTGCGTGACAATTCCGATCGCTGTTCTTGATCTGTGTGTTTTTAGTGATGATGGGACCGCAAAGTTTAAGAAGGGAGCAGCATGCCCTGCTTCCGCCATTCCGGCATGGAAAAAGAGGTTTGATGTTATTCAGCACGAATGCGCATCTCTGTTGGGCCGTTTTAAGGGCCTGTCTGACAAATGCGGTACAGATAAAGCTGTGATTAGCACGATTGAAGGGGCGGTAACTAAATCGGTTGCCGGAACACTCGCGGGGAAGGTTGACATGGTGGCTGGTCTAGTCTCGTACAATCTGAAGCGGATTAGTCGGTTAAAAGAACCAAGAGCAAGTGGTCTATTGAGGAAATTCGCTGGCTATAAGGCTCGTGACGCCTTCGATCACAATCTTACCGCTGGTTACGAAGTGATCAAGCAGGGACACTGATTTGACCCTTTTACGCTCGCCTTTAAGCACTGGGAAGAATTTGCTCCACGCCGCATCCTAATCGCTCGCGATTCGTTCCTCACGTGATCTGGTCGAAGTTCGCCGGTCTGACGCAATGAACTAGACACAGATTCATTGCTGATAGGCGGTTCACTCGTTCTCACCGATGGCCTCCGCGAAGCGGACCCCGGAATTTGGACCACTACACTTATGTTGGAAAGTGGGTCCGATGTTAACCGATGAGGAGGTCCAGGAGTATGGCCAGGAAGGTCAAGTCAGCAAGGAAGGCGGCGGCAAATGGTCGGGGTGGCGCTTCAAGGCGCGGATAGCTTTAGCGGCGTTGAACGGCGGAAGGCGACCCCGCATCTGCCATCGCGGGCGCCCTCATAACAGCGGATTAACCCGCTTTGACGCCCCGGACCATCGCCATCGACTCTTTCGTTCGGCTTGTAGAGCAGCTGCTGACGGCTTATTTGGGCTTGGTTGTCCACCGGCTCGTCGTTGATTGATATTTTCGTTCGCTTCGCGATTACGCGTGGCGGTTGTGTTTCTCAACATGACCGCCCGCGCAGGGCGGTCTCTACCCAGAAGGAGACTTTCCCATGATCGCGATTGCGCCCAAGTCCCGAAAGCAGTCTGTCCCTCGCTGGCACAAGCAGTTCTTGGCCATGCTGCCGCTCATTCGCCGCCACGCAGCGGTTTCGTTTCGCCATCTCGACCCGGAAGCCCGCGCTGAGGCGGTACAGGAAGTGGTTGCCAACGCACTGGTGGCATTTCGCCGCCTCGTCGAGCTCGGCAAGGCCGACGTAGCATTTCCGTCGCCGCTGGCACGCTATGGCGTCGCACAGGTCCGCGCTGGCAGGCGCACAGGCGGCCGGCTGAACGTCTGCGATGTAAGTTCCAGCTACTGCCAGCAACAAAAGGGCGTCTCGGTGGACCGTCTGGACCACTTTGACACAGTAAAAGAATGCTGGGTGGAAGTGCTGGTCGAAGATCGAACTGCCGGCCCCGCGCAGACCGCCGCCAGCCGGATTGACTTTGGCGCCTGGCTGGGGACATTGCCCGGCAAACAGCGGCGCATCGCCGCAGTCTTGGCCACCGGCGAAACAACCCAGGCAACCGCCCGGAAGTTTCGTTTGACGGCGGGCCGTATCTCGCAGCTCCGTCGTGAGCTGCACGAAGCCTGGCTTTCGTTCGTCGGCGAGGCGCCGGCGACAAGCTGCGCGTAGTGGGCGCATAAAAACCCTATCAGTGGTAGGGCAGTACCACTGAAAGGGCGGGCCAGGGGTGGCGGACATCGCTGCGACAGCTGCAGAAGTTAGACGTCTGATCTGACCCTTCCCATGTGCAAAGGACATCGCATGCCCACGTACAAAATCGAACAGTACGAGATTAATTCTCTGTTGTACCGCGTCGAAGCAGAGACGGAAGCCCTGGCCATCAAAAAACTTCTGGATGGCTGTGCGGAGCCGGTGGACAACGGTCTCGAATACACCGAAGTGGCCGATGACCTGGGGGATGCCAAAGTGATACGTATCCGAAAATTGCCCGCGAGCTGGCCAAACCGGGCGTCTCTACAGGGACGTAATTCCGTCGATCCGCGATATCACCGAAACTCTCCGCTTGGCTTAG
>JAWXCH010000543.1:0-3391 GCA_034440595.1 Planctomycetota bacterium | reverse complement strand
GGCGATGGATACCCGTTTGCCATCGGCCAACAGTTCATCGGCGCTTCGGCCAGGGAGCGTTTCCATGACCACGAACTTCTGCTTGCCAAAGTCAACCAACTGGTTCGTCTGACTCAGACAGGGATGCACTGCCTGAACGGCGGCTGCAACTTGAGAGTTGAGTAGGGCATTGTTCCGCGGCAGTTCCACCGTCGCCGCAGGAACAGAATACAGCAACACCGAGTGACCAGTCGGCAGATGTGTCGCCGCATACAGACCAAACAATCGACCGGAGGAGATGCGATCATCGATCCGATAGTCGCCATAGACAAATCGCCCCCCTTTGCCAGCTAGCAAGATCCGCGCCTGGTACTGCGAAAGACGCTTTTGTCCAATCAGCCATTCGGCCAGTCGCACCGCTTCGTCTGAATTACCGCTCGTCGTTTCGGCATACTCAGCGCGCAGCAATTCGCTTTCGTCCGTCGTGATGAGGCGGCCTTCGACCATCATTCGCCAAAAATCAGTGCTACCGATCGACATTGCGATTCAGAACGTGCCTGTTCTACTGCTCGTTGTCGCACAACCATGCGCTGGACCGGTTCGCGGCTGCGACCTGCCCGTTGAATTTGTGCGAACGCCCATCGAATCAGAAAGCCTGCCCGGCCTGACGAATGTCAGGGACGATCCGGCAGCAGTCTTCCAACGTGTCGTGGTCATTACGACGCAATCTGTTCCTAACCTCTATGTTACCGCACTTTCGGCCCGGAATGCAAAAATTACTCGCTCGATTCCACCCCGTTTCGCTTGAGGGACTGTCCCCAGCAAAGTATGATTCTGTGGGTGATTCCAGCGGCTGATCGCAAAGTTTTAGCTAAAACGCTCGCTGGCCCAGTTGATCTGTGCCCGTATTCTGCCTGGTAGGAACCGTCATGAAGGCCTTTGACGCCACGCGATTGTACTTTGACCGGGCTGCCGATCAGATCGAACTGACCGACAATATGCGTCGGCTGCTGCTCACCCCCAAACGTGAGGTCCAGGTCCAGATCCCCATCGAAATGGACAACGGAGAGCTGCGCACTTTTATCGGCTACCGCGTGCAGCATGATAATTCACGCGGGCCAATGAAAGGGGGCTTGCGATATCATCACGAGGTGGATCTGGACGAAGTCCGCTCGCTGGCCGCATTGATGACCTGGAAGACCGCAGTGGTCAATCTTCCCTATGGCGGGGCGAAAGGGGGCATTGCCATCGATCCTCGCACCCTCAGCCGGCGCGAACTGGAGCGAATCACGCGCAAGTTCGTCGATAATATTCACGACCTGTTTGGTCCAGACACCGACATTCCCGCGCCGGATATGGGGACTAATTCCGATGTCATGGCCTGGATCATGAACCAGTACGAGAAGTATCACGGCTTCAGTCCGGCCTGCGTCACCGGCAAACCGGTCGAACTGTATGGCCTTCCGGGTCGCGAAGAAGCCACCGGTCGCGGTGTTGGCATTTTTGTTGTCAAGCTGCTGAGTCGGCTGGGACGGAAACCGCAGAACACGCGCGTCGCCATCCAAGGCTTTGGCAATGTCGGGTCGCATGCGGCCAAGTTTCTACAGGATGCTGAGTGCAAGATTGTTGCTATCAGCGACGCCAGCGGCGACTATTACAACAAGAACGGGCTCGACCTGTCCGACATGCTCAAACATGCCCAGGCACATCAAAATTCGTTGGCCGGGTACCGTGGTGCTGACCGCCTGTTCAAGAGTGGTGACCTGCTGGAGTTGGATGTCGACCTGCTGATTCCAGCGGCATTAGGCGGTGTTCTGACGATGGAAAACGCCGCGAAAGTGAAGGCTCCAATCATTGTCGAAGCGGCCAATGCTCCAACAGATCCTGGTGCAGATGAAGTATTCAACGATCGTGGTATAGTGGTTCTGCCAGACATTCTGGCCAACGCCGGCGGTGTGACGGCCAGCTACTTTGAATGGGTTCAAAACCGCCAGCATTACAGTTGGGGACTAAACCGCGTTCGCCAGGAATTGGACAAAGCACTCGGCGATGCCTTTGAATCGGTTTGGCAATTGGCCCAAGAGCGAAAAGTCACTTTGCGTACCGCTGCATACATGTTAGGAATTGGACGTGTCGGACGCGCCACCGTGTTGGGAGGAATCACGTGAACAACAATCCAGTCAATATCGACTCGCTGCAATCGCTCCCGCTGTTTCACAATTTGAACGAGACCGAGTGTCGTCAGATTGCCGAGACGGTACAGATGCACACATTTTCTGCCGGCGATACGATTGTCCGCCAGGACGAGACCTCTCGCAATTTGTGGATTATCGTCAAAGGAAGCTGCGAAGTATCGCGGCAGTTGACGAATGCCGATGGCAAGTCCGAGTCGATTATCCTGGCAAAGCTGGCACCTCACCAGCATTTTGGCGAGATGTCGTTCTTTCATCCTGCCCCGCACTCAGCCAACGTCATCGCCAAAACCGATGTCGTCGTGCTCAAGATTTCACATCTGGATTACAACGATCTGATTGCCGAAGGGGTCTGGGCGGCCTACAAA
The DNA here is from genome assembly GCA_034440595.1 of Planctomycetota bacterium. GTDB lineage: Bacteria > Planctomycetota > Planctomycetia > Pirellulales > JALHPA01 > JAWXCH01. The sequence continues at coordinate 852 of JAWXCH010000543.1, read as the reverse complement.
TTGGCCTTCAACGTCATCGAAGGATTGGCCGAACGCATGCGTAAGATGGACCAATGGGTCGCCGACCTGCTGTCGCATCACGCTAGCCCGGACGCGCCAGTTCTGGAGTGGAGCGAATTTCGCGAGCGATTGTTCAATCGCTGGAACGGCTGACGTTCGATTTTCTTCGATGTTTGCCGGCTGACCTCTGCCAATTCGACCGCTTTGTGCCCTTTTGTTTTGCTGCCTTACCGGTCAGAATAATAGGCTGTTGAGCCGTCGCAGCGACTGTCGGGCAGTGCCAGTTCTTTAATCTTAACCTACCTGATGTGTGCGTCGGCAATTGCTATTCTGATTGAGTTGACCGAACGTTTTTACTGCCTGAATTGTCTGAATGGTTGAAATGCCTGACGAGTTACGAATCCGCCGCATTGATACACGCCAGCAGGATGTCCGCACCGCCTTGGCCGAATTGCGAGAACGCCTCAGTCCGCGTGGCGATATCGTCAGCGCCAGCAGCCGACAGCGAACCATCGATGTCTTTGGCGAACCGCTCTCACCGCAACAGGTGGTCACCAAAATCTGCCAGGATGTTCAAGAGCATGGAATAGCGGCACTACTGAAGTACTCAGCCAGTATTGACCGTGCCCAGCTCACTGCGGCTGAGCTGCGCGTTCCAGCGGAAACTTTGGCCGAGGCACACGCACAAGCGAGCGATCAATTCTTAAGCGCAGTGCGGCGGATCCAAGACAATATTCTCCAGTTTCAAGAACATCTGGTCCCCACCGATGTCCGCGTTGCCGGGCCACACGGCAGTTACCTACGGCAGCGGTTTCTACCACTAGAACGCGTTGGAATCTGCGTCCCAGGCGG
>JAWXCH010000542.1:0-3826 GCA_034440595.1 Planctomycetota bacterium | reverse complement strand
CTACCCGTCCAAGAAGAGGGTAAGGCTGTTGCGGAGAAAACCGAATCCAAAACTCCAACGCAGCCCGGCACCCCTGAAGAGCCTGCCAAGCTGGAAAAGTACTTCACAGTTTTCATTGGCCGATCGGCCGATCCGGAAGTCCGTCGGTTGCTCGCGCAATTAAGAGACGGCACCGAGGCCGCGGCAACTAATCCACCACCGGCTGCGGTTCCTGCGGCCACGCCCCCAGTAGCCACCAAGAGCGACCCTGCCGAGGAATTTGCTCCTCCGACCGACAATACGCTGGTGTTCTTGATGGCCTACTTTCTGGTCCCCGGGCTACTGTTTTTTGGGATCTGGATTTTGATCCGCCGCACGCGCGATCAGGTGATGGGTGGGGGCATTCTCTCCGGCTTTTCAAAAAGCCCAGCCAAGCGGTACGAAAATGAAAAGAAGCCAATCACCTTTGCCGATGTTGCCGGGCTGGAAGGCGTGAAAAACGACTTACAGGAGATTGTGGAGTTCTTGAAGAATCCGGAAAAGTTCACACGACTGGGTGGCAGAGTTCCCAAGGGTGTTTTGCTGATGGGGCCACCGGGCACCGGCAAGACGTTGCTGGCACGCGCAGTTGCCGGAGAAGCGGGTGTACCGTTCTTTTCGATCAGCGGATCGGAGTTTATTCAGATGTTCGTCGGTGTCGGGGCCAGTCGCGTTCGCGACATGTTCAAGACCGCCAAAGATGCTTCTCCCGCGATTCTGTTTATTGACGAAATCGACGCCGTGGGCAGGCACCGCGGTGCTGGTCTAGGAGGCGGACACGATGAACGTGAACAGACGTTAAATCAGATCCTGAGCGAAATGGACGGTTTCAGCCAGACCGAGTCAGTGATTGTACTGGCCGCGACCAATCGACCGGACGTGCTGGACCCGGCGCTATTGCGGCCCGGCCGTTTTGATCGGCACGTCACAGTGGATCGGCCCAATCATAAAGCCAGAGTCGCCATCTTCAAGGTCCATTCTCGCGATGTTCCGTTGGCCGATAATGTAAACATCAATCGGCTGGCCGCCGGCTCCGTCGGTCTGACTGGTGCCGATATTCGCAACCTGGTCAACGAAGCCGCACTGTGGGCCACGCGCAACGGCAAGGACAAGGTCGAAATGGAGGACTTTGAGTATGCCCGCGACAAGATCTTGATGGGGCCAAAGCGGGACGAAGTCCTGCAGGGCAAAGAAAAATCGATGACCGCCTATCACGAGGCAGGCCATGCCTTGCTGGCCTGGATACTGCCAGGGGTCGATCGGCTGCACAAAGTGACCATCATTCCGCGTGGACGCGCTTTGGGCGTGACTCAACTGGTGCCAGAAGAAGATCGGCTGAACATTGGCGAGACGGAGCTCAACAATCGTCTGGTCTTCATGCTCGGAGGTCGCGCGGCAGAGAAGCTGGTGTACAACGAATACAGCGCCGGTGCCGAAAATGATCTGTCTCAGGTAACGAAGATCGCGCGGCGTATGGTCTCGCATTGGGGAATGAGTGACCGGCTAGGCCCGGTGGCCTTTCGCACCAGCGAGGAGCATCCGTTTCTAGGCAAGGAGATGCACGAGCATCGTGAATTCAGCGAATCGACCGCTCAGGTCATCGACGAAGAAATTTCGCGCATCTTGCGCGATGCGGCCGATCGCGCCACACAGTTGCTCACCAAGCACCGAGACAAATTGGATGCCTTGGCGCAGGCCTTGGAGCGGCAGGAAGTGTTGGACGAAGTGGAGGTGGAAGAGCTGATTGGACCACCAGCACACCGCTCGATGAATTCCAACGGTAAGCCGGCGCAATTGCCAACGGTCATTGAAAATAATTAGGCTGAAAATGCGGTCAGAATTTATTGGCGAACGCTGATTCGGCCCTTCAGCCAGACCAATGGTCATGGATAATGATGACCAGGAATTGCCCGGCCATTAAACATTCACTCGCTGTTATCACTGAACTTTTTGTATGGAGCGATATTCTATGAAACCAATCACGAAAAAAGCACTACTGGCCGGAGTGGCGATGTCGGTCGTCGTATCGCTGGCCGCGGTGGGCGTTCACTATTCGCAGGAGAATCGAGTTATGGCAGCCGAGAAAGAAGCAAGCACGTCGAAACAACTGGCACATATGGTTTACTTCACTTGTGCCAATGAGGCCGACACGAAGCAGCTAGTGGCCAATTGCAAGAAGTACTTGGGTGAGCATCCTGGCACGGTTTATTTCAGTGTCGGTACACTCAATCCCGATCTGAAGCGAGAAGTGAACGTCACCGATTTCAGTGTTGCCTTGAATCTGGTATTCAAGGATCGCGCTGCACAGGATGTGTACCAAGAGTCGCCGCGACATCAGGAGTTTATCAGCAGCAGCAAGTCGCTGTGGAACAAAGTCCGCGTTTACGATTCAGATATCCAGTAATTTGACGAATAGCGATTCTGGAAGAAACGATTGAGCTTAGTTCCGATCATTCAAGAAACAGCAAATCCCGGTCTGCACTTTTGCGGGCCGGGATTTTTTAATGGATCAACCGAAGGGACGAACTTCACCTTTACCGACCGTGTGCCACTGGCTCTACCAGTGCTTGAGTAGCCGGACCGTGTGCCACTGGCTCTGCCAGTGTTTTGGATTACTTGGACTTCCCTACAGCAGCGCTCTTCGCTTCGCCCGGCTTGGGCCGATACCAAGTCTGCCCTTTCTTGTAGCGGTCGGCACGGTCTAGCACCACTTCGTCCTTACTGACACTTAATACCAGATCCAAGGCACGCTCAAACTCCGGCTTGTGTGCATTGCGTAAATCGCGCTGATGGGCCAGTTCAACGATCGTTTCACAGGCCACGTTGGAAAACTCGGGCTGCTGCACATATGGGTGTGCTAAACGTAAAGCGCCCACGTCGTAAGCCGTCCGCGCTCGCTCGATAACCAATGTTTTTTCCGCCTTCGACTGAGCAAGTTGCATTGCCTGTTGCATTCTTTGCAGGCGCTGCGCATCGTTTTGCAATTTGTCACGCATCGCTCCAGCACGGACGAAACCTTTGTACAGCAAGGCTCGCTCAGAAGCATTCGTGCTCTGCTGTGTCAATTGAAACAGTCTTTCGGCGACCGACGAATCTCCCCATTTGCCCAGTGCCTGTAAACCGGCAGCGCGTTGCTGAGGATCATTGCTGACGATTGCTGCGTCGACCGCTTCCAATGCAGCTTTTCCTCCAATTCTAGCAACGGTGGACAGTAGAATGATCTGCTCCGCAGCCGGTCGCGTTGCAGAGAATTTCAGCACGGATGCGGCGCGCTGATCGGCGTCCTTTTCACGACCGGTAATCAACACGATCTGTCGCTCGGCAGCGTCACGTTCGGCACCGGCCGTTGCTTTCAGTACCGCCGGCAGAATGTTTGCCAGGTCGTTCGGCTTCGCGAGTTGGCCCAGCGCAATCATCGCTGCGGTTCGCACCAATTTATCTTCGCCCATCGCCGTTTCAACCAGCGTTGGCAAGCTTTCCCGCGCCTGACGTGCTGCAAGAACCTGAATCAGGCCGACCTGCATCGTGGGACTGGCCTGTGCGATCATCTTTGCCAAAGCCGGCGATATCTGATCGCCGCGAAGCATGACCAAGCTTTGATGCGAGGCACCTTTCTCTCCAACGGATTTTGAACCGAGCAACTCTGTCAGGAACTTCAAATCGTCCTGATTGCCGAGCTTTCCCAGCGCGGCAATGGCCGCAGTTCGCACGATGGCGTCCTTATTGTTCTTCAACAAATCGACCACCGCTGGCCGCGCTGCGGCGTCCCCTCGATCGGCCAATGCACTCAATAGGCCAGTCTGCGCCT
>JAWXCH010000541.1:0-5912 GCA_034440595.1 Planctomycetota bacterium | reverse complement strand
CTGCAGGAAGCGGCCCAGGCACGTGCCAGCCGAAAAAAGGCGGCCTGATTGCGGTCTCTCAATGACTGACGCTGCTTCTGGGATTCTGGTTCGATTGCTCTGCCTAAACACTTGGATGCTTGCTCATGCCGATCCGCACCCAGCCGCTAGAAGAACCGGCGATCAATCTGACGCCAATGATCGACGTGATCCTGGTGTTGATCATCTTCTTCATGGTGGCCACCAAATTCACTGAAGAAGAACGCAACCTGGATCTCAAACTGCCGACGGTAGCAACCGCCAGCCAGCCGACCACCGCGCCGGATCCCAAGATCGTCAACGTGCAACAGAGTGGCGCGATCCTACTCGGCAAAGAGCCCGTCACGCTGACGGAGCTGACGCAACAACTGACCAGCGCTCGGGCACAGTACAAGCGGTTGAACGTCTTGATTCGCGGCGATCAACTGGCGACGCACGGTCAAATGGCCGCGGTCTACGACGCTTGCAAACAGGCCGGAATTGCCGAGCTGGCGATATCCGTTCGGCTCGACACCGCAAAGAGGTAATCCATTGAACGGCCTGTCCTGGCAGAATCTGTGCGAAGTCTGGTCCAATACCGAATGGTCTTGGATCATGCTTTGGTTTGGACTGGCGTCATTGATCGTTGCGATGACTGTGCTGATGCAAACCCGCTGGGGACAATCGCAGCCTTTGCGAAAGTGCGCGGTGCTGTCACTGCTGGCGCATCTGTTGCTGGCGGCGTATGCTACCACGGTCGAAATCGTCACCGCCTCGGCACAGCGGTCGGCAGATTCTGAGATGCAGGTCACTTACTTTGCCGATGAGCAGGACTGGCAAGAGCAAACGCGACAAAACAATGCGGATCGACCTTGGGACCGCTTTGATTTGGCCGTTCCATCCGATATAGAAGCCGCGGCACCCTCCAACGCAACTGAGGCCAAGCTTTCCGCCACGGATATGGCGGCCCCATTGAATCAACCGAACGCCAAGGCCTCTCCGGGTCCGACGGCAGCGGCATTGCTTCCGCCAATGACCGATCCCGGCAAGAGTACCGATTTGGCAGGCACTGCTACGCCCGCTCCGGCCGAAAAAATCGACGTGGCCACCGCACAGCGGACAGAGGTCAACGCGACCGAAGGAACCGAGGTCGAGGCACCGCTTCCCCCCGAGCCAAGTACTGCGACAGACGTGGCACTCAACAATGCGCCCCCCGACTTGGCGGCAACCAGCGCACTTGGTGGGTTGGTACTTCCCCCACTAAGTAGCGACGTGCCAGACCTGCAGGTCAACCAAAATCCCTCCCCCGGAAGCGTCGCCCCCCCTGCTCCGCTCAGCTCACAGCCAGCAGCAAATCGCTCCGACGCCACGGAACTGACCGATGTGAGCAAACCGCCTGAGTTAATGGAGCTAGGAGGTTTGCCGTCAACTGGTCTAAACAGTGCCAATGCTGCCAGTAATGGGACACCATTCATCAGCACGCCTGCGACCGGCGGTGGCACGGCCGGGTTACCCAACGGCGGCGAATCGCTACTTGTTCCTGGCGGTCCTGGCGGCATTGCCGGTGGGGGAGCGCCGCCGAATCTGTACAAAGATCGCACCGCTGAAGATCGCGCTGGAATTGCTCGACTGCGTGGAGGTTCACCGGAAGCAGAAGCGGCTGTGCAAGCAGCGCTAAAGTGGCTGGCTGCAAATCAAAGCGATGACGGCCGTTGGGATGCCGATCAGCATGGTGCCGGTAAAGAGCAGCATGTCCTCGGTCACGACCGGCAAAATGCCGGCGCGCGTGCCGATACGGCGATCACCGGTTTTGCGCTGCTGGCATTTCTTGGTGCGGGCCAAACTCACTTAGAAGGTGACTATCGCGATCCAATTCGTAAAGGATTGGAGTTCTTGCTCACCGAGCAAGCGGCGGACGGCAACCTTGGCGGTCAGGCAGAAACATTTGCCTTTATGTACAGTCATGGAATTGCCACGCTGGCACTCAGCGAAGCCTTTGCCATGACGAAGGACAAGCGGCTGGAACAACCGCTACGCAAGGCGATTCAATACACGATTAACGCACAGCATCCTTCAACAGGTAGTTGGCGATATCGCCCGCAGGAGCAAGGCGACACCAGCCAACTCGGCTGGCAATTGATGGCTCTAAAAAGCGCTGAGCTAGCAGGAGTTCCGACACCTGAGGCAACTCGCTTAAACATGGTCCGCTATCTCAGCCGTGCCGGATCGGGTTCGCACGGCGGCCTGGCAAGTTATCGGCCCGGGGAGCGAGTGACTCGCGCGATGACTGCCGAAGCTCTCGTCTGCCGGCAGTTTCTTGGTATGCGGCGCGACAATCCGGCGGCCAATGAAGCGGGAGACTACATACTGGGCGACTTGCCTAATCACGAGCGGATCAATCTGTATTATTGGTATTACGGCACCCTCGGCATGTACCAGCTTCAAGGGGAGCATTGGGAGCGATGGAACAATGCCATGCAGCCGACGCTGGTCAAACGTCAGGTGACTACAGGCAAAAATGCCGGCAGTTGGGAGCCCGACTGCATCTGGGCTGGCTACGGCGGTCGCGTCTACAGCACCGCGCTAAGTGCATTATGCCTGGAAATCTATTACCGCTATTTGCCTCTCTATGGGGAATTTCCCAAGCAGATTGCCGCTGAGCCGCGGACGGTGCGATAAGGCCTCTTTCAGCTTCGCAAGCCAGTTGCGTTATGAGCTTTAGAGTGAATATACCGTCATAAACCGTCGGTAATTTGACACTTCGGACCCGGTCTGTACAATAAATAGTGCTGGCGGCCGCTCTTGGCGAAACACCGCCGTCAGCCACTCACCGGGTCGTCTGTTGGATTAGTCCCCTGCTAGTCCGAGGAGCCTTCGGACCATTTTTGAATCACCGGCTATGCCCGCCCTATTCGCAATGTTAGGAATGCCTGAAATCCTCGTCATCGGAGGAATTATGCTGCTGTTGTTTGGCAGCCGGTTACCTGCGTTGATGCGATCATTAGGGCTGAGCGTGGTTGAGTTCAAAAAAGGGATCCAAGGGGTCGAAAATGACGACGACGCACCGGCACCGACTGAAAAGAAGTGATTGCATCATTTAGTGCAATTGAAACCGAACCTGCGTTGGGAAAACCAATGCGGAAGCAAAAGTCTTCGGTCATTGCTCTGGTGGTGTGATAATTGCAGGCCAGTGGATTGTTAAGAACGCCCATTTGCCTGTTTGTGAACCGTTGCTGACACGTGTTCCAACTCGCCGTTAATCCAATTACTAAGTGAGGTGTTTAATGTTTGGTCTTGGTCCTCCCGAATTAATTGTCATTGGTGCGCTCGCAGTCCTCTTGTTCGGCAGTCGCTTGCCAACCGTTGCTCGATCGATGGGCAAGAGCTTTACAGAGTTCAAGAAGGGGCTGAACGGCATTGAAGAAGAAGTGAGCATCTCGGATCACAACCGTCGCGTAAGCAACAGCTACTCGGACGACCGTGAAGAAGCCACCGCACCGAAATTTGAGCCACCGGTTTCCGAGCCAAAGGACGAATCGGTAAATGCTGGCTAACTTGTAGGGTTTGTGCAACGCACCGCGCACTACGTTTGAGGTTGCGCAGCCATTGCACCTCATTCATAACCGAACGAACGGTGCGTGGAACGAACCAAGAACCATGCAAGACAATAAGCTACTGGCACGCCAAGCGCTCCGCTGACGCGTCGCGGCTAACACATGCTCGGTGCGTTACTCGACTGCTGGTTTTTTTGCTCCTGGCAAAGCCTTTTGCCAGTCCAGCTTATCCAGCCGCTTGAATTCTTGCTGGATGTCCTTTCCCTCGTAAAAGGCGACTAGCCCACGCGCGGTACGTGTTTCGCCAACTGGTATCGGGGGTATCAACGCATCGCTATGGATGCATGGGCAAGGGGGATTGGCCCAGGCACTTTCCATTGGATTCCAAGCGGTGATGATCCAGCGGTTGCCGTCGGCATTTCTCGCGGCCACGTAGGGGCTGCCGGCGTTCTTTTCACTATCGACCAGCTTGTTATCGTTGATTTGCTGATTGAAGCCTTTGGCAGCTTTCAGCATTACGCACTGTTGAATCCGCAGCCCGGCATGCTTCTTGTATTGATCGGTATGGCCAGACAGTGGCTGGTCGCTGCCATTTCGGACGGTCATTTCAAACCAAACCACGGACTTGGTTGGAATGGCAAGCACGCTGAAATAGATCCCGTTTGGTAGCGTTCGTTCGGTAAACAGCGATCCGTCTGGCTTGAGTTGCCATTCAGTTTTTTCCAGTTCCAAATTGCGTTTCATCCACACAGTCGGAACATGCGTGTGAGCAAGGTAGGTCAGGCCGAGGTTGGTCCAAATCGCTTCGGGCATGTCGGCTACGACATAGCTAGACGGATCCCACGGGGTGAAGATACTTAACTTCGTTTCGCGCTGAGGATTGATCGCGCCATCCAGAAATCCGATCCGCGGGTGCCGCCCTCCTGGATACGGTAGCGTAACGAGCGGAGCCTGCGGATTAGCAGCAGGACGTGTTTCGGGACGGATATCCCAGCGCTGAGTCGCCGTGCGAATCTCACCAGCGGTCAGCCCCGTGGCGGAAATGACTTCGTCAGTGGAAAATCCGTGATACCAGATCATGTTTTCCAGCCAGCGTTTCAGTTCTGCGTCGGTTTTGGGCTTGCGCGCATTGGAAACGCTTGGTGTAGTTTTCGCTGGCTCTGCGGCATTGGCTATGCTGGCCGACGCCAGACCAATGCAAACGAGAGCAACTAGCAATGAATGTTTTGCGTATTTGTGAGTTTCGTGCATGGTGCGATTCGTTAAGCGACGCCGAGGGGTCGTTTCCAGAAGGAGTTAAGAACAAGATGCTTTGGCAAGTAAAAAAGCGAGACCAAACTGAGTCTCTGACCTTGAAACTGCCGCCGGTTTCTATACTCTAAGCGTCCAGCGGCGATGAAACAACCAAGGGGGGGCGAATCAGAGGCAACGCCAATACTATCCATGCCGATCGATAAATATGAGCAGAATCTATATTCGGACAAATTGCTGATCGCGCCCCCTAGTGCCACTCCTTCGCGGCAATCCGTCGAAATCGATGAGTCGATGGTTGAGATCCTGTCGTAGGTTCGCTAAGCGTCCGCTTCAATACAACACCTTTTCAATCGGAATAACCGGTACAAATTGACCTTCTGGCACTGCGATTGAACTGCCGGCAGGATCGTGCATGGCAGAGAGTCAGGGGTTGCAATTACAATGGAAGAAGGATCTTGGACCGCAGGTAATGCCCCGTTGATTGGACAGTTAAATCCTGTCAGTTATCGGGTAGCTAAGGAATTGCGGAATTAGAATTTCAATTCAGATTTGGATCGCATATGAAGATCGCGGTGATTGGTACTGGCTATGTTGGTCTCGTGACCGGAACCTGCCTGGCGGACAGCGGTAACAACGTTATCTGCGTGGACATTGACCGTGCCAAGGTCGAGCGGCTCAATCGAGGTGAGATCATCATCTATGAGCCAGGGCTGAACGAACTGGTCGAACGCAACATGTCGGCTGGCCGTTTGCAGTTCACCACCGATCTACAGGCTGCCGTGCAAAAGGCGAAGCTGGTCTTTCTAGCCGTTGGTACTCCACCGACGGACGATGGCTCGGCGGATCTTTCCAGCTTGTGGAAAGTCGTGGACTCAGTCGCTCCGTTTTTGCCTGCCGATGCAGTGGTCATTACGAAGAGCACTGTACCAGTTGGAACTAATGCCGCGATCACGGCACGTTTGAAGGAGCGAACTGGTCGCAATTGCGATGTGGCCAGCAATCCAGAGTTTCTCAAGGAAGGGGCCGCGATTGAGGACTTCACCAAACCAGATCGAGTTGTTGTCGGCGTAAGGCGACAGGAAGTTGCCGATGTGCTTCATACGTTGT
>JAWXCH010000540.1:0-25723 GCA_034440595.1 Planctomycetota bacterium | reverse complement strand
TGGTGTTGATGGGCAAGCACCGGCCGACCTACACGCCGCACGTCGACACGGGCGACTTCGTGATCGTGGTCAACGCCGAGAAGATTGTGTTTTCAGGCAAGAAAATGCAACAAAAATCGTACAACTGGTACACCGGTTACCAGGGCCTGCGAAGCGAAACCGCCGAGAAGCGATTGGCTCGCAAGCCAGAACTGATCATCCAAGAAGCCGTTCGCCGCATGTTGCCCAAGAACAAGCTGGCAGTCAGCATGCTCAGCAAACTGAAGGTCTACGCTGGACCGGATCACCCGCACCAGGCTCAGCAGCCGGTCGAACGGGAACTGGCAGTCAAATAATTGGCCGGATTACCGGGTTTATTGGCCGGATTACCGGCATTGGTTTGATTGGCCGGAGCATGTTTCATTTGCCGGAGTACCGGCATTGGCCATCAAATAGTATTCAGCTTTATTTAACGCAATAGACAGGAAGTAACATGTCGACCACCGCCACGCCAACCGCCAAAGGCAAGACGGCCAGTTTAGGAACAGGCCGCCGCAAGACCTCGGTCGCGCGCGTCCGTTTGCATGCCGGTACCGGCAAGATTGTGATCAACGATCGCACTTTGGAAGATTACTTTCCATCGGTGAAGGATCAGTTCCAGGTCATGGACCCACTGGTTCAGACCGAGAAGCAGGGTTCGGTCGATATCGTCGTGCTGGTCCACGGCGGAGGACTGACCGGCCAATCTGGCGCAGTCAAGATGGGTCTGGCCCGTGCGCTACGCAAGTTCGATCCGGGTCTTGATGATATGCTGCGGCATTCTGGCTTGCTAACTCGCGATAGTCGCATGAAAGAACGCAAGAAGTACGGTCTGCGCGGTGCGCGCCGTGGAACGCAGTTCTCGAAGCGTTAATCGCGAAGCTCAGAGAACGTTTCTCGCAACTTCAGAAAATACATACACCAGCGGCAGGACTACAACAGTCCGCCGCTGTTTTTATGCGCCTAACTTGAAGCGTCGTGCCGGCCGCCTATCGAGAGAGCCGGCGAGGGGGCACCATCACCGATTGACCGCGCGGTGCCATTGTCGGGCCGGCGGATTCTGGTGGCGCGGGTATTGGTTCACCAGGAGCGTCCATCCATTCGCCAGACTGCGTTACTGGGCCGCCATCGAAGCGGCTATCGAGGACCGGTCCGCAGTAGTCGTATGGACTGTCGCAGATCCGACACCCTGAAAACGCTGCACAAGCGAGCACGCCAGCAATTAAAAAGCGCGTCATAGATTTTCACCTTATCGCGAGGGCCAGCTAGAACAAGCGGCAATCGCTAGAGTTTCTGTCGGTCGAATGACCTGAAAATGCCTTGCACACCCGCCGCGGCCGGCGGCTTTCGCACGGCCGACCTGGCGTCCATTGTTTTTCTTCGGCAGAGGCACCTGCCGGCATGATCCGAAAAGCCGGTGCGATCAGACTTTTCCGAAAAGTCGCCGCCTGAGCGACGCATCGACGCTGTTGGCTTGCTAGCACGATGCAGCGATAGCCATCGCGGCACCTTGCGGTGCTAGCGTGAGGCCTCGAATGCGTTGCGGTAGTGTTCCAACTTCGGAGTGTCGGCTCCCCAGGTGATGGCAACCACGTCAAACCGTGTGGAGCAGTTCTGTAAGTGGTAGCGCTTGATGTAGGCCATCGCCAGTTGCGTCAGTTGATGCTGCTTGCGATCGTCGACCGCATCGGCCGGGTGCCCGGCGTCGTGCGTTTGTCGCGTCTTCACTTCGACAAAGACCACGGTTCTGCCGTCGACGGCGACGAGGTCGATTTCGCCCCCCATGATGCGGTAGCCGCGATGGAGAATGCGCATCCCTTGCCGCCGGAGGTAGCGTTCGGCCAGTCGCTCGCCACGTGCTCCCAGCGAGCGCCTAACGAACCAAAATCGCATTAGCCACTCCTGGCCGAGCTGGCTACTGCGCTGCAGAGTTCGCTGCAATCCACTCCAGTATGTTGGGCGGTTTTCGTCGGGGCTTCTCGCGTTGGTGCTAGATGGTTGCCCCATTGTTCTTTGCCGGCAAAAAGAGGCATCTGTAGGGAAAGAGGGTCACAGCGACCGGTTCGCAGCATTATGCCTTACCGGCGGCATTCATCGCAACATTTCGGCAAAGTTGCAAAATCATTGCCCCGAGGCAATCGGCTGTCACAGCGGTAGGAAAGCCTGTCTCACTGGCGCGACACGGCCGAAAACGACGTTTTTACCGGCAAATATCGCTGTTTCCAATGGTGAGACACCTGAAGCGGAATGAGGAATCTCTCGACTGGTTCACGCTAGCGAGAATTCGCTCGCGTTTTTAGCGGGCACAGACTGCCGACTAAAAAATCGTAACTCTAACTGCAGCATGGATTAACGTACATCCTGCAAAAACTTTCGCTCACTTGTTCAACTCTGGCACGGACATTGCTTTACACAGTAATCGTGAATGACACGGTGGGGAGAGGGGAAGTCAATCACAACGCAGTTTTGTTGCACCGGAAACAACCGTCACTCGGCCAGTCGGGCCAGGGCGATCACAACTTGTTGAAGCTCAGAGCATCTCTGGATTCAACCTATTTTTAAGGAGTCATACCATGAAGAAGATTGAAGCCATCATCCGTCATTTCAAGTTGGAAGAAGTCAAGGACGCATTGCATGCCAAGGGTGTCCAAGGCATGACCGTCACCGAAGTTCGTGGATTTGGTCGCCAGAAAGGCCATACCGAAACTTACCGTGGAGCCGAGTACGCTGTCGACTTTTTGCCAAAGGTGAAAGTCGAAGTCGTAGTTAGCGACAAGGATGCCCAGTCGATTTTGGAGACCATCATCGGTGCAGCTCGCACCGGTCAGGTTGGCGACGGCAAGATCTTTGTCAGCTCACTCGACGAAGTCATCCGGATCCGCACTGGCGAAACTGCCCACGCTGCGGTCTAAGGCTGACTTAGAAATCGCTGCGAAAAGCAGCCGCAGGTCTCCGCCTGTTATTAGAATTCGATGAGGGAGCGTTTAACCGGCTCGATCGCAGCGATCAGGCCGGTTTTTTATTTTTCCACGCTCAATACGTCCTTGGCAAAATCGGTCAAAGTTGCGAATATTCAAAACCAAGGACGGGCAGTCACGTAGTATGTTTGGGTGGTAATTTTTCGGGCCGATCCTCGCCTTGTGGGGCTAGTTGGAGGGGGATTCGGACCGATAACGACCGCTGTTAGGAAGATTGGGTAAGGATGCTGGCTTGCGTAACTGAACGTCTACTAGGATACTAGGTATTAGGGTCATTTTGTGCCACGAGCTTTGGCAGGTATTTTGTCCGCGAGATCGTTGGGTGATTTTGCGAGACATTCGATGCGGGTTTCCGCCAAACTCACGCAGCAAAAGGACTTCCTACCGATTTTCATCCAGAAGACTGGATTTGCACAAGCCGAGGCCTATTATTCCTCCAATGGGGGAGTTCAATAGCGCCGATGTGTTTGTACGCAGGTCGTGGATGACCTCAATTCCAAGCACTTTTCCAACGTCAGTATGAGTCCGTCGTCCAACTGTCTTTAACAGGTGGCGATGTGGTCGCAATTCAATTCTCAGTTGCAGTGAGTCGAACGTACATGAGTATCAAAGTCTTGATCGCCGACGATCACGAAGTGGTTCGGCAAGGGCTGGCCTGCTTGTTAAAAGGCACAGATATTGAAATCGTTGCCGAGGCCGATACCGGCGACAAAGTAGTTGAACTGGCGCGTGCGCATCACCCCGATGTGGTGCTGCTAGATATTCGCATGCCGCAAGGGGACGGCCTAACGGCGCTGGAGCTAATTCGTGATGAGCTACCTGCCACACGGGTGGTGATGCTCTCGACCTACGACAATCCCACGTATGTCGCGCGTGCCGTCGCCCTTGGCGCATCGGACTACGTACTCAAAGGTTGTTCGCGCGAAGACTTAATCACGGCGATCACCGCTGCGGCCGCTGGAGAAGCTCCGTCTAAAGGGGGCGAAATGCGCCGTATTTCGGGCACGATGGCCACCCGCGAACAGACCGGCGACAGCGACGTGCCGCTGACTCAGCGCGAGCTGCAAGTTTTGCGACATATTGCGCTAGGGCTTAGCAATAAGGAAATCGGTCGCTCACTGACCATCAGTGTCGAAACGGTCAAAGAACACGTGCAGAACGTCCTGCGTAAAATCGCTGTGACCGATCGTACTCAGGCCGCCGTCTGGGCCGTTCGCAAAGGTCTGGTCTAAAGGCGGCTCTAGATTCCGCACCACCGGATGCGGCGAATAGGCATCTTATTCGCCGCAAATATTGCGGTGAATAGAATATCTAATCGCCGCAACATTTGCGGCGAATATTTGACCGAGTGCCAACGGCAGGCTAGAATTACCGCACTCTATGCGGCGAAACCCTGTTTATATCCATGAACGATCGAATTGGCCCAACCTGACCTGGGATGGCGAAAAACTCGCCAATCCCTTGGCCAAGGTCCGCAATCAGCAAGGGCGGCTACTCGGCAAAATGGAAGCTCTTGGCTTTGACCTGCGGGCTGAGGCCAGTCTGGCCGTGCTCACTAGCGACGTTGTCAGCTCCTCGGCGATCGAAGGAGAAAAGCTAAGCCCGGAGGATGTTCGCTCGTCGATCGCACGTCGGCTCGGGCTAGACGTGGCCGGCCTTCCAGCCGTCAAGCGGAACGTTGAAGGCATCGTGGAGATGATGCTTGACGCCACGCGGAACTTCGACGCAAAGCTGACCAAGAAGCGATTGTGCGCGTGGCATGCCGCGCTGTTCCCGACTGGACATAGCAGCATGCAACCGATCGCAGTCGGAAAATGGCGACCGGTGGAAGCGGGAGCCATGCAGGTTGTCTCTGGTCCAATCGGCCGGGAAAAAGTTCACTTTGAAGCACCCGAGGCGGCACGCCTGGCCCATGAGATGCGAGGCTTTATCGATTGGTTCAACCAGCCGCCAACGATTGACCCTGTGCTGAAGGCCGGTCTGGCCCATCTGTGGTTCGTCACGGTACACCCGTTTGAGGACGGCAATGGGCGGATCGCGCGTGCCGTCGCGGATATGTCCCTGGCGCGTGCCGATAGTTCACCCGACCGCTTCTATAGCATGTCTTCGCAAATCGAAGTGGAACGGAAAGAGTACTATCGGCAGTTGGAAACGGCTCAACGCGGCGAGTTGGATATCACGGGCTGGCTGCTCTGGTTTCTGGAGTGCCTGGGTCGCGCGGTTGAAGGTGCGGAGGCGACGCTGGCCGCCGTCCTGCACAAAGCGAGGCTGTGGGAGCGAATCAACCGGCAAGGTGTCAATCAGCGGCAGCGTACGGTTATCAACCGATTGCTCGATCGTTTTCAGGGTTTTCTGACGACGTCGAAGTACGCAAAACTGGCCAAGTGCTCGTCCGATACGGCGCTGCGCGATATCCAGGAACTGCTGCAACGCGGCATATTGGTGCAGAATTCAGGGGGTGGCCGAAGTACCAGCTACCGGTTGGCGGAGCCAAATGAGATCAAAGTCGGTTGACTGATCTCCAGCATACTCCTTCTCACTTCACCTTCTGCCGCGTCAACTTTTCGCGCAGGCGTGGGAGGAGTGCCCTGGATAGTACATAGACCGACACTACCGCCACGATAGCCAGCATGACTGGCGTCCAATCGGTGTTCTCGGCGATGGACTTGGGGACTTGCGTGGCCACGTTGCCGACCGATTCGATTGCAGTTTGTCCTAGATCGCGCGTGCCGTCGATAAACGGTTGTGGATTCGCTAGAAACGCCGTCAGTGTTGCAGTCACGGCCAGCGCCTTCTTGTGCTTCCAGATGAATTGCATGCCAGCGTCACCATACTTGGTGACAACCGCCAGCAGGTTTGCTCCACGACCGATCTGTGCCAGTTCGCCACTCTTCATCAGGCGTGCCAGCTCCAGGCCGTTCTCTTTATTGAGTCGCGCCATCGCGCTGGCTCCTTCTTTTCCATAAGCGGCAACCACATCGTCGGCAATGCCCGGATGCTTGATCATCGCTTCCGCCGCGTCGTCTCCGTATTTGCTGATCAGGGCCAGGCTCTCGGGCTGGCGGCTGACTACCAAGGCCTCGTCCCCGTATTTGGAGAGGAGCTTGGCCGCTTGCGGGCCATTGACCCCCGCGGTTTCGATGATGTCGACCGCACGCGGGCCGACCTTTTTGACTGCGAGCAACGCTTCATCGCCGTTTCGAGTGGCCAATACTTCCAGTTTGGCCGCAAATTTTTCGGCCCCTCCTTCGATTGTTTCTTTGCTGAATTGCTTCATGACGTATTCGGTCGCTTCCCGTGCCGCCTGCGTTTTCACGCTGGCGAAGGCACTGGTTTGCAGGGCCAACACCAACAGCAGGAGCAACAGCAGTCGCACGGCATTGCCGGCATTGCTTGAGACTTGCCGTCTGATTTCCGTCCACAAGGTGCTACTTCGTGGCATCGTGGCCTTCCTTTCCATACTTGCGCGCCGCGTCATCGGCGGCGTTACCCCGCTCGTTTTCATCCGCCGAGGCAGCCTTGTCTTGAATTGATTTCCCTGGCGGTGGAGCCGGCGTTTCTCCGCTACAGCCGGTCAATGGCAGGAGAATTAAAAATGCGACAAGGCAGGGTGCCGTATGCCGTCGCATTTCGTTCCAGCAGTTGTGTTGCTTTGGCTTCATTCTAAATTGATTCCTTGGAGTGTGCGGTCTGCCTATGGGGACAGCGAATGTTGTGTCGATTCCGGCTTCGCAGTCGCAGCCTGTTCATCGTCCGCCAGAATCATTTTACGCAATGCCGCATCCCGCAAGATACAGCGCTGCGTGTGGATCCGTTGCAATTCAAACTGCAGGCCGAGGCTGCCGCTGTTTTCGATCACCTGGACCGCCTGTCGGCTTTTGTCGCGGACCATTTCAGACGTATCGTTCTCAGCCATGTGTTTTATCGTTTGATAGTCTTGCAAGGCCGCCGGATCGCCGTCAACCAACAGCGTCTGGAGCTGCCCAAGCGTCTCGTCGACTTTTTTTGCGACATCGTCTACGGGATCGTGCCCGGCGGCTTTCATGGCCCATTCCAGCGCGACATCGATCACAATCGCCGCCGCCAGGCCAATGCCGAGAGTGGCCCAGGACGAAGCCGCACCGGCACCGAGTATACCCGCGTCAACGCCCAGCTTGGTCGCCACCGCCACACCAACACGGACCGCGACCACGGCGGCGATTTCTCCGGCAATTAGCGATACCACTTCACGTGAGACACCGAACTTGGCATCCTGAGCGACCTCCTTCACCACACTGGCCAACATCCGCTGATACTCCGCCGCAAATGTTGCATCCGTCTGCATGGCCAGCAGCACTTCGCTGGCCTGAATGTCCAGTTGCTGAATATCGGCGCGACAGTCCAGCAGCAGCCGGTTCTCAATCGCTTTCAGCCGCGTCAGATATTCGGTGACCGAGGCCTCAAGCAGTGCGCGTAGTTCGGCGGATTCAAAGACATGTTTGCTGAACGACTGATCGAGAAACTTCATATGCCGCTTGTCGTCGGCGGTTGGCAATTTTCCACGAATGTACTGCCACTTGCCGTTGAACGACAGCACCTCTTCGGCAAAGGGGCGAACTCCGGTTCGACGCTCCTCAAAAAATTGCGCGATAGGTCTCAACGACTCCTGGATAGCAACGGCAGACGCTACGTCGGCCGGTGCCAGATGGCGTGAAATCCTGTCCCACGCCTGTCGGCGAATAATCGCCGGGTCGATCGGCGGTGCAGGTCCAGGTTCTGAAGTTGCAGTCGCAGCGGCAGACTTGGTACCAGCCACTTCGATTGTCTGCGTAGAAGCCATGTCCGAATATCGGCTGGCCAATTGGTAAACGAGCACGCCAGCAGCCAACGACAGAGCAATCGCCAGTATGGCTAGCAACTTGTCGTTTTTTTCGTTAGGTGGCTGAGGTGTCATGTCGTTCTAGCACCAGCAAAGGAATCTGTCTTAAAAGCAGCGTGCGACTGGCCAGCCGGGCTGTGCCAACAAACTGAGCGATGAATTGTCCGCAATTTTGCAAGAACCCCCCGGCATCGAAGGGCGCTACCGGACTACACCAGCTCTCAAACGACCAATTCGCATAGGTTTAGTGCCCCATTAGTATGCATTCGTCACGGTAAAACCCCTGCAAACCGATCTCCGTGGTTGCTCAGCCGGCCGATTGCCACAGTTATTCAGCATCGCATTTCGTCGGTGTCACTTGGATCCAGTTCGATCGAGCGGATTCGGTGGCCTGGCTGCATTATACCGGTTGGAACGGCCGAAGCTTTAGCGACGGGGAGCGAAATTACCGCGCGGCAATTTGTCGTAGAGTTAAAGGCCTTGATTCGTTCCCTGCTTTAACCCCGCCGGCCCATGCAGTCCGCTCAATTTCAGTTGCACGCCGAGATCGAAGACCGTCACTGGTGGTTTGTGGCTCGCCGTCGCATCGTTCGTTCATTGATCGATCAGGTGCTTGCCAGAGACCTGGCGGCCAGCGTGGTGGCCTCCAACGATCGCACGGCAAGGGTGCTGGCCGAATGGATGGGACGGAGCACCATTGTACCGATCGTTGATGCACTAATCACAGAAACATCAACCACGCATACACAGACCACGCATACACCGGCCAGCACGGCGAGTATTTCGCCAAGTGCGGCTTCAATTGCACTCAAAACGGCGGAAACGACGCAACATGCCGTTATGGATACGGAATTCCGCCGGCCAATTTCCGATCGACGCCCACTCATCATCGACGTTGGGTGCGGGACGGGTGCAAACATCGCCTCGTTGGCCGATCGCTACCGCTGCGTTGGAATCGATAGTTCACAAGAGGCAATCGATCTGGCCAAGGCCCGGTTTCCTCAGGCGCATTTCCAGTGCGGCTATGCACCCAACGATCTGATGGGCCTCATGCCACAAGCCAGTCTGGTCACGATGATGGACGTGCTGGAACATGTCGAGGATGACTTCGCACTGCTGACAGGTCTGCTGTCGGCAATGCAGCCGGGTGCGTACCTGCTGTTGACCGTCCCGGCCGATCTCAGCCTCTGGAGCGAGCACGACGAAAGCTTTGGGCACTATCGCCGCTATGACCAGCAACGTTTGGAACAACTCTGGAACGGGCTGCCGGTCACTCCGCTATTGGTTTCGCACTACAACACGCGTTTGTACCGTGTGATCAAAGCCTCGCGGCGCATAAGTCGCTGGCGCAAGCGAAGTGCCGGCAAGAACGGTACCGACTTTCGGATACCAAGCAGGCCAGTCAACAAGCTGCTGGAAGGGATCTTTGCCGGCGAGCGTGAGCGCCTTTCCCGTAGTTTGCTCGGTGAACCAGACCTGGGCTACGGGCACGGCGTCAGCCTGATCGCCATTCTCCGTCGCGAAGCAGGCGAAATCGCACCGGTTTCTAAACCGGCCAATATTGCCGCCGACTACTTTGACCCGGTACGGAAGCAAAGAGTTGGGGCGAACGGGTAGGATTTCCGCCGAGCGGGCCATAATCGGCGGAATAATCGCGGATGCCGACGAACTTCTAACCATTTTTCGGTGTCAGATCGCCAGAGGGGGGGCGATTTCTTGCACATATTTGCCTCGTAGCACCGATGGTGATACAATGGTATACCAATGGTGTATGTGCTGTTCTACCTTACCGAGGTCGATGTCATGATCAAGAATCTGGTTAAACACGGAAATAGCTGGGCGTTGGTGATTGATCGTCCTATTTTGGACCTGCTGAATATCGCCCCTGAGGATCCGTTGGAAATTACCACGGACGGGCGGTCGGTGGTGGTGTCACCGGCGGGGGTGTCGGACCACTCGGAACGGGTGCGCGCCGCTGGCGAGCGAATCCAGGAGAAGTACGCTGGTGCCTTTAAGAAATTGGCGGAGTAATGCTGGTGCCGGAATTTCTGACACTCGATGACCTGCTGAAAAGGCACCTCACACAAATCAAGCGATTCGGAGGTGGCGAAGGCATTCGCGACCAGGGGCTGCTGGAGTCTGCGCTGGCACAGCCCGAGGCTATGTTTGGTGGACAGTACTTACACGGCGATTTGTTTGAAATGGCTGCCGCCTACCTGTTTCATGTGGTGCAGAATCATCCATTTATTGATGGCAATAAGCGGATCGGTTTGGAAGCAGCTATGGTGTTTCTCGACCTGAATGGGCACGCCGTTGACGCAAGTATCGAAGAACTGGTCGACCTAACTCTGCAAACCGCACAGGGCCAGCGGACAAAACAGCAGATAGCCGAGTTCTTCCGGACGCATGTGGGCTAGGCGGGGTGGTATTTCCGAGACTGCACCGGGAGGTTTCTGCCGCTACCCGGACCCTATTCAAACGCCGGGAATTCTCATATCATTGGAAAGATTTTGAGCGGCGGAATTTGTCAAGAATTGCCCGTCGAGACGACAGGCAGAATGCGCAATTGGCGCAGTCAGTTTCGCTCCGCGCAAAAAAATAGAGGGTTCTTGCTCGCCGGGACAAGAACCCTCTGGTTTGGCTGTCCGAATCAGAGCAAGCTCTTTTCCGGAGACCCACAGCCGTACAAACGGTATCGGGCCAGTTGCAAGGTGGACTTTAGGTTCCAAGTGCAGCAGGCAGCAAAAACCGTCTGAAACAGAGATTGAACCGGCTTATTCGGAACAGATTATCAGCCAGTTCGCATGCCGGTGGAGGAATACCACGGCCAGGAACTTAAGAATCAGGTGGAAAAGATGGCGCAGTGCACAAAGTTAGCTTTGGAAGATGGCACAGTCTACGAGGGAACTTCATTTGGCGCGACCGGTGAAGTCGACGGTGAAGTCTGCTTCAATACGTCGATGACCGGGTATCAGGAAATTTTGACTGACCCGAGCTATCGTGGCCAGATTGTCACGATGACCTACCCGGAGATTGGCAACTACGGCGTGAACGAAGAGGATCTGGAGAGCGAGAAGCCACATCTGGCGGGATTTGTTGTTCGCCAGCGGAGCCGCGTGGCCAGCAATTTTCGATCGAACAGCAGCTTGGAAGAATACCTGCAGAAGCACAACGTCGTTGGCATAGCCGGGATCGACACCCGCGCACTTGTCCGCCGCTTGCGGAGCCGCGGTGCGATGAAGGGGATCCTTTCAACAACCGACCTGAACGACCAAAGTCTGGTTGCCAAAGCTAAAAGCAGCCGTGGCCTGGTCGGGCGCGATCTGGTCCGCGAAGTCATGCCGCAATCCAACCGCGATTGGAATGAGCGACTGCATCAACTGGCTAAGTCGACTGATCCAGCGACGCTGGCGACCGCCAAGGGAGACTGCAACGCACATGTGGTGGCGATCGACTATGGCATGAAATGGAACATCGCACGTCACCTGGCTGATATGGGTTGCCGCGTCACGATTGTTCCGGGAACCATTTCGGCCAGCGAAATCCTGGCGCTAAAGCCCAATGGGGTGTTCTTGTCGAATGGGCCGGGCGATCCAGAGCCACTCGGCTACGCGATTGAGGCGATTCAAGGAGTCTTAGGCAAAGTTCCCGTATTTGGAATTTGTCTGGGACATCAGTTGCTGTCGCTGGCCAGCGGAGCGGAGACCTTCAAGCTGAAGTTTGGCCACCGCGGTGCGAATCAACCGGTTATGAATCTGGTGACCAATCGTGTCGAGATCACGTCGCAGAATCACGGCTTTGCTGTCGCGGCGGACAAGTTGCCAGCATCGCTGGAGGTCACGCACCAGAACTTGAACGATCAGACTATCGAGGGAGTACGCCACCGGCAGTATCCCGCGTTCAGCGTACAATACCACCCAGAGGCGTCGGCAGGCCCGCACGACAGCAGCTACCTGTTCAATCAATTTCGTGAATTGATGGGGAAGTAGCGAACTTAACAGGCACCGTCTTGGTGCCGTAGCTTTTGGCGCGATGAGATGACTTAACGACTGGAGGCAGTGGTCGCAAAATGTTGATTTGAATACCTCAAACTGCTGAAAAAGTAGGCCGACCTTCAGAAAAGTTTAACGGCACGGGGACCGTGCCTACTACATTTGCACCGTCCTGGTGCCGTAGCTGAAGTGAAGTACAGCTTGACAGCGAAAGGTGCGTTGCCCTCTTCCAATAGCCAATAGCAAATAATTGATAGCAAATGACAAATCGACCTGGACTTGTCGTGACGCAATATTATCTGTTATTTGTTATTAATCATTTGTCATTTGTTATTTTGCAAAGCGACGCCAGCGCGTTGCCGCAATTGTTCGGATTAACGGCACGGGGACCGTTCCTACAACAAACATTCAAGGAATAGCGCCAGTTCGATGACCGAGAAACTTGTAATTATTGGTAGTGGTCCCGCCGGATGGACAGCGGCAATCTATGCATCGCGTGCGCAGTTGCAACCGTTGGTATACGAAGGAGCCATTACCGAAAGCAATCGTATCGCCGGCACGCTGCCGCTTGGACAACTGGCACTGACAACCGAAGTGGAAAACTTCCCCGGTTTTCCCACCGCCGATCTGGAAGGGTATCTCGATAAAGCAATTGCCCCAGACCGGCGGATGATGATGGCCCCGCACAGTAAGCATGGCGTGAGCGGGCCAGAGCTGATGGAACTGATGCGGCAGCAGGCAATCAACTTTGGGACGCGGATCGTCACCGACGACATCGAGAAGGTGGACTTTAGCAAGCGACCTTTCACGCTGTATCCACTGGATGGCAAACCGATTCAGGCCGAGTGCGTGATCATCGCCACCGGCGCACGTGCGAACTACCTCGGCCTGCCGTCAGAAGAGGCCTATAAGAATCGCGGTGTCAGTGCCTGCGCGGTGTGCGACGGCGCCTTGCCACGGTTTCGCAATCAGCCGCTGGCGGTGATTGGGGGAGGTGATTCGGCCGTTGAAGAGGCGACCTACCTGACGAAATTCGCTTCCAAGGTCTATCTGGTGCATCGCCGCGATGAACTGCGCGCTTCCAAGATCATGGCTGAACGGGCATTGTCCAACCCCAAAATTGAGCCGGTTTGGAATTCGCAGATGGTGGAGGTGCTGGGAGAAGAGAAGCCCGGCGTCACCGGCATTCGGCTGCAAAGCATGCTGAACGAAGAAAGCCATACGCGACCGGTCACTGGGATTTTTCTGGCGATTGGGCATACTCCGAACACGTCGTTCTTGGACGGACAGGTCGAACTGACCGAAAAGCAGTACATTCGCTGGACGGTTCCGTTCCGCACCAACACGAGTGTGACCGGTGTTTTTGCTGCCGGTGACGTGGCGGATGACTACTATCGTCAGGCCATCACCGCCGGGGGGAGCGGCTGCCAGGCGGCCTTGGATGCCGAACGTTGGCTGGCTCAGCAAGAGGGATAGTACTCCTCACGCTCCGTCGTGAGGTCACTGTTGGCGCAGCGATTGATTGTGCCACGTACCAGAATATGAGTCAGTCATTTTCCCAATCACGCTACGGCACCGGGACGGTGCTTTCAACTTTTCGACACCACTTCACGGACTCGAAGGATATCGGTCATGGAAAAACTGACGGTTGCTCAAGCGCGTCAGCCGGAAGCAGTCGGCAAGGAGGCCCGCCTCCAAGGTTGGATTCGCACGCGGCGCGACTCCAAAGGGGGCTTCTCTTTCTTGGAGCTGAACGATGGTTCCTGCTTTGCCAACATCCAGATCGTTGCCGACGGCAATCTGCCGAACTACGAGTTTGAGGTAAAGCGACTCACAGCCGGGTGCAGTGTCACCGTTGACGGGCTGGTGAAAGAATCCCCCGCCAAGGGGCAGGCCACCGAAGTGCAGGCGACCGGTCTGATCGTCCACGGCTGGGCTGACGCAGAAACGTACCCGTTGCAGAAGAAGGGACACTCTTACGAGTTTCTGCGGGAGATTGCTCACCTGCGGCCCCGCACGAACACTTTTGGTGCCATGGCACGGCTGCGCAATCGTGTCAGCAAGTCGATTCACGATTTCTTTCAAGAGCGTGGATTTCTGTATATCCATTCGCCGATCATCACCGCCAGCGACTGCGAAGGGGCGGGCGAGATGTTCAAGGTTACCACGCTGGATCTGGCTAAAGTCCCCAAGCAAGGACCGAATGTCGACTACGCAAGCGACTTCTTTGGCAAACCGGCTTACCTCACGGTCAGCGGGCAGCTCAACGGCGAGATCATGGCGTCGGCCCTCGGCAAGGTTTATACGTTTGGCCCGACGTTTCGCGCCGAGAACAGCAACACTTCGCGGCACCTGGCCGAGTTCTGGATGGTCGAGCCAGAAATGGCGTTCTACGAACTAACCGATAACATGCAGATTGCCGAAGAATTCTTAAAACGAATCTTCCGCGACGCGCTGGCCGATTGTGCCGACGAAATGCAGTTCTTCAAGGAACGGGTCGACAAGACGGTCATCGAAACACTGGAACAAATCGTCAGCAGCGAGTTTGTCCGTCTGCCTTATACCGAAGCGGTCGAGCGGCTCCAAAAGTCAGGCAAGACTTTTGAGTTCCCCGTCTCCTGGGGAAAAGACCTACAAGCCGAGCACGAGCGGTATCTGACCGAAGAGGTCTTTAAGTGCCCGGTGATTTTGTATGACTACCCTGCATCGATCAAGCCGTTCTACATGCGTGTGAATGACGATGGCCGGACGGTGCGTGCCATGGATATTTTGGTGCCCAAAGTGGGCGAGATCATCGGCGGCAGCCAACGCGAAGAGCGGCTGGATGTGCTGGAAATGCGTATGCAGGAGCAAAAATTGGATCCGGCCGCTTACTGGTGGTACGCCGATCTGCGGCGCTACGGCACCGTACCGCACTCGGGTTTCGGCCTCGGGTTGGAGCGCGTGCTGCTGTTCATGACCGGGATGGGAAACATCCGCGATGTGATTCCGTTCCCACGCACGCCGGGGAGCGCGAATTTCTGATTGAAGCCGGCACTTTCACGCGATCGCAATTCGCACCAGCACGATCAACAGTGGCAGCAGGCCGATGCTGACGGCCCCGCGAATGATGGCCAGTGGCGGTCGCGTCTGGCTGTTTCGGCAAACTACCGCCGCCAGCACCAGAGACGCCAAGCCCGAGACGATTGCCGCCAAGAATAGAATATCTGCAAATGCACCGAAGCTAACCACCAATTGCTCGACCGGCTGTGCGGCGGCCAGATAGATCCGTATCATCACAAAGCCAAGCAGAAAGCCGATTGTCGCCATGACCGACAGCATCCAGCCGACAGTGAGTGCCTCGATAGCGCGAGTCTCACCACTGCCACGGACGATGTCTCCCTGCATTCGCGCAGCGGCGTGGGCTCCCTTGGCGGCACGGTTGGCTTTGGATCGACGGCGTTTAGTCATTCAGAGCAGGCGGGTTAATTCAGCAGGTACCAGGAATTGCCTATCTTCCTCGTCGATTCTCGCTCACGGGTGCCGTGCGGTCAATCGGCGACCGGCGAACTGTCTGATCGCGGTTGCATTCTGGCATCAGGTTCACATTTTGCAACCTGGTTCGTAAAGCGACATCCCAGGGCAATTGATTTGCAGAGGGCCGAATGCTGACCTAGCTTTTCATTGAGTCAATCGTTCCGCGCTATCCTTGTCCCCGGCGGGCGGGTGACTCTTCGGTGCGCATGCCGTGCCGAGCGCGTGATTCGCTCTGTAGCATTCGCTTGCAGGCGAGAATTGAAAGTTGGTTTGCAGTTACCGTGGCCTGTTCGGGCAAACACGGCCACTAATGACACTGCAAACACGTCGTCCGTTCAGGCTGTTTACTGGCCATTGCTATTCGCCATGACTTTGTCACCCTCCAACATCGAAATCGATTGGGGCGGCGTCCGCGACTCCCTCGCGGCACTGCGACATGGTCACGATAGCGTCCACGAACTAATCTCCCAGCTCTTTGATGAACTGGAATCCAGCCAGCAGCAGTGCGAAGCGTCTCGAGAGCGAGAACAACAGCAGGCGCAGCAGCTAGCCGAAGTTCATCAGACGCTGATCACCGAGCGCGCCCAGTGGGAGGCTCTTCGTTCGCAGCCTTCCGCCGAACAAACGGGCCAGATCCTTGATCTGGAACGCGAACGTGTGCAGCTTGAGACCGAACTGGAATCGGTTCGCCAGCGCTGTCTGGAAATGTCCGAAACCATCACCGAACAGAAACGCCAGTTGGCCGAAGAACGTGCCGAATGGACGGCCGAATTTCGTCAGCTCCGCAAAATTCTCGACAAGCAATCACAAGTTCTTTCCACGCGGCTTGAAGCTGGCCCAGCCAACGGGGGAACTGCTTCCCTCTACGGTAACGGTCACCCTGCCGAAGCAACGTCCAACGGTGCCAGCAATCGCGCCAACGGTGAAAACCAGCATGCGGTGCCTGTCGGCGCAGTAGAGGCCGATCCGGTCCTGGGATCGGTGATTTCACAGTTCCAGATGTTACAGCGCGACGCCGCGCGGCGTCGTACTCAACAAACGAAGAAAACTTGAACACCCTTTAACGTCCGAAAAGATTCGCTCGCTTACTCACGACCTTTGCGTCCGAGGCAAATATGCAATTCAATTCCACGGTCCGAAGTCTGGTTCGATCTGCCTGGGGAGCGGCGCTAGCCGGACTACTGTCGGTGCTCTGGTGCTGGTACTTCCGAGATACCTGGCTGTTCTGGTTCGGCAACCTGGGAGTAGGTGCCTCGCTATTGCGCCTGGGAATCTGCTTGCGAAAAGAGCGCGCCCCTGCCGTCAGGCATCATGACCACCACCAGGAAGCGATCGCCGCTGCACCGGTGGAAGCGGCCAACGAAATCGGTTCGCTAGTCGATCAGATGCTTTCCGACGGTCGCTATGCGCTTTTGCTTCGTCCACAGATTGCTGGCGACTTGACCGATGAGCTGTACCAGTCCGCGCTCCAGATGCTGGAAGACGAAATGGCGATTGTTCCGACCGGCGAAGTCGGCGTGGCAGTCAACGATTGGGACGACCCCGACTCCATGCACTCGCGAAGCGAGCCAGAGGCCAGCGAAGTCGTCATTCGTGTCGACAGCCTCTACATCGACCGCTACCCGGTCACCAACGAACAATTTCAGTCCTTTGTCGACGCCGGCGGTTACGAGCAATCGTCGATCTGGCACCCCGACATCCTGCCGGCGGTGCTCGACTTTGTTGATCGAACCGGCCTGCCCGGTCCACGTTTCTGGCAGAACGGGCGGTATCCGCCTGGTATGGCACGCCACCCGGTGGTTGGTATTTCCTGGTACGAGGCGCTGGCCTATGCACGATGGGTGGGCAAACGGTTGCCGACCGATGCCGAATGGGTCAAAGCGGGCAGTTGGCCGGTTTCACTGGGAAACTCGGGCCGCCGCCAACGGCGCTACCCGTGGGGTCAGACGATGGACCGCGAGCGTGCCAATCTCTGGGCGTCAGGAATCGGCTCGACGGTCTCGATAGATGAGTTTGCGGCCGGCGTCAGCGTCGGCGGCGTTTATCAGCTCATTGGCAATGTCTGGGAATGGACCACCGGTGACTATCAAACCGGTGCTGCAAACGCAGCGGACCAGGATGCTGAGCCGCTGAAGAACATTCGCGGTGGTGCGTTCGATACGTACTTTGAAAACCAGGCCAACTGCGAATTCTCCAGTGGCGAACATCCACTTGGCCGCAAACACAACATCGGTTTTCGTTGCGCGCTCGGCCTGTGCGATCTGGCGTTGCAACGGCAGCCGGATGTGGGCAGTGCGGTTGATTCACAAAGTGTCGAACTTTCTTCCGAGAGCGAAGTCTCTGAAATTGAAGAGGTGGTCGCATGAGTAAGAGCCTGTTACCGATGGAATCGTTTAAGCTGGCCGAATATGCCCAGCAGATTCCCTGCTATATCTGCTCGATGGATAACTCGTACGACGCCGAGATGTGCCACTGGTGCCAGGCACCGATGGCGCTTGCGCATCAGGCTAACTCGCAGAAACTGCGCCCCAAGATGCTGGCAGCGATCGGTGCCAGCGGCGTCGGCAAGACAGTCTACCTGGGGATGTTGCTCGATATGCTTTCGCGGCAGCCGCAGCGGATGCAGATATTGGCGCGCGGAGCATTCTCCATCACCCTGCAACAAACAGCGATCGCCGCCTTGGCTCGGCGCGAGTTTCCCAACAAGACTCCCAACGAGCCGGATCATTGGAACTGGATGCATTGCCAGGTCACCATGCCGACTCGCAAGCATTCTGCCGAACTGATCATACCCGACATGTCGGGCGAAGCGGTGCTGGAAGAGGTTGATCACCCGAATACGTATCGCGCCATACCGGCATTCTTACGTCATTGCAGTGGCATTTTGCTGCTAATCGACGCGGTGCAACTGATGGAAGGCTCGCGCGAACAGGACTACTTCAGCATGAAGCTGCTGAGCTACCTAAGTGAGTTGGATGACGATCCGAAGCGCGGTTGGAAACACCGACCGGTGGCGCTGATCTTTACCAAGGCCGATCAGGTGGAGCGTTGCTTTGATGACCCGGCGGCGTATGCCAAGCAGCACGCTGCTGGCCTGTGGCAACATTGCCGCAAGCGATTTCGCAACCATCAGTTTTTTGCATCAGGAGTCGCCGGTGCGTGCAGCACGCGCTTTGTCCGAGGCCGGGGGCAGATCACCTCGCCACTGCGGATCGAACCGCGCGGCATTATCGAACCGTTTGAATGGCTGGTGGGGCAGATGAATTCATAAAATCTTTGCGAATGATTGTGTGCCACTGGCTCCACCAGTGCTTAGAACGAGGGCAAAGTGTGCCGCTGGCGCCGCCCTTTGGATTCAACACAAAAATGCAAGCAGGTGCGAGGCAGGTAAAGACGCGAGTTTGAATACTGGAAGGTGATGGCAAGACGTTGAATTGTAGTTTGGGTTGGATGCAAAGTACGCCGAAGGCGTTCCATTCCGAAGTAAAAATTGAAGAAATCGGTTACCGCGAAGCGGTTAAACAAGCGGCTAGCATGGCATTCCACCCCAACACCGGCCGGAGTGTAACCACTTCGTGGTAACCAGGGACGATAACCCCAGGTGCGCTGCGCGACCTGGGGCTGTGGAATGTAACGCCTTCGGCGTATTTAACCTCAGTGAATTGCGCGCAATGCACAGTTAGGAGTTTTAAGTTCATGCAGATCGAACAGGCCATTTTTACCTCTGGTCAAAGCGACACCGCGGCCGGCTACCATCTGCTGGCTAGCAGCCCGGAAATTACTGCCGAGGATGCTCAAATGCTCGCCGTCTGGGGGCCTTCGCACGACTCTTTGAATCAGCCGGCCGATCTGCTGCCAACCAGTTCGAACTTTTTTCCGCTACCGTCGGGTGCCCACTGTGTTAGCTTCACACAATTGGCCGGAGGGGAATACAGCGGTCGAGGTCTGCGCACCTACACCACGATGCTGGTTGTGCCCGAGGAAGTCCTCACGCGATTTGCGAACAACGCATTTGCACTGTTGCGCGCTGCCAGGGCGAAAGGTATGCTCCAGGTGTTTGAACAACCTCCTGCCGCATTGCGGTCATTTCAGCTCGTCGGCCGCTCACGTGCAGTGGACGAAGGTTTGCTCCTACAGGCGGTCGACGAATTTGGAGCACCGCTACTGGCCACCGCAATTCAGGCCATTCAGGAACAACGCCCGCTCATTCTGGTCGGGGCACAACGGCCAGACGCGCTTATGGCCGGACTGCTGAACTGCCTGCCAGTCAGCTTTCGTGCCTCGATCAGTTTCTCGACCGGGCTGGCGATTTCGCAGCGCCGACCGTTTCAGGTACAGTGGATGCCAACCATGTCCGCCGAGATCCGCCGGCTGCAACGGACCGAACAATACGAAGTCGTCGATCTGAGCGAGTGCATCGCCGAGCAACAGGATAATAGTGCCGACGAAACTGCGCCAAGTCACAGCGAGCGCGTTGCTGCCGTTGCTCTCGGAATTTCTGCCACGAACGCGCACAACTTCGAAGGCTGGGCCAGGAACGTCTTTGAACATGCAAAAAGAGGACACTTGCACACCCTGGCGGAAATCATCGAGCGGCAATTGTTGCCCGATCCAGCGCTTGACTTGTTGACCTGGAATCGCGCCGTCCCCACACAGGCGCTAACTCGCGAACCCGCTTCGGCGGTTGCACCTCCTAATTTTTTGCAAAGACACGAAAACACTGACCTTATGAACTCTCACCAGGAACCTGACGAAGTGGAATCCGAACTCAATCGCGACGAAATCGAATTCTTGCTGCAAGATGCAGAGCCAACCGCGTTCGATGAATTTCCCACAGGGCGCACGGCAAAGCCCGGGAGAAAGCACCCATACCATCTGGGGACCGGGTGCACGCTGGACGAAACGCCCGAGGCAATCGAGCAATTGGAGCGATTGGACGATGCCGTGTACGACGCCTTACATGGCGATGCGGCGGCATTGGCCAGCGTGGCCGATCTCTGGAAGCAACTGATTGCCGGGCGGGACACCGGTCGCATCGAGCAAGCGCGTGAGCAGTATTTGCGCTACGCGCTCAATGTCTGGGAGCGCCGACTTTCCGATGGTCAGGCAGCAGGTGGTTCCGTCAATCCAGAAACAGCCATCGCCGCCTTACAGGTGCTGTGCGTGCTGTTTGGGGATCGGTGAAGAGACCGGTGACAACGCCCTACCGGCGTTTGACTTCATCGACGCGGGTGGCCATCGCCTCAAACCCGGCAGCCAGTTCAGCGTTGCCCAATGCGTGGTGCATGAACGCCAGATTTGAATAGGGCACGACGAGCGCGTCCTTGCCGATCATTCGCTGCTTGACCGCCTGTGATACCAGGTCCACTCCATACTGTGTCAGGCGAATCGCTTCGTCTTTGCGGCCAATCTGCCAGTACGAGATCCCAATGCTGACAAAGGTCTCGCCAAGCTGACCAATGTCGGCCACGGCGGTCGCCGGCAAGGGTCGTTCGAGTAGCGGCACCGCTTTGGCGTACCAGATGCTGGCGGTTTGATGGTCCCCTTTGTCGACCGCATGGATCGCACCAACGCGAAAATTCAATCGGCCCAGCAGGTAGTTTTCGTGAGGCGTCTGCTGGCGATGTTCGGCAGCAGAAGTGAGATACTTCACTACCAGGGCGCTATTGGTCAGTGCATGTTCGTGATACCCGCGCGCCTGGTCCGCTTGCAATGAATCGTACAGAGCCAGCCCGGTCTCCCATTCCAAACGATAACGCCGCCACGAGTCGTCGGTCTGCTCGATGAGCGAGCGACCGGTGGCCAAAGCCTCTTTGGTCCATTCGACCGGATCGATCTGGCCCTGAGTTCCGGCACTAGCGGCCAATGCGCGCCGCACAACGCGCAAATGCAACGCCTCGTCGTAATGTTCGTTTTCGATCAGATCTTCGGCCATTACATGGGCTTGAATGATCCACTTGGGAACGACCTTTTCTTTTTGCTGCCAATGTCCCCAGGCAATATCGTTGGCGGCACCTAGGTTCGCTTCCACGGTGACCAGCTTGGCCATTCGCCGGATGGAACCACTGTCGCTCGTCAGTAGCGGCTGGGCCAGTTTGATGGCAGCCAAATGGTGTTCCAGCGCCTTTTGTACGTTACGGTCAGGGCCGTTGGCCAAAATGTCACCAGTCAGGCAATGTGCCTGTGCTTTGATCACCGGCGGCAGTCGCGCGCTGGGCAGCAGTCCTGCGCTAATGCGACCTCCCTCGGTAAAATCTCCCGAGTCGCTCAGGATTCTCGCCTTGGTAATCAGAAACAGGCTATTCTCTGGACTGAGCGTACAAGCCGACTCGATGCTCTTGGCACTTTCAGCTAATCGCCCTGCCTCAAGGTAGAGCTTTGCCATCAGCCAATGCGCCTTGGCGTTCTTGCTTTGCTGCGAGAGCACATACTCCAAGTCGGCCATACTCTGCCGAGGGTGCATTTGCCACGATTGCTCGGCACGCAACAGAAACGACTCGGTATCGACCGACTCCAACAGAATCTGTGCCACTTGTCGCTTGCCTGGTGCAAAGCTAAACAGGATGCCGCGCTCGGGATAGACAATCCCCAGCGATTGATCGCGATCATCCAGCACTTCGACAAACCGTGTATCATCACCGAGAATTGGCTTGGTCACCTCGTCTGCATCGACCGGTGCTTCCAAATGCACGACCAGTGAATTGACTACGCCGGCCTGAAACGTGACGTCGATCTGTCTGAACGGCTCGACATGGTAGACCTGCCGGCCCGTGCCGTTGTCGACGGTGTCTTGTGAAGGATCGCCCCACTTGGCTTCGATTTCGGCGAGACTTGTATTACCTGGTGTCACTTCCTGAAATGCGATCGGATCGATTCGCACCGCCGGCACGGCCAGTTGGTCTTCAACTTGTTTGACTTCCAGATTAGCAGCGTCCTCGCCGGTCGCGGCAACGGTTGATTCCTTGTTTGCGATCGCTGCAGGTTGCCTTTGTCGAGCACGCTTGATCGGCGGAGCGGCACTGACCCCTCCGACGGGCCGAACGTTGGGATCCCGTTTTGGCTGGATGGACGGCGCGTTGGCTGGCTCCGGCTGCGTGGCAATTGTAGTTGGCGACGCAGGCAATGTTGGGGCAGGAGGTTGCAACGATGGCAGGTCCGGAGTATTCGGCCCCTCGTCATCGGTCAAAAAAACCTCGCCCGCGGTGCGGTCCGGCAATGCATCCAAGCGTGTGACTGGCTCAGGCGCTAGGATAAGATTGGCTGGCGGCGGCGCTTTTTGCAGTGCCTGGTCATTCGCGGTAGTTGGAGGTGAAAGCGCATCATCGGCGCACGCGGATCTGTAGTACGTTGCAGCAAGCAGCGTACTTGCGCAGGCAATCAGTGCGTAAATCCAAGGTTTTCCGGCTTGCATCAGGCTGTTCCTCCTTGAACGCCGTCGCGGTCGCAACACAAAATGGGACGAATTCTACCCGATAAACTATCCGCAATCGCGGAACGTTAGCGATCTGGCGATTTGCTGTCCAGAGCGATTGGGCTACACCCGAGGTGCTAGCATCTGGCGAGCAACCATTTCTGAACCGGCAAAGTCCCCTGATACTAGCAACGAATCAATCTGCCACAATTGGGTGACTTGTTCATTGGTGAAGGGTATTGCAGTCCCCGATGAAGGAATGACTGGCAATAGATGACTCACAATATCTGCTAGCAGCGGCTCCACTCCCTGACCAGTGAGAGCGCTGATTCGATGCACCGAGCGCGATGCTAGCTGCAAAACGTCCGACTGAGCGCGTTCGCTACCGAGGCAATCTGGCTCAAGAAGATCAACTTTATTCAGCACCAGAATTGCCTGTGGGTACGCGTCGCACAGCGTTTCTGCTGCCGCCTGCCAGTCTGTGGCCGTGATATCTACTAGCAGTAGCACCAGCTCGGCCTGCTGTACCTGCTGCCGAGCGCGCTGTACGCCTGCCTGCTCGAGTTGGTCGTCACTCTCTCGCAGTCCGGCTGTGTCAGACAACTCGACCGGCCAACCTTCCAGTGTGGTTAGAGCCTGCACCACATCGCGCGTGGTGCCTGGCTGATCGAACACGATCGATCGTTGATAACCGAGCATGGCGTTAATCAGGCTGCTTTTGCCGGCGTTCGGTGGCCCGGCCAATACGACTTTCCAAGGTGCGGTCAGATGCATGCCCAGCGACGCGTATTGCAGCAACT
This sequence comes from Planctomycetota bacterium, assembly GCA_034440595.1. GTDB lineage: Bacteria > Planctomycetota > Planctomycetia > Pirellulales > JALHPA01 > JAWXCH01. The sequence goes on along the minus strand of JAWXCH010000540.1, from coordinate 2,150 downwards.
CTTGCACGATTCCCACTGCGTTCGTTAAATCTCGAGATTGCAATCGCTCCAGCAACTGATGCAGCGCCTGGCGAAGCGCCCCCTGGTACTGGTCGAGTAGAATGCCGGCGGTCCGATCGGTTGTGGCCTGTGCTAGCGCGATTTGCGCCTGCGCGGCTATCGCATCGTCGGATAGCTCGAACACTAGTTCCTGCCAGGACTGGCGCACCGCACCAAGTTGTTCCAGCGATGTCAGGATTGCTTCGCTCGCAGCAATACCGCCATGACAATGGACCTCCACCAGTTGCGGGCCTCTGCGCGCCACCACGACCTCTTCGCCCGGTTGTGCTCCCCAGCGCCCTACGATAATCCGTTTTTCGGCGGCCTGGGCAAAATCTCGACCGCTACCAGGAAAAAATAACCGGTTGACCAGTTCGACCGCCTGCCGGCCATGAACGGCCACAGTTGCCACTGCACCACGGCCGTTGGCAGTTAGCACAGCGCAACGCGTCATTGCTGCTCCGTTGCGTTTGAATTGCCCACTGCGCTAGCAGAGATCGCCAGCCCGGCCAGCATCAAATGAGGCACATGCACGGTGCTGCGACCGAGCAATTCGGCGACAGCAGATGCGGCACCCCCGGTCAGAAAAATCCGCGGTTGTTGGTTTGACGCTGTGCAATAGGTTGCGCTAAGTCGCTCGATGAGTTCACGAATGGCTCCCACCGCTCCCCAGTACAGCCCGGAACGCATTGCCTCATCCGTCGATATACCCAATACAGCAGGCGGGTCGGCCAGCTCCTGCATCGGAATCAACGGTAACAGATCGGTAAAGTCGTGCATCGCACGAGCAGACATGGCTATGCCGGGCAAAATGGCCCCTCCACAAAACGCACCAGTGGCATCGACCCAGTTCACTGTAATGGCACTGCCAACGCTGATGACTATGGCTGGCTCGGAAGTGTGACGCAACCGGTTAGCGGCGACCGCGCCGAGCAAGCGATCAATACCGACCTCTTCCGGGCGTTTCACTCGTACCTTGAGCGGCAATTGCTGATAGTTCAATACCTGATACTGATGCGCTGCCGCAAGTGCGCCTGTTTTGGCCGATTGAATGGACACGCTATGCAACCAGTTTTGCAACCGCTCGGTTGCCTGCCGATGAACACTGGCCAAAAGCCAACCTGCCGGGGCAAGCGTTTCGACCCAGGCCGCTAGTTCGGCAAAATCGTCCGTCGCCGCCGAAAGTGTCAGGCAGCTCGCTGGTTCCGGCAGGGTGTTAGATACCGCTGTGCTGTCAGGAGCATTGTTCAAAACCGGCGCAAAATAGCCAAACTTGATCCGGCTATTGCCGATGTCGACCGCGATCAGGCCGTGGCGTGACAAAGGTGTCATGACTCGCTATTAGATGCTGGTGGGTTTGACTGCCGTGCCGGTAAAGTCGGAACAATCGCATACGGATCGGATTGTACCGCGTTGGCTTTTTGTTCGTCGCGACGGTTCAACTGCTCGGCCACTTGCCACAGCAGTTTGTCCAACCCCTCACCCGTGACGGCACTAATCAACAGTGGTTGCTGACCAAGTGCCGCGGCAATGGTGTCGCGAACTTCGGCGGCACCGGGTAGCTCGGCCTTTGTGATGCAAAGGATCTCGGGACGGCGTCCCAACTCCTCGGCGTACTGTTCCAACTCGTTGCGAATCGTGTGGTAGTTCGTCAACGGATCGCTGCCATCGACCGGCATTGGTTCGACCAGGTGGACGATGATGCCCGCACGTTCGATATGCCGCAGGAATTCATGTCCCAGTCCGATACCAGAATGCGCTCCTTCGATCAGCCCGGGCAAATCGGCCATCACAAACGAACGGTCAGGGGTGATCGACACCAAGCCGAGGTTTGGTTGTTTGGTGGTGAATGGATAGTCGGCGATCTCGGGTCGGGCACGCGAAATACGGCTCAGCAGCGTACTCTTGCCAGCATTTGGTTTGCCGACCAAACCGACATCGGCAATGACCTTTAGCTCCAACACAAGAGTGCGGGCTTCACCATCGCCATTCGGGCCGGCCTCGCGCGGGGCGCGATTGGTCGAGGATTTGAAGTGAGCATTCCCTTTGCCACCGTGCCCGCCACGTGCGCCGACGACACTGTCGCCAACGTTAACCAGATCGCGCAGCAC
>JAWXCH010000539.1:0-5686 GCA_034440595.1 Planctomycetota bacterium | reverse complement strand
TGATTCCAACTGGTGATGATCCCCTCTAGCGTTTTGCTGATGATCGCATCGTCCGAGGACTCGACAATCGCCGCCAGTCGAAATCGCCCTAGCTCCAGCCGCCGGGCTTCGGTGACATCGCGAAAGATCCAGACGCGACCGATGTTCAGTTGTTCGGCAAATTGAACCTTGGAAGTACGTTCTAGAATCCGACCATCGGTCAGGTGCTGCACATCAAAACTTTCTGGCGGAGAAGTCGCATAGATTTCTTCAATTCGCGCGATAAATGGCTGCGAATCGCCCACTAGCTGACTGCAAAATTCAATGACCTGGCGGTGGTCCTTGGTCTCGAGCAACGCCTGCGGGATCCCCCAGATTTCAACATAGCTGCGGTTGAAGTCGGTTACATGGCCGGTGCCATCGGTCACCAGAATTCCATCCTTGGTCGCCTCCAGCGTGGCACGAACCGTGGCCAAACTGCGCGCTAGCTCGCTCATGCTCTGCTCTAGAGCTTCTTTGGTCGTCAGCAGTTCTTGCTCGGCGCGCTGGCGTGCCACCAGAATGCTTTGTGCATTCTGAAGTGCGACCGATCGCAGCAATGCTTCTTCGTCTTCTATGCGGCTCATAGCTTACCTGCCAACGCTTTCTCCGCCAGTGCGGTCCCCTGCACACGTGACCGAATTTTCTCAAACGCTGTTTCTCGTGTGGTCGAAGTGTCATCGCAGAATGGCGAAAAACCACAGTCGTCGGTCGTCCCTAATTGCGTAACAGGAATGTACTGCGCAGCCAGCAGAATGCGATCGCAGACCTCTTGCGGTGTCTCGATCGTCGGGTTGATTGTGTCGATCACCCCCACAAAGATACGCTGATTCGGCTGCATGTGTTCGCGGATGATCTTTAGCACCCGTGCCGGGTTCGCCTCGCCGGCCAGTGCAATGTAAAAATTTCCCGCCTTGAGTTGAAACAAACTGGGGAGCAATTCGGCATAGTCAATGTCCGCGCTGTGCGTTGAATCGCGGTCTCCGCCGGGGCAGGTATGCACACCAATCCGCTGCCGCTCCTCGGGCGAAAATCGCGAAAGAGCCAGGTTGTTCAAGTCGATGAATCGATGCAAAAGTTCTCCGCTCGGGTCGAGCTTGACCGCCAGGCGTCCTTCGGTGAAGTCGATCTGCACCTTGTGCGCCCCCTTGTCCAAGCAGCTTCGCACTTCGCGCTCGTGTTCATTCAATAGATCGGCGATGAATTGCTCACGCGGGTATCCGTCGATCTCTTGTTCGGGATACAACAGGCTGAGTGCCGATGGCGAGATGACCGCCTGCTTGACCGGCACGTGCGCATACCGCAGTGCCTTCTCCAGAAAACTGTCGGCGTATCGGTTGTACCGAAACGGGCCACTGATCAAGCGCGGCATACGGCGGACATGCCCAGAGGCAAAGTGAATGGTGAACCCTTCGGAGTCGGTGTTTTTTAGCCCGTGAACGCAGTAGGTGAGGAAGTTGTGGTACTTTTGCTGTTCACCATCGGTGACGACGGGCGAACCGGTGGCTTCCAGAGCGGCGATCGTGTCGCGAATCGCCTCGTCATAGATTCGATCGAGCTGAGGATCGGGGGCATCCGCTGAATCGCAGTCTCGCGGCGCGGCACTACTGCGCTGTGCGAGTGCGTACAGCAGTTTCGCCGGCCGCGGAATGCTACCTATCGGCTCTGTTGGAATGATCATGGCTGTTGAGTTTTGGTTTCCATCTAGCTGCTGAAGTTACGGGCGCAGCAGTTCGACAACACAGTTAGCATTGCCATACCCCGGCAGTGTGACTTCTGCATTCTGCCGCATGCCGGGCCGTTCCGCACTATGTAGCGGCAAGAATCTGGAGAAATCCCCCTTCACCCAGTAGATTATAACGCCTTGCGGAGGAGGGGCGAACTGTGGCAGTCCACGCAGGAGAGCCAGTGCGGGTTGTAGAAAGGCTGGGAGAAGTATTGTCAGACACGACGCCAGATAGATAAGTGCAATGGACCTTTGCCGGTCCATTTCAATGCCAGGGATGCGATCTCAATTCTATAGGACACCAGGGGGCGAGGGACTGTTTCAGATCGAGGCAATTCTTTTAATTCCAGCCCACTCAATGCTGGACATGAAAGCAGGCTTTCACGTCCAGTGTCCGCAATCGCGAATCAGCGGCCAGATTGACGCACTTTCACCGCAATCGCACCAACTAGACCAAGAGCCAACAGGCAGATCGTGGCAGGTTCTGGCACCGGAGTCACTGGGGGTGATACCTGTCCCCAGGAACTGAGCACTGCGTTCAGATCGTCCTGCCCGACAAAGCCATCACCGCTTGGGTCACCGAGGGGCCGATTGCCAGCTTGGACTGATTGGCCCCAGTGACTGAGAATGGCATTCAGATCATCTTGACCGACGAAGCCGTCGCTGTTCAGATCGCCAGGGAGCAATGACCCGTTGACTGTGATGGTTCCGGTGGAGGCAAACAGGCTGGTGTCCCAAGTGACACCGACGGGGCCGTCAAAGTCGAACATAAATCCACCCCCCAGCGCCAGGTTGCCAAAGTCAAAAAGCTTGAAACTATCCCCAACTTGGGGCAAGAACGGTGTCAGCAGCCCAACCTTCAATGGGCCATTCAACGCCAGACTGTTTGCCACGGTCAATGTGTCGAACTGAGTCAGACTAGCGATATCCAGTTCGATCGTTCCATAGCTATTTAGATTCTGTTTGAAAAAGAACTGCCCGATATCGTCACCCGGCGCGATTGTACCTTGATTGACAAAGTCCCCGGTGAGGGAACCCGAACCGGTGAGGCGACCGGTGGCAAAGATCGTGGGGCTGCCGCCAAAGGCAGAGAGCGAAGAATTGTCTAACTCAACTTCGCCAGTAATCGATAGGGTATTGGTTGTCAGCCCGCCACCGCCACTAAATGTTCCGCCGGACCAGAGCATGTTGTTGGTTTGGAGTGATCGGTTGGCAACCAACTGCCCGCTGCTGAATTCGACATTCGCTCCCAGCGAAGCGGGTGAAGGATTGATAAAGGGGCTGTTCACGATCACCGTACCGCCGTTGATCCGTGTGGTTCCGGCAAAACTGCCGCTAACAAATTCTGAGGAATTGACCGTGAAAGTACCACTGCTGAATTCCAAGGCTGTTCCTCCTACACCTGAGAAAGATGCGTTCTGTTGAGCGTTTCCTCCTCCGGCAAGTCGTAGCGTGCCTGACTGGATGATTACCTGACCGAAATTATTAAAGGCCACACCGTCAAAGCTGGTAACGCCGCTGGTGACCTGTTTGAGAAAGGTTCCAATGTTGTTGAAAGTCGAGCTACCCCCTAAGGAGTTGTTATAGCTCTGATCGTTCTGAGCGGTGAATTCACCGGTGTTGGTCCAGATGGCACCATTCCCTGTGGCAATATTTGAACTGCCGCTCCAGGTCGTTGCGTTTGCGCCATTGCCATTCGTGGCGACTTGACTGCTGCTGAGCTGCGCTCCCCCCGTGACAGACAGTTTCGTGGGCATCAAACTGCCGAAGCCACTCAGCAGGCCGCCAGACCAAGTCATGGTGCCGGGCTGGATGAGAACATTGCTGGCAATCTGACCATCGGAGAAAGTCAACTCGGCCAAGGTGACATTGGACGACAGCGTAACTTTGCCAGAATTGACAATGGCCGCGTAGGTGCCTATGCCCGCGTTGCCGTTGTGAGGGTATCCACCTGCGGCTGGCACGTTCGACCAATTGCCGTTCACATTCCAGTTACCAGTTCCACCGAGCCAGGTCGAGGTGACATCCGCGGCAGGTGTTCGCGCGGCTAGAAAGGTGGTCATGCCAATGGCGAGAACGATGATTCTAAGCCATTGAGGAGTTTTTTGTGTCAGTGAGGTACGAGCGGTGAGTGCAGGCATATCGAGGTGCTCCCCAGAAGTTGGTTTCAAGTGCTAGCTAGCAAGCTAGTTGCTGGCCGCGCCCGCGTCAATCAATACCAAGCTCGTTTTACTGGTTTCTTACAGACTTTGACCTTTTTCTTGCGGAAAATTGGTGCAGGGCTCGATGTTACATGCAGGTAGCGTGCAAGCCCGTCAGAATTGCGATATTCAGCCTCCGCGCTCTCTTAGCGCCTGCTCCCCCGCGGCCAGCACTTTTAGAATCCGTTCCACATCGTAGACGCTTCCGCCCCAGGTGCCGCCGCTGACAGATTGCAGCGCCGCCCAGAGGCGGCTATCTGCCGGCATGCGTGGATCGGCGGCCAGATTGTCCGGTAGCGGGCGTTGCGATAATACTCTCGCACCTTGCTCTGAACCAAACTCCACACGCTCTGCGGTTACCTGATCAATCGTACCGACAAGGTCCACCGATCCCACCAGTGTGTTGCGATCGATCACAATCTGAATGAGGTCTCCTTCGCGCACCTTACCGATCGGGCCGCCGGCTAGTGCCTCTGGCCCGACGTGACCAATACACGCCCCGGTGCTGACGCCAGAGAACCTCGCATCGGTCAGCACTGCCACTTCGCGTCCCCACTCCAGGTACTTCAGCGCCGAAGTGATCTGATACGTCTCTTCCATGCCCGATCCGAGCGGCCCGCGACAGCAGAGCACCAGCACATCCCCCGGCCGAATCGGGCTGGCCGTTTTTCCTTTCACCGCCGCAACTGCGTCTCGCTCGCTATGAAACACACGTGCCGGGCCAGTCTTGCGATAGATTCCATCGGCATCGACCACGCGCGGATCGATGGCGGTGCTTTTGATGACTGAACCCTCTGGAGCCAGATTGCCAACCGGAAAGCAGACCGTGCTGGTCAGCCCGCGAGATTTGGCACGCATTGGGTTCATGATCACATCGTCTGGATCGATGCGATCGCGACTGCGCAACGTCTCCCGCAACCGCGTGCGTCGTGCAGAATCTTCCCACCACTCCAGCGATGCACCCAGTGTTTCGCCAGTGACAGTTAGAGCATCCAGTCTAAGCAGGCCAAGCTGTCGCAAGTGCAACATCACTTCTGGCACACCACCGGCCAAGAAAACCTGCACCGTCGGGTGACCCACCGGGCCGTTAGGCAGCGCATCCACCAGTCGCGGCGTCTGTCGATTGACGGCAGTCCAATCGGCAACCGTTGGGCGTGGCAAGCCGGCGGCATGCGCGATGGCCGGAACATGTAGCAGCAAGTTAGTCGAGCCACCAAAGGCCGCATGCACGACCATCGCGTTGTGCAGAGAGGCCTCGGTCAAAATATCGCGAGTCTTGACGCCAAGCTGATCGAGCCGCATGACTGCCAGCGCCGACCGACGTGCCAGATCGGTCCAGATCGGCTGACCGCTGGGTGCCAGCGCCGCATGCGGCAAGGTCAGGCCCAGTGCTTCTGCAATGACCTGTGCCGTGGCGGCCGTTCCAAGAAACTGACAGCCTCCACCCGGTGAGCCACACGCCTTGCAGCCAAGATCGGCCGCATCTTGTAAACTGATTTCGCCATGCGCGTACCGCGCGCCGATTGTCTGGATCTTCGCCGCATCCTCTCCCACCGCCGGCGGCAAAGTCACACCTCCGGGCACCAGTACGCACGGCAGATCGGGCGTTCCGGCCAACGCCATCATCATCGCCGGTAAACCTTTATCGCAAGTCGCTACTCCCAAGACTCCGCGGCGCGTCGGCAGCGAGCGGATCATCCGTCGGAATATGATCGCCGCGTCATTTCGATAGGGCAAACTG
>JAWXCH010000538.1:0-4829 GCA_034440595.1 Planctomycetota bacterium | reverse complement strand
TCACAGGCCATTCCGCATCGAACGGTGGCATGGTCTCCGCAGAACCCAAAAAACGCTGCACAGTCGCTGCAAGTCCACGAGCCAACCCGCCGTGGCACGATTGCCAGCCGTACGTTTTCCCTGCCGCTTGGCTTGCCCGAGGGTTCCGTTCAAGCAACTAATACCACGCTCCATGCGGCTGACCGCCAACGACTGCTAAACGAACTGGCCATCCCTGCCGACGCGAAGCTAATTGGAACCGTGGGCCGCTGGAAATTAGACAAACGGTTAGAAGACCAGCTCTGGGCGATGGACCAAATCCGCTGCGTCCGCGACGACACCTACCTGCTGGTCGTGGGAGATGGACCCGCGAAAGCTCACTATGAGCGTTATGCACAACTCTATCATTCGGAAAGCCGCGTGCGGTTTCTCGGCTGGCGCGATGATGTCCCGCGTATCCTCTCGCACCTTAACCTGTACTGCACTACCGAGCTGACCAACCGCTGGGAATGGTCGCTAGCCGAAGCGGTCGCCGCCGGCGTTCCGGTCGTGGCAGCGGATAGTACGGCACATCGGAGGCTGGTTGTACAGCACTCGACCGGTCTGTTGGCCGACTCGCGGCGTCGTTCCGAACTTGCTCGTTGGATGCTCAAAGCACTTGAAACGCCTACCTTGGCGCAACAGCTACGGGCTGCGGGGCCAGGACGGATGCGGCAGCTTTTTCCGCTTGCGCCAGCAATTCAACCTTACGCGGAATTGCTTGCACGGCTGGGAAAGTCATGACGGTTACAGCGCGCGTGATCCATTCTGTCGAGTGATTGTGGCAGAATCCGCTCTGCGGCTTCCTCTTTAGGGAACTGCTCATCGCCGATAGAATGAAGGCGGGGACAATCTGGCGTTAACGTGCAGCTGCCTCAGCACGCACGGAGCACGCCAGAATCTGGAACAAGCAGCGTGCAGTTCCAAAGCAGACCATATTTGAGGGAAACTCATCATGCTGCACAGCGAGAGCGGCGATTCTTCCACGCGCAACGTGTTAACGGTCCTTTTGGCAGGGGGGAAGGGAACACGGTTAGAACCGCTAACCCGCGATCGCGCCAAGCCAGCAGTACCATTTGGGGGGGCGTACCGAATTGTCGATTTCGCCCTGTCGAACTGCCTGAATAGCGGACTGCGCAAGATTCTGGTGATGACGCAGTACAAGGCGATGAGCCTGGACCGGCACATTAATCTCGGCTGGCGGAGGTTTTTCTGCCACGAACTGGGCGAGTTCATGGACATCCTGCCACCACAGCAGCGAATCGACGAGCATTGGTATCAAGGAACCGCCGATGCGGTCTACCAGAATATCTATGCCATTGAGAAGGAACGCCCAGAGTATGTCATTATTCTGGCCGGCGATCATATCTACAAAATGAACTATCGCACGATGCTGGACCAGCACCGCGAGACGCAGGCCGATCTGACGGTGGGCGCGTTGCGAGTCTCGGTGGAAGAAGCACGAGATTTTGGCGTGATGCAAATCGAGCCGGGTGGCCGGATTATCGGCTTTCAGGAGAAACTGCCGAATCCAAAAACGATCCCTGGCGACCCCGAGCATTGCCTGGCATCGATGGGGATTTACATATTCACGGCCCGATTTCTGTTTGAGCAGCTCTGTCTGGACGCCACGCGGCCCGGCAGCGCGCACGATTTTGGACACAATATTATTCCGGCGGTGATCAATACCCATCATGTCATGGCGTTTCCATTCCGCGATGAAAACCGCAAGCGAGATGCCTATTGGCGCGACGTGGGCACTTTGGATGCATACTATGAGGCCAACATGGATCTGGTGTCGGTCGATCCAGAGTTGAACATGTACGACCACCACTGGCCGATCCGCACGCACCACCCGAACTATCCACCCCCTAAGTTTGTCTTTGCCGAGACCGGTCCAGAGGCTCGTCGTGGCGAGGCATTGGACAGCATTGTTTGCCAGGGATCGATCATCTCCGGCGGGCAGGTCGAGCATTCGATCCTTGGGCCAAATACACGCGTCAACAGCTTTGCCAGGGTCGAAGATTCGATCCTGTTTGAAGGGGTCGATATTGGCCGTCATGCGCGGATCCGTCGTGCGATCATCGACAAGCAGGTGCGAATTCCACCGGGGGTTTCAATTGGCTTTGATCCGGAGCAGGACCGTGCCCGTGGTTTTACGGTCACCGAAGGGGGCATTACCGTGATTGCCAAAGCGGACGGCGTTGAGCATTTTCTGGAAAGCGAGTTGTCGGAGCGGTAAGATTACGGCAGCCGCGACGCATCAGGATTGCGGCCTGTCGAGCGCTCACCAGTGTGCTTCATTTACTGTTCTTCGTTGGCGGTCCAATTTATGCCCATTCGACGCGAGCATGCAGATGCCGCACTACTTCACTTGCGACGTGCTGACCCAGTGCTGCGGCAGGTGATTAAGCAGGTCGGGCCGTTGCGGCTTTCTACCGATTCCAACCGCTTTCGGATGCTTGTGCGGTCGATCCTTTCGCAGCAATTGGCGACCGGTGCGGCGCGAACCATTCGGATGCGCGTCGAGGCACTCATCGGTGATGCGCCGTTCACTGCTGAGGCATTGAGCAAAGTCCGACCTGAGCAATTGCGCGCCGCTGGCGTCTCGGGACAAAAAACGTCGTACCTGCAGGATCTAGCCGACGCGGCCCTCAGCGGGCGTATTCAATTGCGCGGCATTGCCCGTAAGAGCGACGAGGCGGTCATTGAGGAGCTGATCCAAGTGAAGGGGATTGGCCGTTGGACGGCGCAAATGTTCTTGATCTTTTCGCTTGGTCGGCTGGATGTCTTTCCGGTCGATGACCTGGGAGTCCGCTCAGCGCTGCGCAAGCTTTATGGGCTGCACGAACTGCCGGACAAAACGGCCAGCCACGCCATCGCAAGCTGCTGGAGCCCGTATGCCAGTGTCGCCAGTTGGTACTGCTGGCAGAGTTTGGATTTGAAGCCGGTTGCATCCGCAAAGAGTGTCGCGTCGAACGGTAAGAAACCGAGCAAAAACGCGCAGTAACGTAGCAGCGCACAAAAAAACGCCGCGGCACCTTTCGGCACCGCGGCGTTCACTATTTATCAAAATTGGCGAACGTTTCCAGCCGTCATGGCTAAGTGTTCCGCCAGATCATTGACCTTACTTGGCCGGACGAAGTCGGCCGCCGGTGGTCTTCTTGCGTCCGCCAGTGTAACCCTTGGGCGCACCTGCTCCAGCGGGTCGTTGACCGGCTGGCTTGTAGTTGCCAGATCGCGAGCCGCCAGCACTTTGACCGCCAGACTTCGGGCCATCAGATCGGCCACCAGCAGGTCGTGAGCCATGTCCAGCGTAGCCGGTGTGTCCGGTCGAATTCGAATGTGGGCGAGGAGCGCCGGTTGCCCGACCGTCGGTGGCAGTGTGCCGTGACTGACCGGTGTGGCCTTCGCCACCTGTGGAAGCACGGGGAGCACCGCCAGCGGCGCCCGGACCATTGCCAAAGCGTTTCTTGCCGAACGATTTCTTTCCATACGGTCGGTTGCCGGAGCTAGACGCACCTTCGCCACCAGCGGAACCGCCAGAGTAGCCTTCGGAGCGACCTGATCCGCCACTTCGCTTGGCAGGACCACGACCGCTAGGGCGACCGTTGCCTGAGCCACCGCTGCCCGAGCGACCACTGCCGGAACGACCGTAGGATGGCCGACCGCCGCCGCCACTACGTTGCGGGCGAGCGTCGAACGCCTCGGTCTTGACACCGATCATGGTCAGCTCAGGTTGATCTTCCATGACCACGATGTTCTGACGCAGCAGGCGTTCGATCTGACGCAGGTACTCACGCTCTTCATGGTCGCAGAACAAAATCGCTTCGCCCGATGCTCCGGCTCGACCCGTCCGACCGATGCGGTGAACATAGGTCTCGGCGACATAAGGGACATCGAAGTTGAACACGTGCGAAACGCCCGAGATATCCAGCCCACGTGCGGCAATATCGGTCGCAACCAGGACTGCGGCCTGACTGGCCTTGAAGCGTGCCAGGCTTTTCTCGCGAGCGGCTTGCGACTTGTCGCCATGAATGGCCTCTGCGCGGAAGCCATCCTTTTGCAATTGGCGAACAACCTTATCGGCACCATGCTTGGTCCGTGTGAAGACCAATGTTCGTGTCACGGTTGGCCCGTTGAGCAATTGCGTCAACAGAGCTGGCTTGTTCTGCTTGGAGACGTGATACAGAAACTGTGCGACAGTTTCTGCGGCAGAAGATTCACTGGCGATCTGCACACTGATTGGGTCTCTCAGCACGGCGTCGGCCAGTTGGCGGATTTCGCGCGGCATCGTGGCCGAAAACAGCAACGTCTGACGTTGCGTTGGCAGCTTGGCGATGACCTGGCGAATGTCGTGGATAAAGCCCATGTCGAACAGGCGATCGGCTTCGTCCAGGACAAAGATATTCACCTGACTGAGGTCGATGTAGCCTTGTCCCATCAAGTCGAGCAGACGGCCCGGCGTAGCGACCAGGATATCGACACCGGCACGCAGAGCGTTGACCTGACGACCTTGGCCAACTCCACCGTAGACGGTGGTGGTTCGCAGGCCCGTGTGTCGACCATAGACGCGGAAACTCTCTTCAATTTGCGAAGCCAGCTCGCGTGTCGGAGAAATAATCAGTGCGCGAATCGGGCGTGCCTGACGGTTGTCGTCACGGCGATCGTCGTGACGATGATGGTGTTTACCATAACGCTGACGCTGATGCTGGCCGCCACGAGACGCCTTGCGGTATTGCGAATGCTCACTGGCAGGGCGATTCGCCTCGTCAACTTGCGGTTCGGTTGGTAGTGCTGCGGCTTCACCG
>JAWXCH010000537.1:0-3800 GCA_034440595.1 Planctomycetota bacterium | reverse complement strand
GAATGCCCTTCTCCACCGCCTCGTAAAGCCGCTCTGTAGCGGTTTCCAAGTCCTTCAGTTCCTTCGAAAGCTTCCCGATGCTGGCGTCCGCCTCGCCGTGCGCGGACTTCATGGCTTTGGTGAGCTTTGCCATAAGTGCCTTGACCCGGCTCGGTGCGAAGACCTTCTCGGCCAGCGCCTCCAGGACGAGCCGGTCAAGCTTCTCCATGGGGATGCTCTGGCTATCGCACGCCTGTATGCCCCTCCCGATCCGGGTTTGGCATTTGTAGTACCGATAGCGGCCGGACTTGCCGGTCGTCAGCGTCATACCAGCATTGCAGGCACCGCACTTGAGAAGCCCGGTAAGAAGTGTAGGGTTGGTCACCATGCGCGGCGGCACCTTTGTCGGGGCTCGCGCGGCTACGCGCGCAAGCGCCCGCTCAAAGGTGCCTTTCTCGATGATGGCGGGCACCGCCACCGTGATCCACTCGGTTTCAGGTTTGCGTTTTCCGTCCTTGCCCCGCTTGTTGAAAACGAATTGCCCGATGTAGGTCGGGTTCTTGAGTACCTCCTGCACCCGACTGGCGTTCCAAGGCTGGCGTCGCATTTTCAAGCCCCGCCCGTTCAAGTGCACGGCAATTCGCTTTGTTCCCACGTCCGCACCGTTAAGCCCGTTGAGGTACAGGTCAAAGATCCGGCGCACAACTTCCGCCTCTACAGGATCGACCTCGAAACGCTTCTTCCGTCCCTTGTTGCCGATCGCATCTGTTTCGACTGTGCGATAGCCGAAGGTTGGGCGCGAACCGTTGGAGAACCCTTGCCGAGCGTTTTCCTGCATGGCGCGCAGGGTGTGCTTGCCGTTCTCCTTGCTTTGATACTCATCGAAAATGTTGAAGATTTTCCGCGCCATACCGCCGGCGGGATCATCCGACGTTTGCTGCGTCATGGATTCGAACTTTACGCCGGAGCGGTTGAGATTGCGCTCATAGAGTGCGAATTCGAGCGCGTCCCGGAAGAAACGCGAAAGGCTGTGCACGATGATCGCCTCGAAGGGTGCAGGGTTTCGAGTTGCCTCCGAAATCATCTGTTGAAAGATCGGGCGCCTGTCATCGGTAGCCGACGCTCCCGGCTCGACGTACTCAGCCCCGACAAGGTAGCCCCGCGCCTTGCACCAGTCGCGCATTTGCTTCAACTGGTCGGGAATCGAAAGATCCTTGTCCGCCTGCTTAGTGGTGGACACGCGAGCATATAAGGCCACAGCCATCGGACTACTCCTTGTCTTCTTCTTGTCGCAGAACGTCCTTTACCAATTCCGGAAGGTGCTTCGCAAGCAAGCGGACCTCTTCGTCCGTGATCGGAATATCCTCGGGCTTCCCATCGGATTCGATGCGCATGGGCTCGACCGATTTACGCCTGCCGTGCGAGCGTATCAACGAAGCGGCGACAATGATCTGAAGAAGAATCATTGACCCAAGCGCATTTGATCCATGCGCTGCTTTACATCGGTATCCCACGTAAGCGGGTCGTGGGTCTTGTAGAGCAAGTCAGCCAGGTGCCTGACCGCTTCGACTTGGCGCACGCGATCATTGCCGTTGAGCAGCCCGTAAATGGCCGCAACGCGTTTCAAGTTCCCATAGGTGCTGATCGCGATACGCATCAAGCGCTCTTGCAGCATCGCCTGTTCATCGACTACACGAATCACGCCCTGAGCGTCGAGCTTGGCGATTTGCGCTTGTAGGTCTCGCCAGAGTGGGTGCAAAGGCCACCGGGAGCGGTTCGAGTCCCCGTTCGGAATGCGAAGCGTATCGTGTTCAGACGAGAGGTAACGCAGGACATCACCTTGCAGCGACATCAGATCATCGAAGGTGCGAATGCCGAAGCGGCGCAGGAGGTCTTTTCGGGTCTGCCACTCGATGCGCCAGACGCTCTCCTCGCATCCCCACAAATCGAAGAACCAGACCTTATGGCTGGCCTCTGCAATTTCTAGCGTTTTATCGTTGACACGCAGTCGTGCATCACCGGTGCCGAACGCAACTCCGGTCATTACCCGGTCGGTGCGATGCTTTGACTCCTTCGACGCCAGCGTGACGAAACTTTCTTCAGCGAAGTCGACGTTCGACAATTGATAGTCAAAAGTGAAGTCAACGCGGCCAAGAACGTGCGGGTTGCGCTCTTCTTCCCGATAGCCCAAGCAATGGGCCCAAGCGAGGAATCGCTCATGCATCCCTAAAGCGGTATTTCGCCAAAGCGCCTCGCTTCGAAACGTGACGAAGAACGGCGGATTGTTGAACTCTCCGCAGCGAATGGTGAAGTCGCGGTTTTCCAGTACGTGGGGATAGCCTGATTTTGTCCCGTACCCTTGCAGCAGGAAATCCGTGCCCCCGAGGTTCACAAGCATCGGGTCTTTGTTCTTGGCGAGCCGGAAGATTTCTTTCTTGAGCGCCAATGCTTCAAAGTCGATTCCGGGTCCTTCTACAGGGAGCAGGTAGTAAGAGCACTCGACCGTATCAAGACCAAACAGAAGGAACTGAAAGGCTGTGGCGCTCATTGGCTACTTGCGCGAACCGGACTTGTTGGATTTCTTGCCAGCAGCCCCTACCGCTGCCCTGCGCGTGCGCGAAAGCTCAACCTGCGTTTGCGCTGCCGATACTTGCGCCCCGCCGAGCGCCTCGGCCAGATGGTCGAAGGCCTCGACCCGCTTTTCCTTTGACGCCGTGGCCGCCGCCGCCATGCTGTTCAGCATTGGGACCATCTCGTCCAGCATCTGAGCAATGAGGCTCGCGGCCGGAACGTTAGACGCCTCGGCAACACTCCGGACAGCCGCCATCGTCTCGGGCTTGACGGTCAACATCACGCGCTCATTTTTTGTAGGCATTGCTTCCTCTGCGTAGCGTTCGTAACTAGGAGTAATCACGAGCAAGCATACACAGAAGCCGAAGTGCCGAGGGGAAATTTATTGCCTGAACCGGCTATTTCCCTATTTTTACTTTGATTTCAAAGCCTGCTACTGACTTTTGTTCACTAGGGTTATCCTGTGATGTATCCGTAGGCCCCCGTGTTACCTGAACGGGCAACAACTAAACTTGACTGCAGTCAGTTTGTTTTACGAAGGAGAAACCGGTGAGCGAACTTCGTTACGAGATTTCTTATGGACTCGATGATAGTGCGCTTACAGCATGGCTGATTGACTGCCAAACAAAATTGCCGAGTTTTCGTGCCTCAATAGTTGGGTCTGCTCCAGAGAACAAGGGGGACGGGACATACGTTCGTCAAGTGCTCATAGTCAGTAGTCTTCCAGAAAATGAGGCTGCACAAGAAGTAGAAGCATGGCTTCAACGCAACGGCCTTACCTTTAACAGACTATAGACTGCCTTGAGCGGCCAACCTCTTATGCGTTAAATTGGGTGTACGAGGCGCGAGATGCAAGGACACCAAAAACCCTCTTTCCACAAAAGGAGTATCTGAAATGAAACGGTTTCTATGTTTACTGATGATATTGTTTTTCTCTGGATGTGCCAGTAATCCACAGAAAGATCCACAGAAAGAATCTGCAGACGCTAAATTCAAAGCTAAAGATTGGCGTGGTGCTTATGATGATTATGTCCAATGCTCTGGAAGGCATGTTTCTGGTATCTACGATTCTGATACCATCTGTATGGGTGATGCCGGCGCAGCGGCGTGGAACATGGGAGACAGAGCAGCTGCACAACGCTGGTGGACTCTAGCAGCTAGTCGCGGCAGCAATTATGCAAAAGCACAGCTAACTGCCAAAGGAATGCCGGTCCCACCTGAACCTGCGGCACAGCCATCCTCTCCAACCG
>JAWXCH010000536.1:0-5798 GCA_034440595.1 Planctomycetota bacterium | reverse complement strand
GAACTCGCCACGGACAATCGCCGGTTCGGGCGACTTGGCGTGAGCCACCACCGGTCGCAGGTAAGCACAACGTTCTTGTTCGATCAGTCGTGGGCCGTACTGCTCTGTCATGTGTGTGACGCTGGACTCTTTTAGATCCTTTTCGATCATTTTCCAGATCGCCGCAGCGGCACCGGGTGTGGTGAAGGCGGCGAGCTTGGCCTCGGGATGCTCTGGCGGTAGTGCATCGATCGGTCCGATGCGCTTGGCAATGGCGGCGGCTATCTCTTTGGTGTGGCGTGAAGCCCAGATGCTGGAGGTGTTAATACAGCCACGACCGCTATTAGTGGCAACGCTTTCGACCATCAGGTCCAGGTACTCTGGCCAGCGGTCGACCACGTCGTCGCCCAGTAGCACCTTGCTGAAGCCAGGACCATGCACCTGCACCTTGGGATTTCCTTTGTACCGCTCAACCGTTTGTGCGCTGCCAAAGATCATGCTGCGGTCACAGCTATTCAACACCGCCGGGCCAACGTCGGTACTACCGGGATAGATGGAAAAGGCCTCGGCGGGAATGCCCGCCTCCACCATTGCCGCCATCATTCGGTACGGCGTCCACGGTTCGGCGGAGCCGGGCTTCATGACCAGCCCGATCTGCAGCGGAATCACCGGTAGCCAGAGCGTATGGACTCCTGGAGAATTGGAAGGGAGCACCAGCCCGATGGCGTTTGTCTGTGCCTGATAGCTGACAATCACGCCGCGCTGTTCGACTCCGTAGCCTCGTGCCAGGATGGAGAGGGGCAGCCCACGGGTGAGGGCGTCGAGCACCTGATCCATCCGCGAGAGAACAAAGTAGTTCTTCTGCATGTTGGCACGGCAGAGGGATTCAGGGATCCCAGTGCTGCCGGACTGCGCATGGACAAACTCATCGGGAGATTGCTTTGAGTCGCCGATGGACAAAGTGCCGTTGAGGTACAGCTCAGCCGCTTTCTTCATGCGGTCGATCAGATCCTCCGGGGACAGACTGCGCAGCGCCGCACGGGCCTTGGCGGCATTGCGCATATCGCGTGATACCATCGCCCCGTTGGCGAGGCTCATCTGAGCGATCGGCTCACCGGTGAGAAAGTGATTGATTTCCGCCTTTTCAAGCGAATCGTACGGTTTGCCCCAGCGGATTACGGGTAGGTGCATGATTTGTATTGACTAATTGTTATGGCAAGTAAAAGGTGCTTATTCCTTTACGGTACTTTTTCGTATGGTGACCTTCTGACCGTCCAGCCGGACATAGTGACGTTGATGCGGGCCTTCGGTCGCATTATCGAATCGCAGTAGCATCAAAGTTCCCGGCGCGTCGTTTTTGTCTTCGATTACTGGTTTGCCAGAGAATATAATTATGTCGCCTTTCCCTAACTCAAGTGCTTGCTTATCAGCTAGTTTCATGTAGTGAACGTCTGTAAAGGCCGCTACAGTTCGTTTTCGTCCCTCTCCAAATTCAGGCAACTCAAGTTTGATCGCATACAGCCCTTTGTCCCCATATTTCGAGACGTCTGTAATTTCTCGATGTATTGTCCAGTTCTGGGACTTCAAGTTGTCTTGTAATTTCTTAATCGCAATCTGAAATTCTCGATCTTGCCGTGCGGTTGTATCTGAGCTGTGAGCCTCCGTTAGTAAAGAACGGTAAAGCTCCGCGAAGTCGGTAACTTGCTTGATTGAAGTTTTTTCACTAGGGTCGATGTCGCCGACGACTCTGTTTTTATCTCCTTCAATATCCACGCGTGGAATCGTCAACGCCGCTATAGCGGACTTTTCTGCCGAGACGAAAGCCTTCAGTTGCAACTGATACTTGCTCGCTGTTAGCGGGTCATTTTTGTTTGTCGCGTTTGTTACAATTCGTTGCAATTCCCTATGGTAGTCTGAGGCCGCACTCTTACGCTTCAAAACGTAGTCATTCAGCTTTTCAGTGAAAGCCGGTGAATTTGGCGCCTTGCCAGACTGTACAAATCCCTCCTTCTCCAAAATCAAAACTTTCACCGCAGCCAAATCATCGCCAAAGGCCGCCTGCTTAATTGCTTGATCAAAGGCCGACACCATTTCAGCCTGAGCTTTGGCAATTGCCTGATCGTATTTTACCTTAGCAGCCTTCGCTTCGGCTTCACTCGCTCTGCTGGTTTCAGTCGCAAACGCAGCTACAACGCAGATCAGCACCGCAATTTTCGTTTTCATCAACTTGCCCTCAAAAATGGAATGAAAGTACTCGGAACAAAATTGCCTATCTCCGTTCCAAAGTAACTTCAAAATCAATACACCCCGACCGTCGTTGCTTCCGCCAGTTCATGGAATGGCCGGACTCCGCTGACTCCGTCCCAGGGGTACTTTTCAAACGGTGGTTCGCGTTCTCCTTCGTCCCGTTCCATGAAGCCCGGGACGAAAAATTCCTTGGTGAGTGTTGTTAGCTTGACTCGCCCGGTGCCGCCGTAGCTGACGGGCGTGTTGTAGTCGTCGAACTCGACTACTTCGATCGCGGCACGCGGTTGCGGTGCGTAGTAGCTGATCTTGTAGCCGTCGGCGGCGGTGACTGGCTTGCTGGCGGCCAGGCCCATCAACGTGTTGCCGTAGGTCGGTGTCATGTAAACGCCTTCCAAAAATTCCTCAGTGGCAAAACGTGTCCACTGCGGGGTGAACTCGGTGCCGCCGGAAAAGATCCCGGTGATGCCCGATTGGCGAATGCTGGAGCCACGTTTCTCTAGTTCCAGCGCCAGTGCCTCCAGCAGTTTTGGCGTCGTGAACATGCAGCGGATGTCGTGCCCGGCGGTGAGGATGGTGATCGCCTGGTCGATGCAGTGCTTCTTGTACTCCTCCAGATGCTCCATCCAGCCTTTTTTGATCAGCTTGATCACCCAGCGCGGGTCAAGGTCGATGCAAAAGCAGATCCCGCCGCGAAATTGTGCTAAGTGTTCGACTGCGAGCCGGAGCCGGCGTGGGCCGCTGGGGCCAAGCATCAGCCAGTTGGCCCCCTTGGGAAAATACTCGTCCGGGAGCGTCTCACTGAACATGGAATAGTCATTGCGAAAGTCCTCAATGCCGATGCGGCTCTTGGGGACGCCGGTCGTGCCACCAGTTTCAAACACATAGATCGGGCTGTCGGCGTAGGCCTTGGGAACCCAGCGGCGCACGGGGCCACCGCGGAGCCACTCATCCTGGAACTCGGGGAATTTCTTCAGGTCGTCATAGTTTTTGACTTCCTTGAGCGGATCGAAAGACAGCTCGGACGCTTTCTCCAGCCAAAAGGGGCAGCCGGTTGACGGGTGGAAGTGCCACTGCACGATCTCATAGGCCTGGGCATCAAGGCGGTCGCGCGCGGCCTTGGCCAGCGAGGCGATATCGGCAGAAGCGGTTCCAGAAGCGCCGGAAGTCATCGACGTTCAATCCTTAAGCGGTGGAAAAGGAGGGAGGGAAAATCGCAGGTTGGAAACGCTTCGGCCGCCGATCAGTTCTAAAGAAGTGCCAGCGGGAGGTTCAGGAAAGCGTATCCCCGAACTTGAAAATACCGTAGCCGGCAAGGGAAAACAACCGGCTGAACGGCAGTTGCAATGCGCAGAACGCCGTACAAACGGGCAAGTTCCGGCACTGAGGCTGCCTATAGAGACCCGATTCGATCAATCGAGAAGGGATTTGAACGATGGGCCACTAGCTATTCTGCCCGGTCGGATTGGGGACGCTGCTCAGTTGCGAAAGTACTTGGAGTACCCCATTCAGGTGAGCCAGGCGTGGCCCGTAACGGTCGATGAACTCGTTCAGCACGAATTCGCCATCCAGCATGTCTTCGGCGTTTTCAGCGACTTCGCGGGTCAGATTGCCCAGGAACTCGGCCTGAACGCGACCCAGTGCGTCGGCCGCTACTCGGCAGCTACGTGCCAGTCGTGGATTGGCTTGTTTCCACTGGCCCAGCTCATGTTGCCGTTGCCGCTGAGCCGAACCGACTTGCGAGAGCAACTCTTCCAGAAGTTCGTTCTGGCGATCTTGCGCAGTCAAAAGGTCGCGGAGCAACTGTGTTTGCTCCTGCAATGGATCCAGATCGTCACCCCCCGCGGCTGCCGCGTGGACGGATGTATCAAGCTGGGTAAATAACGAAGGTGGAGCGGAGTGCTGTTCGGGCTGCATAACGGTCACTTTTTAAGTGAGTTTTTAGCAAGGTTCTCATCCATTCTAAACAGAGTTTGCCAGAATTGCCACCAGTTTTACTCATGAAGTGAAAGCTCTTATTTCTGCAACGGCCGAAAACTAAGTGGTCTGGGTGGTTTGGCTAAAATGTCCCACCAGACTTGAAGGATTGCGCAAGCCGCACCGGCAGGCAGTGCAACCGACTTTTTCACGCCAGCAAGGTTCCACTGCAAAGCGGTGTGTTTTCGTGTTTTTGATCAAAAGCTCTCAAGCCGCGAACTGCGTAACACCCCTAAAGTCACGCTTGGCATGGCCCGATGAATGGAAGGCGTGGCCGCGTTATGCGGCCAGCGCCATTTGGCGCTGTCAGGCAGTTGGATTGACGCAGGAACGACAATGGCCAAGCGAGTCGAGAAAGCAGAGGCCCTGGGTTTTCTGTCCGTGGTCGAACACGAACAGCATGGGCTATTCGGCGGCTTTCTAGTGCTGAATCTGGCAGGGCGGCCCTTGGAATTCCATTGCACGGCCCCAATCAAGCCGAACCGCGCGCAGCAGATACTCTATGGGCCGACGTTGCAGCCGTACCTGTATGGCGAGCAGATCGGTGCGACCTTGGCGGCCAAGTGCAGTGTTGAACTGTTGGCGATTTTTACGGACTCGCCGCATGCCTTGGCGGTTCGCAATCATACGGAAGTCCCGGTGGCGCTAGTGATCGTGCCTAAAGAGCAGGGGGGGCAAAGTGCATCTGGCCTATCGACCTTTCATTTCGGCGAGAACTTATTGGCTGTGACTGTCGAGAGACACTCGGATCAAGAGCTGATTGTGCAGCGGCTGGAACTTGCCGGAACGATGGAGTTATTTGAGCCGTTTGGGCGAATTCGCGCTGCGATTGAAGAAGCTCAACGTGGTTCGCGAGCCGCGTAGTGCTTTATCGCAACTAGGATTTAGGGTCGTGTGCCACTGGCTTTGCCAGTGTGAATCGCATGAAGACTTGGCACTCTGTCAGTACTGGGAGCCGGTTGCCCCCAGACAAATTAGCACTGGCGGAGCCAGTGGCACACAGTATATATGAACAGCGCCGGATCAAACGACTGTCAGCCGCAATCTAACGCTGCCGGAGCGGCAATACCGGCGGTGCAAAGTTGGTCCCCTTCGTCAATTACCGACGTTGTCCATTTCTCGCTGGCAGTTCCTCAGTTTAATATCATTTGCGAGCCACAGCCCCTTTGGCTCCCTTCCGACTCCAATGCTGTGCCGACCCTGGCGGCTGTTTCCAGTTCGCCGCTGCTCGGCTTGCCGCAGGTGATTTCGCTCCCCATTCGCGAAAAGCTGCCTCGGATCAACAGCTACTCGTTTCGGCCGCCGGTGATAGCCAGCGGGTTGAGTGCTGTTCCAGTGCCGGTGCCAAGCAAAGCGACTGCTGCTGTACCCGCCCGACCGACTGACATGGCTGGCTTGCAGTTCACTCGGTTGAAGCCCCCCGCCGACACGGTCAAGCTAGAAGATCGGTTGTACTACGTCCTGCAGCCGGCGTTAGAAACGCAAATCAACTGCGGTGCTTTGCATTTTCCGTTTCGCCCCTTTCCGTATCAATTTGAAGGGGTTTCGTTCTTGTACCCGCGAGTGGCTGCGGTGCTGGCCGACGAGATGGGGCTGGG
>JAWXCH010000535.1:0-19195 GCA_034440595.1 Planctomycetota bacterium | reverse complement strand
CTCGCCTGCATGAAGCTGGAATCGCTAGTAATCGCGGGTCAGCATACCGCGGTGAATGTGTTCCTGAGCCTTGTACACACCGCCCGTCAAGCCACGAAAATGGGGGGCATCCGAAGTCGCTGAGGTAACTCGCAAGAGAGCCAGGCGCCGAAGATGAACTCTGTAATTGGGACTAAGTCGTAACAAGGTAGCCGTAGGGGAACCTGCGGCTGGATCACCTCCTTTCTAAGGATCTTACTAATTGTTTTGTCCGCTCGAAAGAGCATGCTTCCTCACGAGGCAAGATGGCAAACCTTTAGACAATAAGATGTGAGGCGGTCTTGTATCGATGACTGAGCCAAAATAAGAGATCGGCCCAACTGGAAACAGTTGGGCAAACTACCGAAATGTAATTGATAGACCCCTCGCAGCCTTGCCAGACTGCGAGGGGTTTTTTTATGCGCACGTCGCCAGCTTCGGTTGTACCTTTCCAACTTTTCCGTTTTAATGCGGCCCACCGCTCGCTTTTTCTGTCGGTACTTCGGGGGAGGGTATGTCCATGCCAAGCAGTAGTTCTCCAATGGTCCTGCCGCGTACATTCCTGCGCACGATGCGTCGCGCCTCGAAAAGACTTAAAGTCGCCGATAGCATCGGCACCGAGATGACCGGGGGCACGCTACTGCTGCGAACGCTAGTTTTGCGGCGGATTCTGCAACGGGACGTCCTGGCCGCCGACGAAAAAAATGTGGGCGTGTTATTGCCCCCTTCCGCAGGAGCGTTCTTGGTCAATGCAGCCTTGCCGCTTATGCAGCGTGTGACGGTCAACTTGAACTACACAGTCGCTGAGAATGTAATGCAGAATTGCATCGACCAGGCGGGAATTCGCCATGTGCTGACCAGCCGCAAATTTGCCGAAAAGCTGAATCTCAAACTCAACACAGAGTTGGTTTATCTGGAGGACCTAAAACCACTGGCACGACTCAGCGACAAAGTTATCGCCGCGGTGCAGGCGAAACTATTGCCGGTATCAATGCTGGAAAAGCAACTCGGCCTGCTGACGATCAAGCCCGATGACCTGCTCACGATCGTTTTTACCAGCGGTTCGACCGGCGAGCCAAAAGGAGTCATGCTCAGCGACGAGAACCTGCGATCAAATGTGGCCGCCATCGAGGCGGTGATCCGGCTCACCGACCAGGACGTGATTCTTGGGATATTGCCATTCTTTCACTCCTTCGGGTACATGGTGACGTTTTGGACAGTGATGACACTTGGGCTGGCAGGGGTTTACCATTTCAATCCGCTCGATGCCCAGCAGGTCAGTAAGCTGTGCGCCAAATACGGCGTAACGATGATGGTCGCGACGCCGACATTCTTTCGCACCTACCTCAAGCGCTGCGAACCGGCGGAGCTGAAAACATTGCAAATTGCTGTCGGTGGAGCAGAGCGTTTTCCCAAGGAGCTAATTGAAGCCTTTGCAGCCAAATTTGGCGTGCGACCGGTGGAAGGCTATGGCTGTACCGAATTGTCCCCGTTGGTTGCCGTAAATATTCCTCCAGGTCGTGGCAATCAAAAGTTGGCAGACGATGGCCTACGCGAGGGAACCGTTGGCCGACCAGTGCCGAACGTTCAGGTACGTGTCGTTGATTTGGATAGCGGTGCGGTGCTGGAATCTGGCAAGGCCGGAATGCTGCAGGTCAAAGGCCCCAACGTGATGCAGGGATATCTGAATCGGCCTGAATTGACGGAAAAAGCCATTGCGGACGGCTGGTATAACACCGGGGATGTGGCGATTTTGCACCCCGACGGATTTATTCAGATCACCGGTCGCGAAAGCCGGTTCTCGAAAATTGGTGGCGAAATGGTGCCACACATCAAAATCGAAGAGAATCTGCAACAGCTCCTCGCAACGGGAGAGGACGAGCTGACCCTGGTGGTGACCGCGGTGCCCGATGAGCGCAAAGGGGAGCGTTTAGTGGTTTTGCACACCGCGATTCCCATTGCCCCCAAAGAGCTATGTAAGGGCCTTTCTGAACGCGGGCTTCCCAACCTATGGATTCCAGGGACAGACAGCTTCTTCCAGGTAGAGACGATTCCGATCCTGGGGACCGGAAAAGTGGACTTAAAGGGAGTCAAAGATAAGGCATTGGAGCTGACTGCAGGGTAGTTCTGATCACGAAAACTGGGGTAGCATCGCTGCCAGAATCTGATTAAGTAATAGACATATCGCTTGCCGTGCAGTTTTGCATGCGATAGGAGAGGTTTCCAGTGAATTGTGATCGAACGTAAGTCTCGGGGCGCTAGCATAACTGGTTCCCCAATCCATTATCCATCAACGCTTTGGGATGTTTAGGGAGGATGGAGGGGTCGTATTGTGTGATTTTGCACAATCGTGTACTTTGCCGCCAAAATCGTTGACTTCTACGAAGTCGCTTGTTTAAATGGACTGAGTCGGGGGATGCGTAAGGATCATGCAGAAAGCGACTTCCTTTACACTTCAGGGGTGCCCAAATAGCAACCCTTAAGTTACGACAGGAAAAGCTTTTCGCGATCTTACAGAACCTTTGACCAACTCGTTTATTCCAGTTCTGGAATTGCTGTCTGGCACGAGCTGAACTGCTGCGGGAACTGTAATACTGCGGAGAGGTCTGTCACTGAAACAGAAACGTGGCTTTGTATCAGAAAGCCAGACTCAAGTTTTCAGTGGGGAGTGGTGTGCTTCAAGAAAAGTTGGAATGGATTTTTTCTGTACTGAAGATGACGGAGCGGTGGCAAACAGACTGACAACTTGAGATTGCGTCAACCAACCCATTTCGCGTTTGGCTTTCACTGGATTGGCTTCCTTGATGTTCACGATCGCTTTTTTGCTCATAGCGGGCAGCGCGTTTCTAGCCACTTACTTTTTGACGCCGAAGGTTCGCCAGTTGGCGTTCCAACGCAATTTTGTGGATCGGCCCGATGGTCGCCGCAAGATGCAAAAGGCCCCTGTTTCTCTAGGGGGAGGAGCTGCAATCCTGTGCGGCTTGCTTATCGGAGCGGTGGTACTCGCCCTCGGCTGGAATCAATTTGAACTAACCTCGCGAGATGACGGTACTTCGCTGATCGGTCTTTTGATCGCCACGTTGCTGTTGTGTGGCGTAGGCCTGGTCGATGATGCCCGTCAGATTCGCGGTCGGACCAAGCTTTTCTGGCAGTTCGTTGCCGCGTCGATCATTACCTTTTCGGCCGGTGAATTATTGTTTGAGCAGGTCAATTTCTTTGGATCGGTGTGGCACGTTGGTGCCCTCGGTTCTGTCATCGCACTGTTCTGGCTCGTTGGTTCGATCAATTCTTTCAATCTGATCGACGGCGTGGACGGGCTATGTGCCACAGTGGGGGCGATCTTTGGAATCACGTTTGGCATCATGGCATTGATTACCAATAACCAAGTGGATGCGATTATCGCATTTACCTTATCCGCTGCACTACTGGGATTTCTTCGATGCAACTTTGCACCGGCGACTATCTATCTGGGGGACGCCGGCAGCATGATCATCGGCCTGATTCTCGGGACATTGGCACTCCGCTGCTCGACCAAATCGGCGACCACGATTGCTTTCGCTGCACCGTTGGCCGTGTGGGCCATCCCGATGCTGGACTCCTTCGCGGCTGTTTTACGCCGAAAGTTGACCGGACGCAGCATCTATACGACTGATCGCGGGCACATTCATCACCGCCTGCTGACTCAGGGGCTATCAACACGCCAAGCGGTTGGCATGATTGCAATTTTGTGTGTGCTGACTTCGTTGGGATCCATCGCTGGAATTTATTTTGAATCTCAGTGGATTGGCATTCTGACCGTCGGGTTGGTGATTTCTACTTTGATTGTTACCCGTGTCTTCGGCCACGTGGAGCTGATGTTGCTGAATTCGCGGCTCGTTGGATGGGGACGTTCCATCGTCTCGTTCAAAGAGATTGATCGCTCGGTACAGTGCAGTCATCAGTTGCAAGGCACCATTCAGTGGGAAGAGAAAATCTGGAACGCATTGGTCGAATCTGCTGAGCGATTTCGCCTGACGCGATTGCAGCTCAACCTGTATTTGCCTCACTTGCACGAAGACTTCTACGCCACCTGGAAGCAGAAGGAATGCATTGGCGCTCCGAATCGCACTTGGCGCATGGATTTGCCACTGGTCGTTGACGGCATGGCGGTGGGCAATTTGCACGTGGTAGGAGATCAGGACGAACGAGGTGCCAGTGTGCAGTTAGCGACCTTCTTGGATTTTGTCGAACCGCTCGAAGCTCAAATTCAGGAGCTTCTCGCCATTTCAACCGAACTGAAGCTGCAAGCAAATTCACCTACATTGCCGACGCCGGTGATTGGCGTAGCGCTGGCTTCTATGGAACAAGGCAGCGCATTCGAGAAAGATCAACTCGCGGCCGAGATGCAGTTGCCGGCCAAAGCCGCTACTGTAGTAGGCCAATCTGTGATCGGGCAATCCGTTCCAAAGCGACATTCCGGTGCACCAGCACTGTCAACAGCAGAGCATCGCTCCGGCAATCCGACCTCTGTCTAACCCACTCAGAAGCTAGCTCCCTACGCAGCTACTACCGCCGCAGAGGGTTATTGCTACTCTCAGATGGAATTTCCAAATACGCGCTAGCTGGTCGAACTGGAAATCGCACAGTCGATTCTGCCTCGGGCGTGCGTCCTTCAACACTGCGATTGCCTCGCAATGGGTTGGATCGCTCGCCACCCAGTTGATCTAAGTCGCGAAGATTATTGGCGTTGGAACGCACGTTCATGGAGACCCCGGCCTCGCTGGCACGCGGTGCAGTCCAGACAAGCTTCTGCGCTGGGCGTTGCTCGGCTGCGTCTTCACTGAATGGTTGTTCCAGGCGATCAATTGCGGATTCATCTGTCGCAAAAGCGACTGTGGACGGCGTGGTGGTTTGCGGTTGAACTGTCGACCGGACTGGCTCCCAACTCAATCGAGTCGAAGTCGCCGGAGTCGCAGAAACCACATCCATCGAATCTTCGCCCGAAAATTCGACTTCGGCCGGAGCTGTTCGGTCGCTTTTCCAGCGACTGACTGGCGTTTCGTACGAGGTCTGCTTCGGTGCAGCATATTCGATCACGGGCATTCCCTCTGGTGCTGGTTCTGGCTCACTCACCTTCAGCCGGCGACCTTGCATCGATTTGGCCGGCAGTTCGCGAGGAGCAATGCTAATCAATGATGGCCCCTCAACTTCCTGTGGCCCGCTGGTCTCGGCGATTGAAGCTGGCATGGCGCTGTACTTGCCCGCAGGGTCGCTTGAGATATCTAATCCAAACGGACGTGGCGAAGGCGTAGTGCTAGGCGTTGTTGTGTCGCGAGGGACAGGCCCACCAGGAAATCCCCCTCCAGCGCCGCGGCGAGGCATCGGGGTTCCCGTGCCTGGGCCGCTGCCCATACCACCTGGCGTGGGAAATCCCGGTCTTGGTGCAGACATCGGTCCAGCGCCGCCAGCGCCGCCAGCACCAGGTGCACCGACACCACCAGGAGCAGTCGGCGTGCGTGCGCCGGGGCCCATTAATTCCGGCGGCAGACCTGGTCCTGCTCCCAGCCCTGAATCGGGCAAGCCTGGCGCGAGACCGCCCGGAGTCGACAATGGAGGCAGCGCGCCACCACCTCCGCCGACTGGGCCATCCATGCCTGGCAACGACGGAGTTGGCGAATCGGCTTCCTTGTCCGCCGGAGGCAACGCTGAATTGTCGATAGGAATTGCTTCTCCCCTGCCTTGCGGACCGGTAGAAAGTTGCTTTTCTGGAACTGGCCAGCGACGCCACTGCGTCTGGTTGTATCCATTGGTGATGCGATTGGGTACGCACGAGCCATCGGTGCAGGGCATCGTTTCGTATCGTACTTCCGCAGTGATGCTGGCAGGAAGCAGCATTTGCATGCCAATTGCCAAGCAGCAGGTCGAAGTTCGTAGTCGCGTCCAAGCCATGTGATGTATCCTTCCAAGGTCGCCAGGTATTTGAGTTTCAATGACAGCTTAGAGCTTATGGTCCAGACTGTTGCAAGAAGCCTTGTGGGAAGCGGTTAACAGTCTGAACGGTGTTCGTGCCGAGCAAGGCAAATCCGAGAATTCGTTCAAACGGTGCCGTCAGACGTGCGATATACGAATCGGTTGCGACCAAGTGGTCTTCGCGGATGAAGATGCGGTCGCCAGGCAGCACCTGATAGTTGGTCTTCGATTCGCCACGTTTGACGATCGATTCCCATTCGACAGGCAACTGCTGGAAGCAGGCCTCTTCCCCCGGTGCGGGGCGTGCAATCCAAATGTCCTTGCTGGACAGTCGCGAGATGCCGTTCACCTGCGTTACGGCATCCATGACAGTTTCATTTCCAGTCACTGGAAAACGTGCAATTTGATCTCCAAAGCCTGCCCCTTCGGTGACGACGTAGTAGAACTTACTTTGGTATTGAACCACACTAAGTGAAATGCGTGGTTGCTCCAGATACTTGGCAAGCTGCTCTTCGACGGCGGCGGTGGCCTCTTCAACAGTCATACCGGTCACGTACACAGATCCATACGTGCCCAGGTTGATGTACCCGTCCGGCCCGACTGCGTTCGCTCCGGTGATCTGTTGCTGCCCACCAGCGTCGGCCAGAGTGAGCGAAACCTGCGGCTCGGCCAATGTGCGGCGAAACTGCTTGTCGACCGCTTCACGGGCCTGCTCCAGCGTCATTCCGCTGACCTTGATTTTGCCATAGCTCGGCCCGAGGTTTACAAAACCGTCCGGATCGACAAAGAACAACTGATTCTGAATGGGAGGTGCATCTAAACTGGTTCCCTGCACATCAATTTGCAAGGCATCTAGCTGTTTGATGCGAAACGGCGATTTGGGTATGACGCGAACCGCCTCGATCTGAAGTACGTCGGGGGGTTCAATGCGATAGCTAGGGAGCGAGACCATGTTCAGTTCGCGCCCCACCGGTACAGCGTCGGCAGGCCCGCTCAGGGCGGGATTCACCACAGACTGCTGGTAGGTGGTCGTTGCGCAACCGGCAGCCTGAGTGATGGCGGCCAAGAGCGCTACCAGGAGCAAGCCTCGTCGTGAATTTGCTGAAATGCTCGAGATTTCTGCCATGCGTTTCACCAATGTATTCTGTAGCCGCCGGTCACCAGGGCCAACTGTCCCGTAGGCCGCAAACGCTGCCTGAACCGTTCAATCCCTATGATCGGCACAAACCAACGTGGGCATGAAAGATTTGCCGTTAATTTCCTCCGAAACCACCCATCTTAACATTCGGCGTTAGCAATCCACGAAAAGCGGCTATGAATCGTGGCGATTCGTTGACCGATTCGGCTACCTAAATAGAATGGAAGCATGTGAATTTTCGCCAGCGGATCCGCAGCACTAGTGGAGCACGACACCAGTGCAGCCACTACACTGTGGGGGGAGGCTGCGGTGCAACGCGCGAAAGCTCGTTGCCTGTGAAATGGCGGCGGCTGTGAAATGGCAGCATGTATTCCAAGAGTAAATTTGGCAGCGTGCCAAGAAAACCTGCCGTGCTAGCGAATAGACGTTATAAAGAGCTTGTAAGTCGATTGTAGAGGGGCGATTGTAGAGGGGAGAGGAGAGTCGGCGGGGCATTCTTGCCGCAAAGACCGGCAATGGTGCAATCGTGAAGTAGTTCAATCGAACTACGATCCTGAGCCGGACGTAATGCATGCTGGCAGGGGTATCGTTATTTTTTTCACTTATTCCGCTAAGACTTCGGTCGGAATCGCAAAACTATGAAGCGTTTAAACATTAAGCTGGCCGTCGTGTTGTTGGTCTCGATTATTGTGCTTGGCACAGGCGTTCATTTTTTACACGGCTTCCAGGTGCGAAGGCATTCTGAAGGCTTGCTGGAGAATGCCAAAACTGAACGCGAGAAGGGGAATTTCAAAGAAGCCACCGAGTTCTGCTTTCGGTACCTGTCGCACGAAAAGGACAGCGACGAAGGCAACGAGTTGCTCGCCAATATCTTGTACGACGAAGCGGAGCTGCCTGATTCTGGCATACGCAAGAAGATCTTTGCCGTTCAACAAATGGAGACCGTAGTCCGCAAGAACCCTGACAATACCGTGATGCGCCGGAAATTGCTGGAGTACATGGTCAAGTACCGCAATCCGGGTGCCGCGCTCGACCATGGAGTTTTCCTGAAAGAGGCTGGGAAGTCCGATAGCGATTTGGACTTCATGCTTGGTCAATGCAAAATTGCGCTGGCCGATTTCGACGGAGCAGCCACCATCTATCGCGAAATGGTCGGCTACGACAAAGTCAAGAAAACTTTTGATGCTCCGGCTTCTGCGCCCGATAAGGTTGATGCCTATCCCGTGCTGGCTGATCTCTTGCGTAAGGCCGGTTCTGATGCCGAGGCCGACGCAGTGATCGAACGCATGGTCGAAGCCAATCCCAAATCGAGCGAGGCCTTTATCAATCGCTATCGGTACTGGGCACAGCTAAAGAACGAGAAAAAGAGCGAAGCCTCGCTGGATGAAGCCGCCAAGTTAAATCCTGAGGCAGCGGATGTTCTGCTACTGCTGTCCAATCGAGCGGCCGTTGGGACGAAACTGGATGATGCGCGTAAACTGCTGACGCGCGGCGTCGAGCTTTACCCCAAGGATTGGCGGTTGCACGCGCAGTTGGCAATGATTTGTCGCGCACAAGGTGAATTGCCGCGATCCGTCGAAATCTGCGATGCCGGTCTGGAGCAACTTCCCGAGAACGAGGAATTGCTCAGGATGGGCTTTGAACTGGCACTGATCACAGGGGACTTCAAAAATGCCAGGAAGAAGATTGCCGCATTGGAAGCCTCGGTTCCGTACAACTTGCCGGTTCCTTATTACGAAGGGCTGGCTCTGGTTGCCGAGGGACAGTCATTGGATGCGGAGATGAAGGAGAAGGAAGGTGAGAAAAAGTGGAAGGAAGCAGAGGCAAAGTTGAATGAAGCGCGCCCCCTTGTCGCGCAAGTGCAGGCGTACAAGAACAACGTCGATCTTCAACTGGCCAAGGTCTACAAGAGAATACACCAGCCGGAAAAAGAACGCGAAATATTAGGTCGCCTCAACTCGGGCAATAACAACAACATGAATTACGAAGCGATCCTCCGGACGGCGGAATCGCTGCTGCAAAGCGGTCGAATGGCCGAGGCATTGGCCGAATACGAGAAGCTTGCCGCCGCATTAGGCGAGAACTTAAGCAAGAACCCGCGAGTTTGGGGTCCGCTGTTTAATTTACGGTTGATGGTTCAAGCTCAGCGCCCGAAGGAATCTCAGAAATGGGAACAGCTAACGGCAATGGTGGAGGAGCTGAAAAAGTCTCCAGACATTCCGCCGGCCAGCCTGACCTTGATGGACGCGGAGGTTAAGCTCCGCAGCGGAAACCAGGATGAAGCGCGCAAGCTGTTGGTCGGTCTCCGCGATTCAAATCCAGAGGATCCGCAGGCGTGGATCGCTATGTGCAAATTTGAGGCGCAGGCCAAGGGGCCTCAGGATGCCCTGAATCTGGCCAGTAAGGCCCCTGAAAAAATTCGTGACGGTGTGATTATGCGTCTATTACGCGCCAATTTCTTGAATCAAATTGGTGGCCAACAAGCCAAGGCAGGCCTGCGAACACTGGAGATCGGCATCGACCAGCTTACTCCAGAAGAGCAGAACCAGTTGCTGTCTGGCCTGGCCAACGAATATCGCCGAGCCAACGACGCCGATTCGAGTGCTCGGATATATAAGAAGTTGATGGAAAAGTTACCGGAGGACGCCGGTGTTCGTCTGCAATACTTCGATCTGGTACGAGCGATGATGGACGTGGAGGAGATGAAGAAAACCTCTGCGGAAATACAAAAGCTGTTGGGAACTGACCGTCCCGAGATAAAGATTCTCGATACCATCTGCAAGATCACCACTGTCATGAAGGATCAGTATGCGCAAAGAAAGGCAAATCAACCGCCGCAACTTTCGGATGCGGATAAGGAATTGCTGATTGAAGCTCGCAGTGAGCTTGACGAGCTTTTGAAGGTACGCACCGAGTTGAGTGAACCGCATTTGCTTTTGGCGGAAATCGCCGGGTTGGAAAACAATGCGGACGAGGTGATCAAAGAATTGAAACTGGCGATGCAGTACGGCACGATTAACAGTGCCAAGGTCAGCCAGCTTTATCAGTTGATGGTTGCCAAGGGGGATTTGGCCGGGGCCGAAGAACTGCAAAGGAAATTTAGTAGTGAACTCGCAAGCGACAGCATGGAGCAATCTCAGTTCGAAGTTGCCATTCGCACCGGAAAAATGGACGAGGCGAAGAAACTGTTGGAAGCTTCCAAGCCGAGTGAATCGGCCAAACCCACGGAACAGTTGTGGTATGCCGAGGCGCAGAGGCGCGTTGGTAACTTCGCAGAGAGCGAACGTGTGTTGCGTGATGTCATTAAAAAGCAGCCGGAAACGACCGAGGGCTGGTTGTCCCTGGTGAAAACACTTGCTTCGGCAGGTAATTCCGCCGAGGGAATGAAGGTGGTTGAAGAGGCGATGACCAAAGCCCCCGAAAAAGAACGGCACAAGATCGCGGCTCAATGCTACGAAGTCCTGGGTGAGGGAGATCGCGCTGCTGCACAATACGAATTGGCCGTCGCAGCAAAACCCGATGACGTGAAGTTGCTGCAAGCCGTGGCGAGTTTTTATCTCCGCGCCGGACAAATCGAACAGATCGAAAAACATCTGGACTCCTTGACCAAGCTTCTGACAGGACGCACAGAGCCGCAATATGTCGAATTGCTGAGCTGGGCACGGCGTGCCCGAGCCGTGGCGATGGTTTCAAAGAAGAAGGATTGGAAGACCTTCTTGATCGCCAAAGACATGGTCAGTCAACCGGATGGAAAACGGACGCTCGAGGACAATTTGCTGATTGTCGGTTTGCTTGCCAATCGCAACGAGCCATCCAGCATGCGCGAGGCACTCAGATTACTGCAGGAAATTCAGGCCAAGCAGGATCTGCAACCTGCCGAGCAGGTCAAACTGGCTCTTCTCCACGAAAGTGTCGGGCAGGTCGACAAAGCCAACGACACCATGTTGACGGTTGTTTCCAAGCCCAACGCTCATCCAGAACACTACCTAGCCTATGCCGAATTTCTGATGCGTGCCAATCGCGCTAGCGAAGTAGATTCCTGGCTGCGAAGCTATGAGGAAAAGCAACCCGCCGCGAAGGGTTCCGGCCCAGTCCTGGCGCTGCGAGCTGGCATTCTGGTGAAGGAAGGGAAGGCGAAAGAGGGGGTCGACTTGCTGCTGAATGCACTTGGACCTGCACCATGGCCGCAGGAAAAGTGGGCACAGGTCCAGGGAACGATCGGCACTCTGGAAAACTTGGAACAATACGATGCGGCAGAGAAACTGCTGCGAGAATATGTGAAGGACGATCCGCGTGCGATGCGTAACCTGGCAATGCTAGTTGGCATGCATCGCGATCTAAATGAAGCCTTTCAGATTCTAGCGACCGTCGGCAAAGATCCGAACCAGGTCCCAGGCACAGTTGCCGCAGCACTAGAACTGCTGAGAGCACGTCGCGCCGAGGCCAAGCCGGAACACTTTGTCGCACTGGCCGGATGGTACTCCTCACTCAAGAAACAAAATCCAGAATCTCTCCAACTTGAAGCGATGATGGGAGACATTCGCGAAATTCGCAATGAGCTGAATGAGTCTGAAAAGATCTATCGGAAGCTGCTGGCTCGAGAAGATCTCACCGAGTCACTGAAGGCCGCTATGTCCAACAACCTGGCCTATATCCTGGCCCTGAAGAATGAAAAAATGGACGAAGCGATTCAGCTAGTCAATTTTGCGATGGAGGTCTACGGGCCGACATCGGACCTGCTGGACACGCGAGGTACGATCTACCTGGCAATGGGCAATACAGATGCGGCTCTCAAGGATTTGCAAGACTCGGTACTGGTGCCGAGTTCGCTGAAACTTGTCCATCTGGCATTTGCCCAGCATGCTGCCAAGGACATCGATGGCGCTAAA
Organism: Planctomycetota bacterium; assembly: GCA_034440595.1. Lineage (GTDB taxonomy): Bacteria > Planctomycetota > Planctomycetia > Pirellulales > JALHPA01 > JAWXCH01. The sequence continues at coordinate 7,201 of JAWXCH010000535.1, read as the reverse complement.
ACCTCGATTGAAAAGGCACGTCAATTGAAGTTGAATCCAAAGGACTTGCACCCGACCGAGCAGAAGAAGTTGGAGGCTATCACCACGGAGCTGAATCTGTAGCCGGGTCGCTGCGATTTTGGTACAGTGTGTTGACTTGGATTGATCGAAATTTACAAGGAGGTTTAACGTGGCCAAATCTGAATTGCCGCCTTCCGCAGCCGACCTCGGCGAGCCAGAGGCATCCAACAGACAGCGCGTCGAAGTCGATGATTCGCGTGCGATCTCAGCTTATGCGAATTTCTGCCGCGTTACCGGCACACCCGAAGAATTGATCATCGACTTTGGTCTCAATCCGCAACCCATGGGAATTCCCACGCAGCCCGTCATGATCAGCCAGCGCATTGTGACCAACTATTACACCGCTAAGCGAATGCTCCACGCGCTGCAATTGACGTTGCACCGCCACGAGCAGGCATTTGGAGTGCTGGAAGTCGACATCAACAAGCGCGTGGTCAATCGGCCGCAGAATCCCGGTTGATCGGGGTGATATCGCCCTTCTTGGGCGCAGGCAGCACGCGAAAATCACGGGTCAGAGTAAATCTGGCCTCGCATGGACCCACTCCCAATGACAAATGAATGATGATTGATAACAAATGATAGATCCAAGCCCCTCAATCGCGCGGATTTTTCAATTGTTATCGGTCAGCAATCATTAATCATTTGCAAATTGAGTCGCATCCTGCAATGCAGGCAAGGCTATAGTGATACGCGGAGTCTTGCGTAGCTCATTGGTTCGTTTCACGCACCGGAACATTGGCGTGCAATATCGGTTTGAGAATTGATGCGGAGCGGTATGCAAGCTCAAACGGAGCGTGGTGCGTTGCACAAACCCGACAAACTGGCAAAGCCAGTGGCACACAATCCTGTTTATTATCGCGACTGCTGCAACATTCTGGCACGCGCCATCGCATCTTCTGCTTCCAGAATCTTGCCGGCACGCTGGTAAGTGACGCTCATCGAAGTAAAGCTGAACGCGTCATTGGGTTCCAACTGGCAAACGGCCTGCCCATGCTGGATTGCTTCGTCGTGCTTCTTCAGACGGGTATAGATCACCGACAGCGCGGCATGCGCCAGAGCATAGCCAGGTTCGTTGGCTAGCAGCTCTTCTAGCTTGACCGCGGCCTCGTCCAGTTGGCCAGCATCTTTCAGGCGGTCTGCTTCGTCGTAAATTTCCTCTTTGGTGGACATGATGATCCGTTCTCCGTGGGCAATGTGCGAGATTGGTGCGTGCTAGCAAGACCGCCGAAAGCACTCGTTCGGGCGGCCGGAATTTGTAACGATCAGGCAGTCTGAACGGCCGTCGCCGCAACTCCGTAACCCTAAATCTTACCGTAACTTATCATGCCCGGTCGATGGCGCGTACCGGCTTGCTGAAAATACGGCAGAATCGTCGCTTGCCGGACAACAGTTTGAATCTGTATCCCCCGTGCGTCCGATAGATTCAGTAGTCGAGTCTGTCGCCGGTCGCAGGGGTCAACCGCGACGGGCCGACTCTATTGCGGCAAGGCAATTCTCCCTTCCCAGGTGGTCATTAGCAACGCCCGTTGCTGGATGGCTCGCCTCATGGCCACGATCTATCGCCTCCACAAGGAAATAGCACGGTGAACATCCATCCGCTCGCCATTGTCAGTCCTCAGGCTCATATCGGCGAACATGTCACAATCGGTCCCTTTGCGGTGATCGAGGCGGACGTGGTGATTGGTGATGGCTGTACGATTGCGGCGCACTGTGTCATTAAGAATGGAACGACACTTGGACCCAATAACGAAGTCCACGAGTCGGCCGTCATTGGCGGTTTTCCACAGCATCTCAAGCGACCGCAGCAGCTTGGCCGGTTGGAGATCGGTGCCGGCAACACTATCCGCGAGCACACGACGATTCACCGTGCGATGAAGCCAGAGGGGGTCACCTACTTAGGTGACGAAAACCTGATGATGGCCGGCGCGCATGTCGCGCACGACTGCACGATTGGCAACAATGTGGTGTTGGCGAATAACGTCATGCTGGCTGGGCATGTGTCGGTCGAAGATCGAGCGTTTATTTCAGGTGGCGTGGGTATTCACCAATTCTGTCGCGTCGGTCGACTGGCGATGGTCGGTGGCATGGCACGCATCGTGCAGGATGTTCCTCCTTTTGTCATGATTGACGGCAACAGCAACTGCGTGGTTGGCTTGAACCTGGTCGGCCTGCGGCGCAACGGATTCTCAGCCGACGAAGTTGCCGAGTTGAAACGCGCCTACCGCGTCATCTATCGCAGCAGCCTGAAGTGGAACGAAATTCTGGAAACTTTGCAAAGCGAGTTCACGCAAGGGACCGCTGTGGCATTCTACGAGTTCTTTCAAACTGGCAAGCGTGGGTTTGTTCAGGAACGGCGCGTTCCTCCAGGGGCGACCATCAAGCTGCGCCCAACTGCCGACGACGCCGACACTTCGATGCCAGCCGCACCGGCGGCGTCCATGCCCGAGTACAAGAGCAAAGCGGGCTAGTCTGGCAACGCTGCCAGCTTTGCCGCTGCTCGGCTATCGCAGCTTTTCCGCTGTTTCCTGGTGATTTCTTCGTCCATTCCGGCAGGGCTGCCGGATTTCTGGACCAATCACTTGCATCGCGCCTGATGTTGGATGAGAATACTGGCGGGGAACTTGCCTGCCAGTTTCTATCCTGCCTCTTTCTCGCTGCTGAGGAGCATCATGATCCGCTTGATCAATTGTATCGCCGTTCGTAGTTATTTGACCTTCCTATGTTTGTCCGTCATGGCGCTCTGTGGAGCATTCAAAATGGCACACGCCGCTGAGGGTCCTGCCGTCACCGATCCTGCCAAGGCTGATGCCGATTTCGCTATTCAAGGCGAGTACGCTGGACAACTTCGTACTGGCGAAGGAAGTGGCGGAAAGTTTGGCCTGCAAGTGATTGCCAAGGGCGAGGGCAAGTTTGAGGCTGTGCTTTACAAAGGAGGCCTGCCTGGAGATGGCGCCAAGCGTGGTGACGAGGTGATCAAAATGACCGGGAAGACCGAAGATGGCGCAACCACGCTGACCGGAACAGTAGAACCGGAAAAGAAGATTCCGGCAGGCAACTACACAGCGACGTTGAAAAAAGGTGACTTTGCATTCAAAGGCCCAGTCGCTGATCGAATCGGCCGCGTGAAGAAAGTCGAACGCAAAAGCCCGACTCTCGGTGCCAAGGCCCCAGAGGGCGCGGTCATCTTGTTTGACGGCACCAACGCAGATGCCTGGAACAAGGGCAAAGTCGTTGACGAAGACCTGCTCAATATCGGTGTGATGAGCAAGCAGGATTTCAAAGACTTTACGCTGCACATGGAATTCAAGACACCGTACATGCCAGCAGCGAGCGGCCAAGGTCGCGGCAATAGTGGCCTGTATCTACAGAACCGCTATGAATTGCAGATCCTCGATTCGTTCGGCCTAAACGGCGAGAACAACGAGTGCGGCGGTTTCTATCAAATTGCCAAGCCAGACGTGAATATGTGCTTCCCGCCACTCGCCTGGCAGACTTACGATATCGACTTTACTGGTGCTCGGTTTGACGACAAGGGAAACAAAACCGCCAAAGCCAAGGCCAAGATCAAGCATAACGGGGTCGTGATTCATGACATCGAACTGCCGAATATTACCCCGGGCGGTGCCTCGACCGAGGCTCCTGGCCAAGGTCCATTTGCCCTGCAAGATCACGGCAATCCAGTCCGTTTCCGCAATATCTGGGTTGTTGAAAAGAAATAATTCAGGCTGTTATGCAAATCAATTGCTAGCCCGCCGAGGGCGAAACTGCGGTTTCCCCCTGTGGCTGGCTGGCAAATCTCCGACGCGATTGGGCAAATGGATGATGCGGCCGGTCAAAGCACTGGCTGTAGCGGATCTTGCGCCAGGCAAGTACGATTAGCGGAGAATCGTTCTATTCATTCTCCGAGCCATCACGCATGATTTTTCGCCGTTCTGCATCCTGGCCGATCACGCTTGGCGTGATCATGATCGTGCTCTTGGTGGTCCTGCTAATCAGCTGGATCCTGGTGACAGCCATGGCCGCGGTCGAAGGGCCGGACCCGACCCTGTACTGGACCATGCTGGCTATCGGGACCGTCTTTCTGGTCCTGCTCCTGGTCGGCGTGGTCTTGTACTTGTTTCTGTCCATCAAAGCGGTTCAGCTTAGCCAGCGACAATCCAACTTTATCGACAGCGTGACGCACGAACTAAAAAGCCCAATTGCGTCGCTGAAGTTGTACTTGCAAACCATGACACGGCGTCAATTGACCACGCAACAAACCGACGAATTCCATCATTCGATGCTCGAAGACATCGAGCGGCTGGACTCACTGATCAATCATTTGCTGGATGCCGCGCGTGTTGATCGTGAACCGGTGCAGGTTCCATTGGAAGATATCGATCTCCAGGCACTAACGCGGCAAGTGGTTGGTTCTTTATCACAACTGTATCGCCTGCCGGACGACGCGATACAACTCAACTTGCAACCGGCCTTGGTACGCGGTCGGTCCAGTGACCTGGAAATGATTGTCCGAAACCTGGTGGACAACGCCATTAAGTATGGCGGAGATATTCCGCAGGTTGAGGTGGAACTGACGTCTGACGAACACAGGCTGGTCACGTTGCGTATTAGCGACAACGGGCCGGGAATTCCCGCAAAACTCCGGCGTAAGATCTTCGGACGATTTGTCCGACTGGGTAGCGAGTTGGAGCGTAAAAAAGCCGGTACTGGACTGGGTCTGTTTATCGTCCGACAATTAGTGCGTCAACTGCGCGGCAAGGTGAGTGTTCGCGAGCGTACGGACGGTCCAGGGACCGTGTTCGAAGTCGAGCTGCCAGGGAATTGAATGAGGGCAACATGCATCACATTTTGATCGTCGAGGATGACCCGCACATAGCGGACGGAATTCGCTTCAACCTTGAAGTGGAAGGTTTCTACGTCACCACCGTACAGGACGGGCCAGCGGCACTTGAAGTCTTTAACGCTCAACCTGGCCAGATCTCCCTAATCGTCTTGGATCTGATGCTGCCCGGCATGAGCGGCTACGCTGTCTGCGAATCCATTCGCCAATCGGACAGCCACGTTCCGATCCTGATGCTGAGCGCACGAACCCTGACCGAAGACCGCGTCCGCGGGTTCAACGTCGGAGCCGATGTCTACCTGCAAAAACCGTTTGATCTGGAAGAACTGCTGAGTATCGTCCGCAATTTGGTGGCTCGCCGCACCCAGTCGCGAGGAGACGAGAGCATTGTTCCAAAACGTGCCGCGATTGGGGACGAGTACCGATTTGGTGAAGCGGTGGTCAACTTCGACACCTTCGAAGTCTCGGTCGCGGGAAATCGCATGCGGCTGACTACGTTGGAAATGAAACTGCTTCGCTATTTCGTCGAGCACGAAGGGTCTGTTGTTACACGGGCTGAATTGCTCGAAGAGGTCTGGGGAATGCCACACACCATTACCACGCGTACGGTGGATAACTTTATTGTTAACTTGCGAAAGTACTTTGAAAAGGATCCTTCGCACCCGCGGCATTTTGTCAGCGTGCGCGGCAGCGGGTACCGGTTTGTGGCAGTTGGCGTCGATGAAGAATAAACCGTCGCCGCTCGCCGGGTTAATCAACCGCTGGTGGTATCTTCCACAGCCGCGGCTATCACAATCGGCATATTCGTTACCATCTTCATTCTCTCGCGGAAGCTAGCAAGATTTTTCGGTCCAATCGGGTTTCGCGCTCAGAACGGACCATTCGGATTACGATGAATGAACTGTCCGGGAAAGACAGGAAGTCTTGAACGGACCATGCACTTCATTGACCTTCTTCCCCCTTTGGGGATTCAATCGTCAAGCATGGTGGGTGAGGAACAGGGCGGCTCGAGTACGAGGCCTGCAAGCAGCGGGGCGTGCTTCCCCCGTGATTCTTGGGTGTCAGCTTATTGGCCAATGCGTGCGTAGCCGAGCTGTCCTGTTCCCTCCCCTTTTCTTTCCGGCCCGCACTCTCGCGGGCCTTACCTGTCCAACGCAGTAACGCGTTTGTCGACAAATAGTTTCGATAAATAGCTATGCGGCACGCGGCAAAAGTTCTCACGGCAGGACGTTTTACAGACTTTCGCCAGAAAGCAGCCCGTCATTGGCCTGTATACAATGCGAACCGGCTGCAAATAAATTTCGCATCTGAATCGAATGCTGCTATAATCTGGTCTGCGGCAAAAACACTGGCAATCGGCACGTTGTCTCGCTGGATCTAAATTCCAGGACAAAAAAAGCCAATGGGCAAAATGCACTGTGATCGCGTGTTCGCTATTTTGACTCAGGGACCATTTCCCTCGGGCCAGGCTACGGACATTGCCGTTGAGTTGCATCTGGCCCATTGCAGCGAGTGCCGCCGCATCGCAGAAGCGCTGCGTCCAATCGAGCCACTCAGTGGAATCGAGTCGGTCGATATACCTGAAACGCTCAAGCTGCCCGGCTATCGCGGTGATCATCGCGAGTGGAGCTACGAGGTTGAAGACGGACCCAACTCGCTATCGAACTCGCGCAATGCACGGCGACCCTCTCCGTATGGCCCGCAGGGACTGTACTTACCGACCGGACATGGTGCTGCCGTTCCGCCGGCGTTAGGATCAGGTCGGTTTGCCGCCGCAATGATCTTAGGAATCGTGATTGGCACCGTCTGGTGTACGATCATGATACCGCGATCAACCGCGCCTGGCGGTTCGCTAGTGGCAACTACCAGCCCTGTGTCGACGGCATCTATTGCTTCAGTAGCCGGGTTTAAATTCTGGGATAACCAGCCGCGACTGCACGATAATCTAATCAGTGGATTGATGCTACCAGCCGCCTGTCGCACAATCGAATTACGTTCGTTTGTACCACCAGCGGATGATGTGCAACGCATCTCCAATGTTGGTGGAGCGAGTCCAACCGACATGATTGGCCAGTGTTGCACTCAGTGCCACGCAGCGTCAGGGAGCAAAACAAAGCTCAATGAACATGCCCGCGAACTGGTGATCAGCAGTTGCACGATCTGCCATTCCAATTCGGTTGGCCTGTCACGGCAGTAGGCCTGACGATCGGGTAGGAAGACCGCATTGGGTTGCGGTCCCCCTCCCGCCAAACCGGACGGGCGGATCTCCCGCATCCGGCTTTCCAGTAGTTGAGTTACCTT
>JAWXCH010000534.1:0-3222 GCA_034440595.1 Planctomycetota bacterium | reverse complement strand
GGCGGAGGGGGCGGCGGCGGATTCGGGCCGTTTTCTCCTTCGCCTTTCTGACCTTTACCCGCACCCTGATCGCCACGATCACGCTCTTTCAGAAACTCGCGCATGAGGTCGCGGAGCTTATTCAGGCTCTGGTTCACCTTGTCGCGGTCCTCAGATCTATGCTCCTTTGCCGTGGCTTGTTGAATCTTGTCGGCTAGTTCCTTTACTCGATCTGCAGTCCACCCTTCCAATCCTCGTACGAGCGGAGTATCGTTCAACGATTTTCGATCAGCGCCCGTTAAATGCTCCCCGTCGAGGGATGGAACGCGAAGTTCGCCGAAGACGAACCCTGAAGACGCACCAGGACTTAAATCGGCAACACTCCACAATCCGACGATGTTTCGAGCGTTACGTACTCGAATGACATGTAGAGGTCGCATGTCCTCAGTCCGAAGCGAGCGAGCACTGGTACGCAACGTCAGAAAACGGGATTCATCGTTCCCCACACCAGTGTTCACGCTTTCGCCGGTGTGGGGGTCGGTTACTTCGTTGGGCACAGGGATCACGAGCGGCTCAGTGAAACCAGGGAATGGCTCCGGATACTCAGCTTTGGCAGGCGAGTCACCGACGATCTGGCCATCGACGACAAACCACACCCCGCATGACTCAAGTGTAAGAGCTGCCTGCGGATGTGTTTCAACTACACGCCGCATCTCCGATATCGCGCGGCGCACAGTCTCGTCCCTTGATCGCACCCAATCCTTGATGCCATTGACTTGAGCTATGGTGTATGACTGCCTTATCGCGAACGCATCCTGTGCTGGCTTCGGAAGATGGTCGAAACTTAGTCCGAAAGCAACGAGCGCACTGTCGAACCGCGAACGAGTGGAATCGACCTGCTGATCCTCAATCGGCTTTCCCCTTTCGATCGCAATGCCTGGCTTGAAGCGAGTCCGCTCGCTCTCGTTCTCATAGCCCATCCGAGTGCGATGCCCATTGTGACACGATTCGAAAGACGAGTCGGTTGAAGACCCAAGCACCATGAACGCCTTGCCACCGTTGCCGTGGCCACCCTCGATATCGGCCGCCTTGTCGCGTGCGTTTGCTGTGGGATCTGACCATGTCTCCCATCGCTTGAACTGATCTACCGTCGCACCGGCAAAGTCAATAACTGCAATGGCTTTGTCGACCGAGTTGACCGCAACTACAATCGTGCGCAATCTTAGATCGGTGATCCCAAGCCGGCTGTACTGATCCTTCGAGTTCTTGATCAGCTCAGGGAGGCCGTCCTTAACCCCTTGGAATCGCGATAACAGCTGCATCAAAGTATGCGGCACGTCGATAGGAATTCGCTCACGGAACTGGTACTTTGCCATGCTGGGACCTTTCGGTTCGATTAGTCGATCATCGTTGGGGAAGCGACTGCCACGCCGCCTCTACCGATGAAATGAATGATTGCGGTCTAACGACGTTGTATCCCTGTCGACCGTGCTGCAGAACCATACCTGCCCACTTAAGCCATGAGACCACGGCATAAACCTGATAGCTTGGAATCGGTTCAGCGCCTTTTGAACCTATCACAGCCTTTAGGATGTCGTTCATGGTGAATCGGTGCCCCGTCTTACCGCATGACGCGACCGCTGAAAGAGCGACATCTAGGCTGACCTTTGGTACGCGATGCTCATATGGCTTTTTTTCCTTCGCAGACCAACCTAATTTCACGAAGTCCTGCTTCTCGCGAAGAAATTGTGGGTAGTCGGTTTTCTTGGACTTCAATGCCTTTGGCGATCGGTTTCCAACCGACGACCTGAGCTTATCCTTGAGACTATCGGCTGGTTCTGGAGAACCCGACCGGGTTTCGATCTTCTGGGAAAAAACAATCGCAGCTATCTCCTTCGCCAGCGGTATCAGCTGCTGCAGATCATCGAAACGGCCTTCCTTGGCAGCCAGCGTAATCTCCTTGCGCGCAGCAGCATCGAGATCTGCAATGAGCGCCATGAGCCGGGAAAGCGTGTTCATATACGTATGCTATATCTACAGCATAGCTATGTCAATCCTTCGTGAGGATCATATTTGCCCGACGGTCCGGTTCGGGCAACTTGTCAGAGCGTGAAGTGCGATCTCTCCCGCTGGATGCGACATGGAATTACACGATTGCCGCTTTGGTCACTTCGCGCTCCGCAAACTCCGAGGCCATTAGGTAAATGAACTGCGAAGCCTGATCGTTGAGGAATGATTCCACAAAGGGACCGTAATTGGACCTCAAAATGCGGTCAAAGTGGTGCGGGCGGTATCGAACAATCGACCCAAGGTAATAGGTGATTGCGTAAATCGAAAGCGTTTGCGGCACGACCTGCGCATGCTCGGCAACTGGTGCCGAGTACAGGTAATATTTTCGATAAGGGGGAGCGATCAATATGGTGCGCCAGATTAAATGTCGCACCGTTGCAACGAGGTGTGGTATCTTGTCAGCGGGCCGATGATTGTAGTTGATACCGTTCTGCTGTTCGAAACAAACCATCGGTCGCCCATTGACTACCTCGGCCGTAGCGGTCTCTCGGAACGTCGCTTGCAAACGCGTACGTATGAGGAAGTCTTGGTGTGTCGTATTGATACGCTTCAAGTCATCCGCAACGACATAGATGCGAATCCAAATCTCCTTTGCCGCCACATCTTGAACGAAGTCGAGCCTTTCTATCGAAACGAACCGCTCGCCATTGCTGTTCGAATCGCCCTCAACCCACAGGCGGTGACCCGGGACAATTTGAGGCATTAACTTGGTCAAGTCGTAGCGTGTGGGATTTGCCAGCACGGCAGCTCCGGTGAGTTGTTCAAAAAGCTCGCTGAAGTTTTGGAGTCTGCCCTGTGCGTTCGGCGATTGATAGGCATTTAAGAATGCGTTGATCAACTCCACCGGATTTGGGACAGCATCATCGAGTAGCTCGGACAACCCATGCTGAGCGTTGTTGACATCGTTCTGCTTCCTGCTGGTCAGCAAGAACGCCTTCAGCAGATTCATGTAGCAGTAATAGAGCAACAGCGGTTTTGCTGCTTTCACGCCTGACGACGCAGCAGTGAAAAAGTCCTCGGCTTGTTCCAGAAGCGCGAACGCTGCATCTTTTGTTGCAGCTGAACACCTTCGTTCGGCTGATCTGCGGATTACTGTCCAAGGATCAGTAGCGAATACTCTTGCGCCAAGTCCATATCGTCGGGTTGTTCTCTCGACAGGCCACAACGAGAACT
>JAWXCH010000533.1:0-8217 GCA_034440595.1 Planctomycetota bacterium | reverse complement strand
GACTTAGGGGCCGCTGACTTAGGGGCCGCACGCCCGCTCGATTTGGCACCACGTTTTTTCTTGGCCGGTGGGCCTGCTGCAGCCCGCTCAGCCAACAGTCGCTGTGCAAACTCGACCGTGATTTCTTCGGCCTCCATGTTCTTGGGCAACGAGGCATTCGTCGTGCCATCGGTAACATACAGGCCGTAGCGACCGTCCAGCATCTCGATCTTGGCCGGATTGGTCGGAGAAATCTCAAACACTTTCAGCGGCTCGCGCTTTTGACCAAAGCCACGCCGCACTGCCTTCGGTTGTGCCAGCAACTCTAGCGCCTGTGCGAACGTCACGTCGATCGGCGAAATTTCCGCCGGCAGCGAGCGCGTTTCAGCACCACTCTTGATATACGGTCCAAAGCGACCGTTGTAGGCCATCACCGCTTCGCCAGAAGTCGGGTGATCGCCGAGATTTCGCGGCAGCGTCAACAACTTCAGCGCGGTTTGCAGATCGATCGTCTCAGGAGTCATCCCCTTGAGCAGCGACGCGTTTTGCGGCTTTTCCTCGTCATCGGTGTGCCCACGCTGGACGTACGGGCCAAACCGTCCGACTTTCATGTAAACCGGCTTATTCGTGTCCGGGCAAATCCCCAGCGGCTCTTCGGCCTGTTCGGCCTGATTCAGAATTTCGGTACACTTCTCTAAGGTCAACTCGTCAGGGGCCAGACCTTCTGGAATCGCCCCGCGCCGCTCCCCTTGCTCCAAGAATGGTCCATAGCGCCCAACGCGTGCAAAGATCTGCTCTTGTCCTTCGGGCTGGTGCAGCCGAATCCGGCTGATATCGCGTGCATCGATCTCGTCGACCTTATTGGCCAGATGCGGCTTCAAACCAGTTTGACCATCCCCAAAATAAAACTTCTTCAGGTAAGCCAATTGCCCAGACTCGCCACGGCTGATCGAGTCCAGATCCTCTTCCATCTGCGCGGTGAATTTGTAATCGACCAGTGTCGGCAGGTGTGATTCCAGCAACTGCGAAACGGCAAAGGCAACCCAGGTTGGAATCAGCGCATTGCCGCGCTTGAACACGTACTCGCGTGCCAGAATCGTATCGATGATGGAAGCATAGGTACTGGGCCGGCCAATGCCCATTTCTTCCAAAGCACGCGTTAACGCTGCTTCGCTGAACCGGGCCGGTGGTTGCGTAGTATGGCTCTTGGGATCCAGTTGCTTGCAATTCAATTCATCCCCTACTGCCATCACAGGGAGGACGGTTTCCTGATCGGCCAATTCGGCCGCCGGATCATCCGCCCCTTCGACATAAGCACGCAAGTAGCCGGGAAACTCGATCGTCTTGCCGCCGACCTGAAAGATGGCCCCTTTGCCTTCAATCGTGATCGTCATGCGACGACCGCGCGCGTCGGCCATTTGACTGGCAATCGTGCGCTTCCAGATCATGTCGAACAGCTTGAACTCGTCGGTGCTCAGCTTGGGACGCAAATTCTCCGGCAGTTCAAACGGGTGACCCGCCGGGCGAATGGCCTCGTGCGCTTCTTGTGCATTGCGGACCTTGGTTTGATAGGTACGCGGCGCATCCGGCAAATACTCGGGACCGTACTGATCGCGAACTAGATCCCGCGCGGCGTCGATCGCCACACTGGCCAGATTGGTCGAGTCGGTACGCATGTAGGTAATGTGCCCGTTTTCGTACAGCGACTGCGCGACCTGCATGGTGCGGCGCGCGGTAAAACCGAGCTTGCGGTTGGCTTCTTGTTGCAAGGTGCTGGTCGTAAACGGGGCATACGGCTTCGAGGTGTACGGCTTGTCCTCAATCGTGGCGACCTTGAACTGCGCGCTTTGCAACTCTTCGGTCAGTTTGCGAGACGCCGCCTCGTCCAGCAGCAGGAAGTTCCCTTCCTTCAATTGGCCAGTGGTCGAGAGAAAGTCCTTACCGGCAGGGATCCGCTTGCCGTTGACCGAAACCAACTCAGCCTGGAATTCGCTGCCGGCCGACTCGCCAGCCTTTTTGGCAAACCGTGCCAGCAGATCCCAATAGGTGGCCGAAACAAACGCCATCCGTTGCTTCTCACGCTCGACAATCAGTCGCACCGCCACGCTTTGCACGCGGCCAGCAGACAGTTTCGGCCGAACCTTGCGCCACAACAGCGGCGAGACTTCGTAACCATAGAGCCGATCAACGATTCGCCGCGTTTCTTGCGCACGAACCAGATCGTCGTCGATCTGTCGCGGGTGAGCCAGCGCGTCCTGAATCGCCTCTTTCGTGATTTCGTGAAAAACGAGCCGGTGAACCGGAACCTTGGGCCGCAGGATTTCGTTGAGATGCCAGCTAATGGCCTCCCCTTCGCGGTCTTCGTCCGTCGCCAGATACAGCTCGTCAGCGTCCTTCAGTAGTCCTTTGAGCTTACGAACTTGCGCCGTTTTGCCCGGCGGGACAATATATAATGGATCAAAATCCTTTTGGACGTTCACGCCGAGGCGTGCCCATTCTTCCTTGCGGTACTCATCCGGGATTTCTTTGGCTCCCTGCGGCAAATCGCGCACGTGGCCAATACTGGCTTCCACCGTATATCCGGCGCCCAGGTATTTGCCAATCGTCCGTGCCTTTGCCGGAGATTCGACAATCACCAAGGCGTTCTTTTTCCCGCTAGCTGTTTTCTTCGCCATGCTGATCTCAATGAATGTCTTGCGAGCCGTTGGCAAGCTGGACCGATTTTTCAGTAAGTATCGCCCCGGTATCGACTTGTTATCAAGCTTCTCCCCCTCGCGCTGATCAATCGATGCAGGCCATCTAACCTGCGGCTCTATCAGCACCTATACCAGCTTGAATCGTTGCGATTGGCACGGTGCGTCAAACCGTTGATACCCAATCCTGCCGCAAAATCGCCACGCGATACGGCGCGCCTTGCCCAAATCGCTCAATTTCGACGGTTCAAATTCAATCGCCAGCAGGAGGGAAAATAAATCGACCGCTTCGACTGTACTGGCCAATTTTTAACCGCCAGAGCGGTCGCTCGCTCACCAAATTCCATTCAAACCGGTCCCCCGAGGCTGCGAATTTGGTGGCTATCAATGCTCGCAACCCTAATTGGGATTGCATTTACGTCGAGTAGCGCTAAAATCACGGGCTTCGGGATTGCCTCGTTACATTGCTATACTCGGATAACCCCCGCTACCCCTAGCTGTCAAGCCTTCTTGTTCGGCGGTGCGGATATTTGGACTCCAGGAAGTCGTCATGGATAGCCCATTTGCATTATTTCGGAAGAATCAAAAAGTCTTGCTCGCGTTAACCGCGATCCTGGCGATGATCGCCTTTGTGTTTCTCGGTTCGTGCTTGCAGATGATCGACGGTTCGTCCGGTCCTGTGCGCGATCCGGTAGTTCTTACCTGGCAGGGTGGTACGATCCACGAAAGCCAGATGGCATATCGAATGCGACTTCGTGGTGTGATCAACCGGGCTTTTCTGATCGCCAGAGCTGAAGCTGAACTTCCCGTGCGGCAAGACACGCAACTATTGCGGGTGAGCGAACAAGCGGTTGCGCGGTCGTTGATCCTGGCTAAAAAAGCGGAAGAAATGCAAGTGATCGTGACTGACCAGCAGGTCAATCAATGGCTAAAAAACCGCTTGCGGGTAGAGCCAGAGGCGATTGAAAGGAACTCTTTTCTAATTGATGATCGCATCCCCTCCTCACAAATCTTTGAGGCGCTGCGAAGTGCTTTAGCCGAAGACACGACATTAGGGCTGTTTGGGATGAGCCTTGGTGAGTTGACGCCCGAGCAACGCTGGGACTACTTCAATCGCTTGGAACGCCGGATCGACATGCAGATTCTGGCCGTGCCGGTGGCCGAGTTTGGCAATGAAGTTCCTGAGCCGACAGAATCGCAATTAGAAGATTTCTTTAATCAGCACAAAGAACAGTTTGCCGATGCTCGCTCGCCAATTCCTGGATTTCGCCAGCCGTACAAGGCAGAGTTTAAGTACTTCAAGATCGAGTTTGAGGAAGCCATTGCGGAAGAAATTCCAAAGATCACCGAGCAGCAGATCGCCGAGTATTACGAGAAGAACAAAGAGCAGTTTATTGTAACCGAAAAACTGCCCGATCTGACTGATCCAGCTACGCCACCGGGAACTCCCCCTGCCACGTCAGCGCCAGATGGTGCAGCGCCAGACGCAGCAACGCCAGGTTCCAATGCACCGGGTGCGAGTACCCCAGGCACAACACCGCCTGCTGAGCCAGCAACCACGCCGGCAACTCCAGTTGCTCCTGCTGCAAATCCTGCAGCGCCAGGCGCTCCAGCAACCAATGTACCTGCCACGGAAGCACCTGCCGCACCGGCGGGAAGTTCCAAGTCGGAACAACCGAAGACGGAGCAACCGAAAACTGACCCTGCCCCCGCAGCGCCGGGCACTACGCCGCCGGCAGCAACTGCGCCTCCAGCAGCAGGCGATGGCAAGCAGTCGCAAATGAAGCAGCCATTGAAACGACAGCCGTTTTCGCTAGTTGTCTATCAGGATTCCGAGGGCAAGGCGGAACCTGCCACGCCAGCCCAACCGGCTGCCACCGGTACACCGGCACCAGCCGCAACTACACCCGCACCCGCGACTACAGTAACTACAACGACAACGCCGCCAGCCACAGCGCCAATTGCACCGGGGGCCACTGCACCGCCAGCCGCGGCCACCGATTCCGCAGCACCTGCTGGCACTGCACCTGCCGCAGCCGCCCCTGTTGATCCAACAGCACCCGCTGATCCGACAGTGACCACTCCTCCCGGTGCGACCGTACCTCCGACGGATCCGGCCGCGGCACCCGCCGCCGAAAAGCCCGTCGAATACGAACCGTTGGATAAAGTTCGCAAAGAGATTCAGCGGACGCTGGCAATAGAGCGGATTCCTATGACCGTCGACAGTAAGTTCAACAAATTGCGAAAGGCGATGTTGCAGTACGAGGCGGAGTATCGCCGCTGGAATGCCAAAACGGGCGAAGACAAAGGCCCTGCTCCGCAACCGCTGGATATGTTGGCGCTGGCTCAAGACAACCGCGTCAAGTCGCTGCAAACAAAACTGATGTCTCTGCAAGATATGGTCCTGGCAAAGACCGACCTGATCCGCTCCCGCGATTCTCAGACTGGTCTGCTGTGGTACCAGATTGCTTTTCGTCCAGGCAATTTGTTCCAACCGGGCATTTCTAACGATCAGGACGGTAATCACTTCCTGTGGTGGAAAGTCGACGAACGCGAAGAGCATATTCCAAAGTTCGCGGATGTTCGTGAACAGGTTCTAGACGAATGGAAAATTGTCAAAGGGCGCGAATTAGCCAAAAAGCGTGCTGAGGAGTTAGCCGCGACAGTGACCAAGGCCAAGCAGCCGATGAAGGATGTCTTCAAGGACGATAAGAATCTTCCTGTCGCCGAAGTGTACGGAATTTCTTGGCTGACCAGCCCGAATGTGCCTCAGATGGAGCAGGGTGCAATGCCCGCGCTCTCGCAAGTTTCCGGCGTCGAATACGCTGGCGAGGAATTTATGAAGACGGCGTTCGGCCTGCAACCTTCAGGAGTCGGTGTCGCGTTCAATGATCCGCAGAATGTTGCCTACGTCATTCAGGTGATTCGGTCGGAACCGACACAGTTGGTGTTAGAGAAACTCTTCATGATGCGGCCTAAAGACGACCTGGAGATACGGGCTGTTGCCTCGGTCGCCCAACAGCAGACGGCCATCGATTGGCTTAACGCGCTTGAAAAAGAGTATGGCCTGACATGGAATCGCCAGGCAAGCAACGAGGCGGAAGAGTAGGTCCGCAGAAAAGTAGGTCCACTGTCGCTGTCGTGCGGCCTCGCCGAATATGCAGAAACGCGACCTACAAAACGACCTGTCGATTCATATCTTCACGGTCTCCGCCGCCCTGGTCGGCGTCTGTCTGACCGCCATCGGGCTGTTTCAGATCATCCCAGGGTTCCAGTCAGTGCTGGCCATTGGTGATGATCTGATGGCGCTCGATGCCACTGGCTTCATGACCTCTTGCGGCTTGGCCTACTACTCTTTGCGTACCACCGATCGGCGGCACCGCGTCGAACGGATTGCCGACGCGGTGTTTTTGCTGTCGCTACTGCTCATGGCAGCGATCTGCTTTGTTCTCGTCTTCAAGATCACCTGACGACGCGATTTGAGCGTCGAATTCGCCACTAGCAGTTTACGCCTTGGTGATTCACAGCCAAAAAAACCGTGGGCTAGCGCTCAACGGCTGATTGTTTCATCAGCCGAAACGCGCTAGCGCCGGTTATATGGATTCACCTAGATCGCTTGCGGCTTGAAGATACTCACCGACAGTGGGGGCAGATTTAGCTTCAGCGAGTTCGGCCTACCAAATACTCCGCCATCTTCAGCGGTCACGCCAGGATAGTTCCCCATGTTGCTGCCGCCATAGTAGGCAGAATCGCTGTTGAAGACTTCTTGGTAGAAGCCTCCGCGTGGCACGCCAACACGGTAATCAGTCCGTGGAATTGGCGTGAAATTGCAGGCCACCAGGACAAAGTCCTCGGGCCGTTTTGCCTTGCGAAGGTAACACAGCACGCTGGCTTCCCAGTTGTGGCAGTCGATCCACTCAAATCCCTCGTGCGAGAAATCCAACTCGTGCAGCGCAGGCTCGTTCTTGACCAGATGATTCAAGTCGGCGACTAGCTTCTGCACACCGCGATGTGCCTCCCAGTCGCACAAATGCCATTGCAGGCTTTCGTCGTGGTTCCATTCGTTCCACTGGCCAAACTCACAGCCCATGAACAAAAGCTTCTTGCCGGGATGCGTCCACTGATAGCCGTACAGCAATCGCAGATTTGCAAACTTCTGCCACAAATCGCCCGGAGCCTGATCCAAAAGCGAGTGCTTGCCATGCACCACTTCATCGTGCGAGAACGGCAACACAAAGTTCTCGTGGAACGCATAGATCAAACTGAACGTCAGTTCGTCGTGATGGTACTTGCGGTGAATTGGATCGTGGCGGAAGTAACGCAGCGTGTCGTTCATCCAGCCCATGTTCCATTTCAGGCTGAAACCAAGTCCGCCCAGGTAGGTCGGTCGCGAGACTCCTGGCCAGGCGGTTGATTCCTCGGCAATGGTCAGCACGCCAGGGAACTGCATGTGCGACTGCTCGTTGAATTCCTTGATGAACGAAATGGCAGCCAGGTTTTCACGCCCGCCGTATTCGTTCGGAATCCACTCACCCTCGTTGCGGCTATAGTCGAGGTACAGCATGGAAGCCACTGCATCGACACGCAGCCCGTCGATGTGGTATTTGTCCATCCAGAACAGGGCATTGCTGATCAGGAAGTTGCGGACCTCGTTGCGGCCGTAGTTGAAAATCAACGTTCCCCAGTCGGGATGTTCACCTTGACGAGGGTCGTCATGTTCGTACATGGCCGAGCCATCGAACCGACGCAGACCGTGGCCGTCACGTGGAAAGTGTGCTGGAACCCAGTCAATCAGCACGCCAATTCCTGCTTGATGACAATGATCGACAAAGTACATGAAATCATGCGGTGAACCAAACCGGCTGGTCGCAGCATAGTAACCGACAGTTTGATATCCCCAGCTTCCGGAGAATGGATGCTCGCTGACCGGCAGCAACTCGATATGCGTAAAACCTTGTTCGACGACGTACTCAACAAGCTGGTGAGCCAGCTCGCGGTAAGTCAGATAGCGGCTGGGGTCGTCACCCGGCCTGCGCCAACTGCCTAGATGCACCTCATACATATTCAGCGGTTGATCCAGGCTCTGAATCTTGGGCCGCTTGTTGACCCAGTCCTGGTCACGCCATTGATACCGATTCAGATCAACCACCCGCGATGCAGTCAGTGGGGGAACCTCGGCACCAAAGCCATACGGATCTGACTTGTCAACATCTTGACCCCATTTGGAACGAACGCGGAATTTGTAGATGGTCCCTTCACCCAGACCTGGCACAAACAGTTCCCAAACACCGCTCGGGATATGCTTGCGCATCGGGTGGCGACGGCCGTCCCAGGCGTTGAAGTCACCGATGACGCTGATGTTCTGCGCGTCAGGTGCCCAAACCGCGAAATTCACCCCTTGTACACCGTTGACTGTGCGAATCTGCGCGCCCAGCTTTTCATAGCTGCGCCAGTTCTTTCCTTCGCCCAGCAAGTACAGGTCAAAGTCACTTAGAAACGGCGGAAACGAATAGGGGTCATGCATGGTGGTCTGCTGGCCTTGTTG
>JAWXCH010000532.1:0-13046 GCA_034440595.1 Planctomycetota bacterium | reverse complement strand
GCTTCTACGGTTGCGTCTCTTGAATCTGCGACACTTGCCGCAGCCGCGGGTTTCGCACTTGCAACGGGTGCTGTGTTCTCGGCAGCAACGGGGCTGACAGCCTCGCTAGCGGCAGGTATCCGCAGCACCGTGCCACACTGCGGGCACTTGGCCGCCTTGCCGGCGCTGGCGTCCGGAGTGCGCAGAATCTTGCCACACTTGGTGCAAGAGAATTGAATCGGCATGTCGGAACCTCGGACTAATTCGCTGGAAATCGCTGTACAGTTTGGGCTATGCTAGCATACTCAGCCGGGTCAGGGATTTCACGCGGAAAGGCCGATAATTTGCGGAAGAATGGCGGGATTTTCGATTTGGCCCCCCGGCAGCGAGCAATTTTGCCTCCCCGGCCGTTTAGCAGAAATCCACTACCACCACCATCGCGAGCAGCCCCAATACGAATAGCGCAATTGAGATAGCAAGCGACAGCAGTGCAATAATCAACGCATATCCTGTTGTGATCCGCTGGACGCGCGAGATCCCGATGGATGCCAGGTAGATGCCCCAGACGAGTGCAACACAATTCACAAATGGAATCAACAGCATGTATCCCATGCTACCAAACACGTAGCACAAGATTCGAAAATTGGCTTCATAGCCGTGCCTCCTTTTGCCAAATAACTTCAGCACGAGATTGACGACTAGTGCCCCGGTTAGCAGCGCTACTCCAATAAGAATAAACAATAGCGATAGAGTAACGATGGGCCCTAGGGTTAGCCCTACCTCTAATCGTTCGAGACCTTCGCGCGATGATGTAAAAAGGAGAAAGGCAATCACTAAAGCGATTAGAAGGGCGACCAATAACAGCGACAACGCTATGGCAAACGCAAACGGTTTTCCCAGCCCACCGGTCAGCCGCATGGTGGCGAACATGTAAGACGGTTCGACCAACACCATCTGTACGGTTCGAAAAAAACTTCCTAGTGAGGTTTCCTCCTCCCACGGTGGGCCGGTTCGTTCCAGTTCGGGCGAATCCGCCTCATGCGGCACAATCGACTGCGGCGCGGCGTAGGGATTGTCTGAGTCTCCAACAAGATTGGCCAACTCCCCGCTGAACGTCGGATTGTTTTGGTTGCTATCCATTGCAGCGCTGAATCAGTGGAATGGTCTTAGCGAATGTATAGCAACCACACGCCGATGATCAGACCCGGCACAGTCGATGCCAACAAAATCGCGGCAAATGCCTTGCTGCTGGAGATCTGGTGAACACGCGAAACTCCCTTCGTCAGGTTGACCAACTGCCAAATCCACCCTGGCGGCCAAAAGTCGAACATAATCAGCGCGCCGAAGGAATAACAACAGAAGCGATAAGTAGCCTCAAAGCCCCGCTGCCGGCAGCCGAATAATCGCAGTGCGAAATGTAGCAACAAACTGATCGATGCCAATCCAATCCCGATCGTTAGAACCGGAACTGGAATGATTAACAGCATCATTGCTGGATTGCCCTCTTGCGGAAACATTAGAATCATTGAGACGCTTAGTAAAATTGCGACAACGGTCGGTAGTGCCGCGGCAAACACTAGTGGCAGGATCCAACTGCCGGTCAATCGCATGTTCAAGAACATCCGCGATGGCTGAAACAGCACCAGCGTCATCGTGCGTATGTAAGTGATAAACGACGGATGAACTTCCCACGGCGGGCCGTCACGCTCGACATCCTGATCCGCTCGAGTGCTGTAATTCAGCTCCGTAGTTTGCGGTGCTGCGAATGGATTGTCAGAGTCTTCAGAGTGGCCTGCTAACTGACCGCTGACGTTCGCACTGGAAACCGGTTTGCTTTGGTCGCTATTCATCGATGAGATACTGCACTCCGATAATGCAAATAGCAAACAGCAACCCGGACATCAATACAATCACCACTGCCAATCCGTAGGCCATAGGTGCAGTTGCATGGACGACTGGCGGAACCGGCACTATCGCGTTGCACTCGGGACATTCGCCTTGCTGGCCGGAACTGCCGTCCGGCGTGCGAAGCTGCTTCTTGCAATGCGGACAGCAGAATTCGATCGACACCGTGCGATTCCCTATAATAATTTAACCAAGTGCAACTGCCCAACGCATTACGACGTTTCGAGCGGCTACCCTTATCTTCGCCCGCGGCCCGATACGCTGCAATACAGCACGCTATTGAGCAATATCGAGAACGGCACAAAAAGGCAGACCCAGATCATCGCCGAAAGAAGCAAGGCCCAAACGGGGTTTCTAGCCGCAAACGCCATTTGGCGATTCTCCAAGATAGCAGCCATTCCAAGTGAATTCATTAGAAATTAAGGCCATTGCGCCAATCTTTGCCGGAGTTGATCAGGAGAACAGCATAGAAAGCTGCACCTTGTCGACAGCTTGCAAATCGCCGAGAAAAACACAACTGGCACGGAATACGCCGAAGGCGTTAAATTCCACAGCCCCAGGTCGCGCAGCGCACCTGGGGTTAGTATTTCCATCCCACCGGTTACCACGAAGTGATTACACTCATGGCCGGATCGCCAACAAGCCGTCTCAGCCGCTTGTGTAACCGCTTCGCGGTAACCGATTTTTGGGAAACTTATACCTAGGGTACGCTGCTGCGCAGCGAACCCTAGGCTTCGGAATGGAACGCCTTCGGCGTACGGTGTGAACTCGCGGCAGTGTACTTCAATGATTCGGTGAACTTTGCAATATCGCAGCGGTGTACTTCAATGCTTCGAAGTACGTTGTGAAATCGCGCCGGTGGGAAATTGCTGCGGTACAATCGCACGATGCCTATCCAATTCAACGCGGCGCCAGCACGGCAATGCCGATGACCGCTGCCAGCGGAATGAGCCAGGCCAAAAACACTACGCCGAATGCCTTTGCTCCAGAGACCTCATGGACGCGAGCGATTCCGATTGTCTGCACCACAATCATCCAGATCGAAGCGAACATGCTGACGACCGGTATGAGTTGCAGTAGCATGACTGCCCCCATCGTATAGCAGTTCACGCGAAACGTGGCTTGAAAACCGTGCTCGCTGCCGCCAAAGATGAACAGCAGAAAATTGATCATCAGTGTGCTGAGCAGCAGCATCATGGCCACGCCGACAAACCACAGCGGTATCATGGCCAGCAAGCTGACTCGTTCCGCAGGAGCCATTTCGTCCATGAAGGCCACAAACAGCACCATCAATGGGATGACGAGCAGCGATACTGCGACCGAAAACGCGAACGGTTTTACCAGCCCGCCGGTGCGCCGCATGTTGGAAAAAGTGTCCGATGGCTGGAGCAGAACCATCTTCACCGTGCTGAAGTAACTCCCCACTGAAGTCCGCTCTTCCCACGGCGGGCCGGTTCGTTCTCCTGAGAAGCTCGGTTGAGCAGCATCGATTGGATTGGTGGACTGCGACGACGCAAACGGGTTATCACTGTACGGGTCGTCATTGCGTAGTTGCGGCTCATCGCGCGCTTCGAGCACGGGTCGACGAAGCGGCTCCCCCAGGCCGCTGCTCAGCATCGCGCGAAACGGAACTTCTTGGATTGCCTGGCAGTGTGGGCACTGTGCCTGCCGACCGGCACTGTCGTCCGGAGTTCGCAGGAGTTTCTGGCAATCAGAGCAGCGAAATTCGATTGGCATGCCGTGTCCCCTACTGAGATTGCAAAAGCGGCCAGCAGAGATTCAGGTGGAATCTCTGCTGGCCGCGAGTTAATTCGTTTCCATCGTTGCTCTGACTCGGAACGAATTTCATCGATTAGTCTGCCGCAGTTCGCTGGCCACTCATCATCAGATAAGCAACCGCAAACGCTACCATCTGGTATGGAATCAGCACGAAATACCCCAGGCCAAGTGTCAGGATGCACGCCAGTGACAGCGCCGAAAATACAATATGCAACAGAAAAATCGTGAGCTTGTTGCCATCGGTGATTTGTCGCGCGATGGTAAGGGATTCCATCGCACCGGCATTGCGATCTACAATAATGAATATAAAGGGCCATAACATAAGGGCGATTATAATGCCCGGCACGATAAGCGCCACGAATCCGAGTAACACACAAATTCCGACAACAATTGAACTGACGAGAATCGGAACGATGAACCGCGTCCCGGTAAATAGGTCGCTAAACGTCGTCGATTGCCCACGAGCAACCTTCAGCATGAAGATCGATACACCGGCTGAAATTACTAATTCAAAGGCCATAAACGCCACTAAGGTAACCAATACTATGATGGCCCCAACGGCAGAATCGCCGGCTGCCCCGAGAACTCCACCGACAAACAGCTGAAAACATACCGCAACCGCAAACAGCACCGCAAACATTCCCAGCACCTTCAGCAAATTTTGCTTGGTGATCTCCCAGCTCTTGCTCAACAGTGTCCCGAGTTCGATCTTCGTCGGAGCAAACTCCCCATCACCCACCACGCGTGCCTGATAGCTATCGGTTTGCGGTGCCGAAAACGGATTGTCCGATGCAGCGCCATATCCACCGCCAACACTGTCACCGCCCAAGTTTCCACCTCCTCCTCCAAATCCACCGGCACCGCCTCCTCCACCGCTTGCCATTTGATAACCCGCGTCTGATCCTTGTCCTGGCGCGCTTGGTCCACGATCAAACGAACTGAACGGTCGCTCTTCACCTGCATCACCCGATCCGGCTCCCCCGGCACCCGCTCCACTGTCGGCTGGGGTCGCGGCACCCACGTCCGGCACTCGCAGGATTGCCGCGCATTGAGGACACTTGGCTTGCTTGCCGGCGCTGTTGTCGGGTGTGCGAAGGAGCTTTCCACACTGTGGACATCGAAAATCAATTGGCATAATGAGTGCTGAGGGGTTGGTGGTTGAGTCTTTATGGCTGCCCACGGTGGGTCGCAGAGGGCCGATCATCCGCTACATTGCAATCTGCGACTGTGGTAAACCCTGTTGCTGCGCAGCTTGCCTCAATAAGATAGCATAGCGAAGAGACTGTTTCACCCTGGACTGCGTCAATTATTCATGGACTCCACGACCGACATTCTCGGGCCAGAAGGCCGAATTGCCAGGCGCTTGCCGCAGTATGAGCAACGCCCGCAGCAGCTCGAAATGGCTCAGGGGGTGGCGACGGCCATGGCCAGCGGTCGGCATTTGATAGTGGAGGCGGGGACCGGGGTCGGTAAGAGCTTTGCCTACCTAGTCCCGGCAATCTTGGCCACAGCGGGTCAAAGCACAGCCGGTCAGGCTGGTTCCGCAGATCAGGATGATAGCCCGGAAGATGCGGAGGGGACCGGCAAGCCGCAACAACGGCGCGTGGTGATCAGCACGCATACGATCAGTCTGCAAGAGCAGCTCATTTTCAAGGACTTGCCGCTGCTGCGGAGCGTGATGCCCGAGGAGTTCACTGCTGTGCTGGTCAAAGGGCGCAGCAACTACATCAGCCTGCGGCGGCTGGAAAACGCTTATGCACGCGCCGGGAGCCTGTTCCATGAACAGGAGGAGATTCGCGAGCTGCGCGATCTGATGGACTGGTCCAAGACCACCGCCGATGGTTCGCTGGCCGACTTGCCGCACAAACCGCTGCCGCAGGTCTGGGACGAAGTCCGTAGCGACAGCGGCAACTGCATGGGGCGGAACTGCCCGCGATTCAAGGATTGCCTGTACTACCGGGCACGCCGGCGCGTCTCCAATGCGCAAATCCTGGTGGTCAATCATGCACTGTACTTCAGCGATCTGGCGCTGCGAAGGCAGGGGGCCAGCATCCTGCCGAATCACGATATTGTGATTTTTGACGAAGCGCACACTATCGAGGCGGTTGCCGGGGACCACCTTGGCTTGGGTGTCTCGGCTGGCCAGATCGAGTACACGCTGAATAAGCTGTACAACGACCGGACCAACCGCGGGCTGCTGGTGGTGCACAAATCGGGCGATGCACAGCAGGCAGTGATGGAAGTCCGCATTCGGATGGACGATTTTTTTGACGATTTGGAGAAGTGGCTGAACTCGCAAAAAGGAAAGAACGGGCGTGTTTCTGAGCCGAATATCGTTGAGAACACGCTTAGCCCGGCGTTGGTGAAACTGTCGAAGCTGGTCCGCGAGCAGGGGAATGCGCTGCGCGAAGAAGAGCGGCAGGACTTCACTTCTGCCGCTGACCGGTTGCGTTCATTGGCCGATGAGATTGAGGCCTGGCGGCAGCAGACGATGGCCGGGGCGGTCTATTGGATTGAGCGCAGTTTCACGCGGCGCGGGCGGCCAAAGCTCTCGCTGGCGGCGTCGCCAGTGGATATTGGACCGATCTTGCGCGAGGCACTTTTTGATCAGATCCCCACGGTGATCATGACCAGTGCCACGCTTTCGGTGGGCAAAAAAGGCTCGTTCGATTTTTTCAAATCGCGGATCGGATTGACGAAGTCCGACGCATTGCGACTGGGGAGTCCGTTTGATTATCAGCGGCAGGCGCAGTTGATCTTGCTGGAAGGGATGCCCGATCCGAGCGATAAGATGGCGTATGACCGTGCTTGTGTGGAGATGATTCAGCGATACACGGAGCGGAGCGAGGGACGGGCGTTTGTGCTCTTCACCAGTTATGACATGCTGCGCCGCGCAGCCGAGCAGTTGACGCCGTGGCTGGCGAGTCAGAACATGGCGCTCTTCTCGCAGGCCGACGGCATGAGCCGGACGGTGATGGTCGAACGGTTCAAATCGACCGAACGCGCGGTGTTGTTTGGCACCGATAGTTTCTGGCAAGGGGTCGATGTGCCGGGCGATGCGCTGCAAAACGTGATCATCACCAAGCTGCCGTTCAGTGTGCCGGACCAGCCGTTGCTGGAGGCGCGGCTGGAATCGATCAAAGCACGCGGGGGAAATCCATTTGCCGAATATCAACTGCCCGAAGCAGTGTTGAAGTTGAAGCAAGGCTTTGGTCGTTTGATTCGCACGCAGCAGGATCGAGGCATGGTGGTGATCTTGGACCCGCGAGTGCGGACGAAGCCGTATGGTAAGACGTTTTTGGAATCGCTGCCGGATTGCCAGAGAGTTGTGGAGAGGTATCGGTGAGGGGAAAGCAGCAGAAGTGAAACCCAGGCACTCTTTCGGCGGATCGAAAGGCGACTGTGGGCGGCACGGCATGCGCTAGCTATTTTCTCCATTTTATCAACCGGCAGGTCGACGGAATGCCGATTTTCGATACAACTGTCCGGCATGGCGGGTTGTCGGGCTTTCCGGTCGGAAATTCTCAAAATGTCACCGCAACGGCCGTTGACACTTGCCACGCCGTTCCTTAAGATCGGTGGTTTCCCCCTTGGCGGTGCCTTGGTTACCAGGGATGCAAACGCGAGTTTTTGCCGAGAAATCAGCATAAATCGCATCACCGCCGGTTCTGGCTGTCGCAGGCTTTTAGGGTCGCGGCATCTGGTTGCCAGAATGTTGGGGACTGATTATCCAAAGTTGGTGGGAGAGCTGCTGTGTCGCAGAATACGATTCGGATTCGAATGGAAGCCTATGATCACTCGGTCTTGGACCAGAGTGCCGCGGAGATTGTGGATACCGCCAAGCGGACCAACTCTGAGGTTCATGGGCCAATTCCGTTGCCAACTCGAATTGAGCGTTATACGGTGTTGTCGAGTCCTCACATTGACAAGAAGGCTCGTCAGCAGTTTGAGATTCGGACGCACAAGCGTTTGATTGATATTGTCCAAGCGACGGCCAAGACGATCGAGGCTTTGAACAAGCTGAGTTTGCCGGCCGGTGTGGATATTAAGATTAAAGCTAGCGGTTGAGTTCATTTAATGGTATTCTTGCTCCCCCCGCGATTGTGTCGCGGAGGTGAGTTTTGGGTTTTGTTGTTAATGGTTCTCTTCAGGAACACTATGCAACGGAAGCCCGGTAGGTAAAGCGGAGCATTGCTGGCAGCTTGCCAGATGGCGAGCGAAAGCTAGCAAGAGTCGGGTCGCCTGGCGACTGGCTTGTCTCCGAGTTCCTGCTTGGCGAGGCGCATTTAGGGTAACGACGATGACTATGGGACTGCTCGGCCGGAAGGTCGGGATGACGCAAATATTTGACGAGGCGGGGACCGCAATTCCGGTAACCGTTATTCAGGCTGGCCCTTGCAATGTCCTGCAGTTGCGGACAAAGGAACGGGATGGCTATGAGGCAGTCCAGGTTGGTTTTCTCGATAAACCTCGGCGTCTTGCCAGTCGTAGTGAGCGTGGCCATGTGGCCAAACTAGAGAGTCGACGATCTAAGCTTCGGGCCAAGGCAGGTTTGGTCCCCTCTGTGAAGGCTGATTCCGAGCCAAAGCGATATATCCGGGAGTTTCGCACTCCTGTTGAGTCTTACACCATCGGTCAAGAATTGACCGTCGGCTTGTTCTCGGAAATCAAGGCAGTCGATGTGACCGGCACCAGCAAGGGTCGCGGCACGGCGGGTGTCATGCGTCGCCATAATTTCAGCGGACAGCGTGCATCGCACGGTGTGAAGAAGGTGCATCGCCACGGCGGTGGTACCGGTCAGAATACGTTTCCCGCTCGTACTTTTAAGGGTAAGCGGATGGCTGGTCGATGGGGAGCCGAGAAGGTTACCTCTCGCAATCTGCGGGTGGTTCGCGTCGATGGCGACAATAGCTTGTTGCTGATCCGCGGTGCTGTTCCAGGGCCAAATGGCGGGTACTTGTATATCCGCCCGACGAATACATTTTAGTCGGTATTTTACTGGCTTTTTGAGTTAGTGCTTTGCGGGGAGTTGGGTACGGGAGTGATTGGGTTTTTGCGGGAATTGGTTTTTAGCGGGAAATAGTAGTATGGCCAGCCTAACGGTTTTCAATTCGACGGGAGCAGAAGTCGGCAAGTACGACATCGATCCTGGCGTTTTTGCCGCAAATATCAATCGCCAGTTGTTGCACGACGCCGTCGTCATGTATCAGGCCAACCTGCGTCAAGGGACGATGGGCACGAAGAGCCGCGGCATGGTCGCCGGCAGTACCAAGAAGATGTATCGCCAGAAGGGGACGGGCAATGCCCGAGCTGGTTCACGTCGCAGTGGTATTCGTCGTGGCGGCGGGCACATTTTCCGCAAAGATCCTCGCGATTTCGGCTATCGGCTGCCACGCAAGGCATTGCAGTTGGCCACGCGAATGGCCCTGGCCGCACGTATTCAAGATAACGAAGTGTTGGTGATTGACGAGTTGACTCTGTCGGCACCAAAGACCTCGCAGATTGCGGGCCTGATGAACGCACTAAAGATTGGCGATCGTTCGGTTCTGGTTGCAACCAGCGAACGTGATAACAACCTTTACCTGTCGGCTCGGAACATTCAGAACGTAACGGTTTCGCCGGTGGCGGAACTGAATGCTCTGACGATTTTGAAGCCACGACGGTTGTTGATGACCCGAGCGGCATTGGATTCGATGAAGGCTGCCGCTGAACAGGTGCAGGCTGAAAAGGCCGAAGCAACCAAGGCTTAGATTGATTTTGGTAGTATTGATTTGGATGAATCGACCTTGAAAGGTCGGTGAAATAAAGGAAGTGGTTTATGGCAACTGGCACAGCAAAGAACGAAGCAGATCTGAAAGTGGTCGACGAGCGGTTCAACCCGCTGTTGGCACCGCATCAGGTGCTTGTTCGACCGTTGGTGACTGAAAAGGGATTGCACCGCGCCAATCGCGTGAATGCCTATGCGTTTGAAGTCAATCGCCAGGCGACCAAGTTCGACGTTCGCCGTGCAGTCGCCGAGTTGTTCAATGTACGAGTCGTGAAGGTCTACATTCAGAATCGCAAGGGGCGACCCCGCCGCAGTCGAAACAAGATCGTGATGACCAGCGACTGGAAGAAAGCCATTGTCAAGTTGCATCCAGAAGACAAGATTGACTTCTTTTAGTCTGCGGTAGTTCCAGTTTGCTAAGACGGGTTAGAGCGGTTGTTAGCTGGTTTTGATCGAAAGTAAATATTATGGGTATTCGCCGATATAATCCGACTACGCCAGGTCGCCGTGGAGCGAGCGTCAGCGATTTCGCTGAATTGACGCCAGGTGCCAAGCCCGAGCGGTCGTTGTTGGTTCGAAAAAAGAAAAAGGGTGGCCGCAATAATCAGGGTGTGATTACCTCGCGACATCGTGGTGGTGGTCACAAGCAGTTTTATCGCGTGATCGATTTTCGTCGTACCAAGGATGGAATCCCTGCCAAGGTTGATTCGATTCAGTACGATCCAAATCGCAGTGCCCGTATCGCGTTGTTGCATTATGCCGATGGCGAGAAGGCCTATATCTTGGCTCCAGATGGTTTGGAAGCTGGTGCTGAGGTCAGCAATGGACCTGATGCACCGCCATCCATCGGTAACTGCATGCCGTTGCGGGATATTCCGCTTGGTATGGTCGGACATAATGTTGAGTTGCAGCCTGGTCGCGGTGGCCGTTTGTGTCGCTCGGCGGGCAGTAGTGCCACGCTGGTTGCTCGCGAAGCCGACTGGGCACAGTTGACGCTACCGAGTGGTGAAATTCGCCGTGTGCCGGCCGCCTGTCGCGCCAGTATTGGCCAGATCGGCAATAGCGATCATATGAATGTGGTGCTTGGTAAGGCTGGACGCAGTCGCTGGATGGGTCGACGCCCGCATGTTCGCGGAACGGCGATGAATCCGGTCGATCATCCGCACGGTGGTGGTGAAGGTCGCACCAAGGGTGGTCGTCACCCGGTGAGTCCAACTGCCAAGAATGCTAAGGGTGGCGGAACGCGTAAGCGTCGCAAGCCATCGAACGCTTCGATTGTCCGTCGCCGCCGCTCGCGTCGGTACGGGCAGCTCAAGCTGCGTTAATTGGCCGGAGTACCAGTATTTGATTGCTGGAGTACCAGCGGTAGTGTTTGATTTAATTAGTTGATCATTGGAGCTTGTTTGAATCATGGGACGTTCGCTGAAAAAAGGACCCTTTGTCGACCCGAAGCTATTTGCCAAGGTTGAGAAGATGAACAGCAACGGAATCAAGGAACCGATCAAGACCTGGGCACGTGCCTGCACGATCATTCCAGAGTTCGTCGGCCAGACATTTATGGTTCATAACGGCAAGCTGCACATGAAGGTCACTGTCACCGAAGACATGGTTGGCCACAAGTTGGGTGAGTTTTCTCCGACACGAACATTCCGCGGGCACGGCGGCAAGGGTGGCAAAAAGTAACAGTGTCTATTTGCCGGAGTACCGGCATTTGGCTGCTGGTTGGTTTGAATTTTGAATTGCGTTAGACGTTTAAGGATAGTGACATGGCATACCAGGCTACCCATCGATTTGCACGGATCAGTGCTCGCAAGGTTCGACCCTTGGCGGATTTGATTCGTGGCAAGTTCGCCGATGAGGCGCTGGATTTGTTGAAGTATCAGCCGCATCGCGGTGCCCGGTTGTTGGAGAAGGTGCTGAAAAGTGCCCTTGGCAACGCGGAATCACAGAAGGCGATCAGTGCCGACACTTTGGTAGTGGTCGATGCCAGGGTGGATGGCGGGCCGATGTTCAAGCGAGTTCGCCCTCGGGCACGTGGCATGGCGTTTATGATTAGGAAGCGAATGGCACACATTCGCGTCGCGTTGGATTACGTTTAGAGAGCTTTTGAAACGATTAGTCATTCGGCCAAAGTTGTGACCGGCGTCGCTGGTTGCTTATAGCCGAGCAGAACGACCAGCTTATCTCGTTGTGAAAAAGTAGGACATAAACATGGGTCAAAAAGTAAATCCTACCGGCTTTCGCGTCGGCGTCATGGAAGGCTGGAAGAGTCGCTGGTACGCCTCGAAGCAAGAGTTCAAGGATCTACTGGTTGAGGACCGCAAGTTGCGCAAGTTCATCAAGGACAAGTTCAAGTTTGCTGGCATCCCAAAGATCGAGATTGAGCGAACGCGAGATGAAGTGAAGGTGATTTTGTTTGCCGCACGGCCAGGCATCATCATCGGCCGCAAGGGACAAGAGGTTGAGCGACTGCAAGAAGAGCTGCAGGCATTGCTGGGTCGCCGCATTAATATCAAGATTGAAGAGATTTCGCGACCAGAGATTTATGCCCAGTTGGTGGCCGAGGACATCGCCGAACAGTTGGCCAAGCGAGCCAGCTTTCGCCGCACGATGAAACGGGCTGCCGAAACCACGATGGAAGCCGGTGCCAGGGGGATCAAGATCCAATTGGCCGGTCGGCTGGGTGGTGCAGAAATGGCGCGATGTGAGAAGCAGACGGTTGGCTCCATGCCACTGTCGACCTTGCGAGCCAAAATCGATTACGGTTTCACTGAGGCGAGCACCGCTCAGGGAAATATCGGAGTTCAGGTGTGGGTTAATCAAGGCATGTACGAGGACGCAAACAATGGCGCTGATGCCCAAGAGGGTCAAGCACCGAAAAAGCCAAAGAGGACGTATAAGAGGTGAGGCGACCCGCGGCAATCGCGTGGTGTTCGGCGACTTCGCTCTTCAGGCTACACAGGGTGGTTGGCTCAGTGCTCAAACAATTGAGGCCGGTCGTATCGCCGCTTCGCAATATTTGCGTAGCGAGGGTCGGCTGTACGTCCGCGTGTTCCCGCACAAGTCGGTCAGCTCGATCCCACTCGAAACTCGAATGGGTAAGGGTAAAGGTGAGCCTGATTTTTGGGCAGCCGTGATCAAGCCAGGGACCGTGTTGTACGAAATCGGTGGTGTGACAGAAGAAGCGGCCAAGGTGTGCTTTGCACGTCTGGCCCATAAGATGCCGGTTCGCGTGCGGTTTTTGCGACGACGAGCGGTATAGCAGTGTTTATTGGCTGGAGTACCAGCCTTTGGTTTTGAAGTGGTTTTAGCAAGTTGGTATTGAGAAGGATTGTGTGCGATGAGCAAGGCATCTGAAATCCGTGAGATGAGCGACGAGCAGATTCAGCTCACCTGGAAAGAGGCTGCTGAAAACTTGTTTCGGTTGCGACTGCAAGCTCAGACCGAGCGGCTGGACGCACCGACCGAGTTGCGTCGGCACCGTCGGTTGATTGCACGTTGCCAGACCATTTTGAACCAGCGTCGGATTGCTGCAGAAGCGGCGACGGCTAAGGCTTAGTGTTGTTTCAGTTTGCTGTGCAGTCCATTTGGATAGCCAGCTTGGGATGTAGAAGTT
>JAWXCH010000531.1:0-2558 GCA_034440595.1 Planctomycetota bacterium | reverse complement strand
TCGACCAGCACCTCGGCGGCGGCGGTCATCTCTTCCAAACAGGTCCACTCCAGCGGCGAGTGTGGGTTGTGTTCGCCCGTCGAAAGATTCGGTGTTGGCAGGCCCAGCTCGGTGAAGCGCGATCCGTCCGTGCCGCCACGAATACTGGTCAGCTTGTAGGGACGACCGAGGTTTTCAAAAGCTTTCACCGCAAATGCGACAGCACGCGGTTCCTCGGTCAGACCGTCTCCCATATTGCGATACTGCGGCGTGATTTCGACCTGGATCTTCAATCCAGGAAACTCGCGCTCGGTTTGGGCGGCAGCCGTTCGCAGTCGCTCGGCATGAACCGCCAAAGCCGCCGTCTGAAAATCGCGCAGAATGATGCGGATCTTGGTCTCTGCCACGCCCCCTTCAATCGCATACGGGTGCATAAAGCCTTCGCGATCAGCCGTTGTTTCCGGCGAAAGCGCTGTTCGCGGCAGCCGGCTGACAAAATCGGCCGCTCCCCGCACCGCGTTGACCATCCGCCCTTTGCCGATTGAAGGATGAATATTGACGCCACGAACGGTGACCACCGCCAAGTTCGCCGAAAACGTCTCGGTGTCGATGTCGCCAGTGCCGGCTCCATCGAGCGTGTAGCAAACGGTCGCACCAAGCTGTTTTAGATCGACATGATCCACGCCGTGGCCAATTTCTTCATCGCAGGTGAAACAGAGCCGGACGCGGCCGCGCGGCAGCTCGGGGTGCTCGAGCAGCCAGGCTGCAGTTTCCATGATAACGGCCACGCCGGACTTGTCGTCGGAACCGAGTAGCGTGGTGCCGTCGCTGGTGATGATGGTCTTGCCAATCAATTCGGCCAGTTCTGGATTGTCGCTAGCGCGAATGACTTTGGATGCATCCCGTGGCAGAACGATGTCTCCTCCACCATAGTTCCGGATAACCTGCGGGCGAACGTTCGTGCCACTGGTCTCGGGCGAGGTATCCAAGTGGGCGTTGAAGGCCACGGTGCCCGGTGCGTTTTCGACATTCGCCGGCAAGGTTGCCGTGACGATGCCACATTCGCTCTGCTCGATTTCGCTGGCCCCCATCTCCCGCAGTTCCTCAACCAGGACGCGGCCAAGCTCTAGCTGACCTGGCGAAGATGGGTAGCTTTCAGCCCCTTCTTGAGCCGTCGTGTCAATTTGAACGTATCGCAGAAATCGTTTTAGTAATCGTTCAGAATTCATTGCTAGCATCTCGCTTGTATCGGGGTCGGTCGCGTCACGGTTCGTTAAGCTGCGGCGTTCAGTCAAGATACCGCATTCGGTGAAGCACAGCGAGCAGGGAGGCGCCAGCTTGCCTTTCTGTGTGCCACTGGCTCCGCCAGTGCTGAGAAATGTCGTGCTTTCAAGCGATTCACTGGCTGTGTTCTTTAGGTGTCTATACATCTATGCTGGCTGTCAAATCAACGACATATGGGCAACTTGCATGGGATACGCCGAAGGCGTTACATACCATAGCCCCAGGTCGCGCAGCGCACCTGGGGCTAGTATTCTCATCCAACTTATTACCACGAAGTGGTTACACTCATGGCCGGATCGCCGAAACAAGCCATCGCAGCCGCTTGTGTAACCGCTTCGCGGTAACTGATGGGGACTTGTACCTAGGGTGCGCCGCTGCGCGTCGACCCTAGGCTTCGGAATGAAACGCCTTCGGCGTACTTTGCGAAGTAGGATAAACGCACTACGGAGTATTTGGCTGAAGCTAGCATTGATACGGCCAGAATGCAGAGTTAATCGACCACTTTGATTCCCTCACCCGTCGGTGGGGCGACGACCTCTCCCAGGGGGAGAGGTGAAATATGTGCCCCACGCCTTCTCGTAACACCCGTCCAGCAGATGCCTTGACCTGTTTTGGACATCGCCCCTATAATCCGCCCGCTTTTCGATAGTCTTATCTCATTACATCGGCATCACTTTCGTGACTGCGTCGCTGAGCGTTTCAGTTTTGCGACGACAAGGAACTACTACACTGGACTCGCGATCTACCAGGCAACGAGCTTCGTTGGCTGGCTGCGCACTCAATGCAGTGCACAGTCGCGATCGCACTGCGCGCATTCTGAGTCTGGTATCGTTCGGCTTGCTGCTGTGGTCGTGCCTGACAATGGCAACTTCACACACGGCACACGCCGCCGAGATCGTGACCTCCACCGCTAATGTTTCCGAACCAATCGTTGTCAGCGCCAAACAAGGCAGTACCTGGAAGCAGGGTGTCTACGATGTCTGGTTGCTGGAAGGCGATTGTTCGGTGCGGCAAGGCTCGCTCAATGTAAACGGTAAGGAGTGCATGCTCTGGGTTGAACGCCAGGGTGACTTTGGCAACCCCACGCACAAGGTCCTGGTCTACGTCGATGGTCAGGTGCAAATCTCACAAGCAGATCCCCGAAACGGGAACGCCTTTCGACAGTCGCAGCAGTTTATGGCGAGCGGCGCTGCAGGGAACTCGAATGCAACTAACGATTCACGCTACGTAGGTCCAGTCAATTCAAACGCTGCCGAGCGCAAAGCCGACACCGCCTGGTCTGGCAAGTTCTTTTC
>JAWXCH010000530.1:0-15236 GCA_034440595.1 Planctomycetota bacterium | reverse complement strand
GACGTCGCTTCGGTTACCGGTGACTGGGCAGCGTCGTTCGGTTCGTACTGTGGCACTTCTTCTTTTGCACCGAGCCGGTAACACACCCCACGCAGGTTGCGCAGCGTTTGGACACTGGCCCCTTGCTTCAAATGCCGCGCGATTTCCAGAATCGGCCGCTCTCCCATACCGAAGACAAGCAGATCCGCCTTGCAGTCGAGAATGATCGGGCGGCGGACTTTGTCGCTCCAATAGTCATAGTGCGAGATCCGGCGGAGCGACGCCTCGACACCCCCAGCGACAATCGGCACCCCTTTGTAGGCTTCGCGAGCGCGTTGACAGTAGGCCAGCGTGGCGCGATCCGGGCGGCGACCGATCCGGCCAGCCGGCGAGTAGGCGTCGTCGTTGCGCACTTTCTTGTTCGCGGTGTAGTGATTGATCATCGAGTCCATGTTGCCGGCCGAGATGGCAAAGAACAGGTTGGGCCGACCAAATGTCCGCCACGCTTCGGCCGATTGCCAGTCGGGCTGACTGAGGATCGCCACACGGTAACCTTCGCTTTCGAGCAATCGACCGAGCAGCGCCATAGCAAAGCTCGGGTGGTCGACGTAGGCGTCACCCGTGACAAAGACGATGTCCACACTGTCCCAACCGCGGTCGAGCATTTCTTGCCGCGACATCGGCAGCGGTGGCGTGGCCGGTTGCGAGAGCGGAAACCGTGGAGGTTCGACCACCGGCAGCAGATTGAGAGCAAGATTTCCGCCAGCGGTGGCCATGATCAACGATCCAGTACGTGCAAATAGCGATGCTCAGCAACGCCGAGCCAAAAAGCTTCCCTTGTGGGCTGATTCCAGTGTACGTGGCCGGTGCGACTTGGAATAGGACGCTAGCCTCTCCAAACCGGCAGATTTGGGGGTGGATTGGCCTGAAACTGCTAGGGATTCACTCTGGCGCAGGTGCTATAATACTGAGGCGGGACGAAGATACTGACCGGAGTACCGGTTGATATTGACCGGACTACCGGATGACATGGACCGGAGTACCAGATTACCTGGACCGGAGTACCGTTGGTTGACATTGGACTAGTCGTAGAACCTGCCGCCATGAATGTGGATCCATCCAAGGAAGTCGAATGATGCCAACTGTGCGAGCCATTCTGGTCATTTGTGGAATTCTGACAACGTATTCCATTACCTTGGCCGATCCTGGCCCGGTGGATAGTGCAACAGATCAGAAGTCCTCGTCAGCACCAGACGTCGATAAATGGGTTGCTGCACTCGATGCCAACGACTATTTCACGCGCGAGACTGCTTCCAACAAACTGTACGAGATCGGACTACCGGCTGTACCGGCCTTGTCGCAGGCGGCACGTTCAGACCGCCTAGAAGTGGCAACTCGCAGCATTGTAATTCTGGCCAGACTATTGAATAGCGACGACGCGCGGGCCGAAGACGCAGCGTTTTCAACTTTGGATTCGGTGGCCGCCAATAAAATCACATCGACCGCCGCGCGTGCCGAAACGGTCCTGGCTGGCTATCGACAAATTCGACAAGCCCGTGCCGTCGAACGCATGCGCGAGCTAGGTGCCACCGTGGTCGCAGCCAACGGGGTCGGCATGCAGGTCACCATTGGTGCCGAATGGCGCGGCAAGAATGACGACCTGCAAACTTTGAAGCTCATGGATCCGGTGATTCAACTCGAAATTTTTGCTGAGTCGGTCGACGATCAGGCCATTCCCCATTTGGTTGCGTTGAAGTACCTGCGCCACGCAAAACTGTATGGCACACAAATCTCCGACGCGGGTGCCGATCAGCTTCGTCAAAAACTGAAGA
Source organism: Planctomycetota bacterium (assembly GCA_034440595.1). Lineage (GTDB taxonomy): Bacteria > Planctomycetota > Planctomycetia > Pirellulales > JALHPA01 > JAWXCH01. The sequence goes on along the minus strand of JAWXCH010000530.1, from coordinate 13,425 downwards.
CTGAGGTGGTCGACATTCGTAATGGAGGATTATTGGGTGTGGGAGGAACCATGACCAGCGAAGGCTGTGTTGTCGATACGTTGCAACCGGACTCCGCCGCACAGAAAGCGGGCCTGCTGCCGAAAGATCAGATCATCTCAATGGAGGGGCAACCTGTCGGCAGTTTTGAACAGCTCACTGCGGCGATCGCGAAAAAGCGAGCGGGAGACTCCATCTCCTTAGTTATAGTGCGCGACGGTGAAAAACTGGCCAAGACGGCCAAGCTTGACCGCTGGAATGAGAAAGTGAATCCGGGGAGCAGAATCCAATACTCGACTGAGTATTTTGACGATCCGCGCGAGTTCCCCGGCGGAATTGTGCCGATCGAAGTTCCATAGTGCTTGTCCCAACTGCAACGATTTCTGTTTCAACGAGACGCCCTTCCACCATGCACTCCCCGCTGCTCCTCATTCGCACGCTGCTGCTTCTGCTGCTATGCACTGCGACCGTGTCCGCCGCCGTACGTGTGGATTTTGAATTGGTCACTGACAAAGGACTCTCTTCGGCTGCCACTCAGCAATGGTTCAAAACGATGACCGATTTGGGGGTTTCTGGTCTGCGAATCCGCCGTGCCGAGCCGGCCGACGTGCCCAAGATCGATCAGGTCGGCACCAAAGAAGTTCCGGCCTATCGTGTCGTGGGCGTGGTCGATGCACGAGGAACATTGCAACTACCGGGGCAAAGGTTCACGCAGCGCGATGCGGCCGGCATAACGCGCTGGATTGCCGAATTGAACAATAATGGCGTAGTCGGCGTGACCGAAAAGAAGGCCGCTTATGGGCTGACGCACGAGCAACTCGAGTCGGTGATAACCGATCTGAAGCGGCCGGTGGACTTTTCAACCAAAGGTTTAAAACCAAGCGAAATCGCCAGTCGCATCGCACGCGGTTTGAAGATCCCAACCACCGTCGAAGTGAATGCAAAAAAGGCCATCGCCGCCGGCGAACCGATTCAGCAGGAGCTGAAGGGCTTGTCCAGCGGAACAGTGCTAGCGGCAATCTTGCGAGCCAATGGGGCGACGCTGAATCCTCAAAAACCGGACGGGCAGCCGGTACGCTATTATGTCACGAGCGGTACGGCGGAAAGCGACACTTGGCCGATTGGCTGGCCCCCCGAGGATCCACCGGCTAAGTTCATTCCCAAACTGTTTGAGTTCCTGAACGCCGAGATTGACGGCGTCACCGCCGCCGAGGCCTTGGAAGCGCTGGAAGGTCGGTTGGAAGTACCGATGCTTCTGGACCATGCACAACTGGCCAAGCACAAGATCGATCTGAAAAAGACCATTTCTATCCCGGCCAAGAAGACCTACTACAGCAAGGTGCTGCAGCAGGTGCTATTTCAGGTGGATTTGAAGAATGACGTCCGAGTGGACGAGAACGGCAAGCCGCTGTTCTGGATTACGACGATTAAGAAGTAGGATGACGACCTGCATTGTAATTTGGGCACTAGCTCATTAAAACGCACCATCTCATTTCATCTTATTCAGCTTTACCATCTCATCATTCGCCGCTTTGATGGATGCCTTCGGATCGGAGGACAATGTTAGCGATTTCTCTCGGTCGCCAGCCTTGTACGCCTGCTGTGCGGTCTTCAAAGAAGCTGCCGTCTCACCGGTAACCCAGGTTTTTCGCGGCGCATTGAGCGCCACCAGCGCCGGCAGGTCGCCATACTTTACGGCACCCGGCACAAAGTACAGATCGTCAATACTCTTCACGCTACCTAACCGGTAACCTTGCGTGTCGATCATTAAATCCTCGACTGCATCCCCTGCCCTGGCACGAGCGGCCAGTGCAATCGCGGCCGCTGGTCCACTGGCCAAAACGGTTACTTTGTTGCCCGCTTTTTCATGCTTGGCGTAGCTGATCGCCGTTAGCACATCGTGTACTCGTTTCACGAAGACTGGATGGTTGTATCCTAGCGTAAATGCCGCGCTATTGCGGATGGCTGAGGTGCGTGGGGCTGTGGACTGCGCAGTTCCATCAGTTAGAAAGTCCCCTTGATAAATCAGGTCCACACCGACGACAGTGTAGCCCGCATCAAGCAGACGGACGACATCGGCAGTTGGCTCACCTTTGTTGTCAAATAGCACAGCACGACCGCTATCATCCAGCCAGACGACAACCTGGCCGGTGGAGTTGTGGGGTCGAAAAATGGTGACCGGTAGTTGCTCCTTTTGAGTTGGCAGCGACATCAGGCCGCCAAACTGCGAGTGACCGTTTCCAAAGCCCATCTCGCTGAACACCATAAACGAGACTTCGCCGGCCTTTGGAATCTCGCGAGAGATAATTGTCTTCCAGGCTCCCCCGATCACTTCGCGGTGTTTGTCCAAAGACTTGCCGTCGGTTGGGGCAATAGCGGCAATCTGCGATTGAGAGGCGTCGTCGATGCTCTTGAGCAGCGTACGCTCGTGCGCTTCGCCAACATTGTCTCCTTTGGGAGCCGGATGCTCATCGGTCCAGACCGTTAACTCAGCAGGGCTGAGCGGCGCAAAATCTCGCTCGACAATAGGCGATTGCGCACCGAGTTTCAGATGCTGATTGACCAGCTCATACATCGCCGTGCGGCTCAGTAGGTTATAGTTATGGTCGAAGTGTGTCAATGAAGTCAGCCGCACGTTGTCTGGTGCGTTGAATAGCTTATAAAGCTGCTGCAACTGCGGCATGCCCTTGATGGTCATCTCCCGCGTCCAGTCGTTTGCGGCGGTGAGTCCCAGTGCCCGTGGAGCGGTCAGCGCGGCGAAGTCCACATTGCCTGCTCCAATTCGCAGGTAGGTACAATTCTCGCAGGCGCAGCCACCTTGCATGGCGGTTGAGACCATTACCGCAGGAAACGCGACGGTTGGCCGGCTATCGATAGCGCTGAGGATGAAAGTCTGCGTTCCGCCGCCACTCGCACCGGTGACTGCGATTCGCTCGGCATCCACTTCGGGCAGCTCGCAAATCCAGTCCAGCACGCGTAGTGAATTGTAAGTTTGCAGCCCCATGATGTTCTGCATGCGCAGCTCCGCCTGTGGCGAGTGAAACCCCCAGGCCTTGTCCGATTCCATTTCTGGCCGACGCTGTGCAAAGGCATGCGAGACGGCCGCCGGTACTTGCACACTATCGGCAAAGCCGAGCATGTCATAGTGAAACACCATGCACCCCATCCGCGCTAGTTGCACGCAGCGCGCTTGCAGCGGATGCCGCGCGGCATTCATTTGCTGTTCACCTTTGCCTGCGATCTGTTTCTTCGCATTCTCTTCACCGACATCCTGAAACCGGCCCCCCGGCCAGTGACCGTGCGGGCACAGAACCACCGGCACCTTGCCCGGTTTTCCCTTGGGACGGTACAAGCTGCCAGTGACAAAGTGGCCAGGGTAGCTTTGCAAAAACACACGTTCGACAGTGTAATCATCGCGATCGACTTTGCCGTGAATCACTGCCTGCGGCGGCGTACGTTCTGGCATGGGCCAGAGACCGGTGGCAAGCAGTACTCGACGGCGCAGTTCTGTGGAGCGATTGTTCCACTCTTCGCGCGAAGCAGGTGGATCGAAGGGGAAATAGCTATCGAGATTACGCTGGCCTTTCAGCCGAACATCGTCAGGCCGTTCGCCTGGGGGCAGAATGCGAATGGATTGTGCCAATGACGGCGCGGTGAAGCACACTGCCAGCGCACCGGTCGCAGTCCACAGCAATATCCAGTAGAGGGCCTTAGTAGCAATGTACGTAGTAGGGATATGGAACGGGTTCTGAGTCAACTTCATTGGAGGGATTTCCGAGGCAGATTATTGGTGCAGGAATGTAGGGATGGCGGGCAGGAAGAATCTCTCCCTGGAGAAGTGCAGTCTAATCGACAGCGGAGAGCTTTGCCACTATCACGTTTCGCTCGGCGAGAAGCAGTGTGATCGTCAATTCTGCAATCCTGACGATCTTCGGAGCCATTCATTAACCGGACGCTATCGCGTGCCGGCTGATTGCGTATGATTGCAACTGCGTATACGAAAAAAGCCTTCGGCACTTGCCGAAGGCTTTCGAGGTTCGCTTAACAAAAATAACCAGCGTGCTTCTTTGCAGTTTGGCAAGCGCAAAGCGTACGCCGGATTTATAACTGTCCGCCGCCGGCAAATTCGGGACGACGACGACCAAGCTGCCCTTGCAGGCGTTGCATGATCGAACTGTGCATTTGTGATACACGGCTTTCAGAAAGATCGAGCGTGGCTCCGATTTCTTTCATCGTCAACTCTTCATAGTAGTAGAGGATGATGATCAAGCGCTCATTACGGTTGAGGCCTTTGGTGACCAATCGCATCAGATCATTCTTCTGAATGCGGCGTGTCGGATCCTCACCCTTCTTGTCCTCAAGAATGTCAATTTCGCGAACGTCTTTATAGCTGTCGGTCTCGTACCACTTTTTGTTGAGACTGACCAGATTCACAGCGCTGGCGTCGAGAATCATCTTCTCCAGTTCGGCCAGTGAGATCTGCATGTGTTCGGAAAGTTCCACTTCGCTTGGCGAGCGGCCAAGTCGTGCTTCGAGAGTTTTGATCGCTTCGTTCAGCTTGCTGGCCTTGGAGCGGACCAAGCGTGGCACCCAGTCCATCGTTCGCAGTTCGTCCAACATGGCACCACGGATACGAGGCACGCAGTAGGTTTCAAACTTGACGCCGCGCGACAGATCAAAGGCGTCGATCGCGTCCATCAGGCCAAAGATTCCGGCCGAGACCAGATCGTCCAGTTCGACCCCTTCTGGCAATCGTGCCCAGATCCGTTCGCCGTTGTACTTAACCAGGTGCAAATACTGCTCAATGAGCTGGTTGCGCATTTCCTGACTGGAAGGATCGGCCTTGAATCTCAGCCACAAGTCCTGAATATCCTCGGCCGCGGTAATCGTCGCCATGCAATCCTCCGTGATTATCTTCACTTGCAGCAGCCGCGAGACTCGCTCGCGTTGCCGATGTCATCATCCATGATGTCAACGAACAAACCAGCAACTTCAACTCTCGATTAGATCTAGCACTGGCGGAGCCAGTGGCACACAAAACACTATTGAACGGTACCACTCTTTGTTTTTCCGAGCCGGGCCGATTCCTTCATGGCTTCGGCCAACTCGCTTCGCACCAGATCATCAACGATGAACTGCGCGACACGTCCTACCACTCCACCGATCAGTGCATACACAACCATGCAGACCAAGGCCTGCTGAACGCTGCTCGTCATTGAGCCATCGTGCAGCATGTTGCGAGCAATCACTACCGTGAAAGCCAGCAACCCAATTACTCCTGCATAACTGCGCGCCATGCTCACCACACGGTCAAGGAACTCCGTCAAAGTTTCTGCAATCCGTACAACTTAACAGGTGATTGCAGCCTGACGGGCTTTCCTATTATCGACCAGGAGCATCGCGAAATTGAATCCAAATCTTTTTCACTCAATCACAGCCCACTCACCACCGCTGGTCGGCCAGCTAGCTTCCACCTGAACAGGCTGCTAGCTTCTCTCAGTCCGTACCGCGAGGCGGAATCCTACACGCTCCCACTAAAAATCACCTATCGCGTTTTTTAATTTGTAAATTTGACACATACGCTGTCGCCGGAGGGCGTCTATGCGCTGGCAAGTGCGGCTTTGTGACCCAGCGTGCGAGGCGCTCGGGCCTGCAAGCATGGATCGTGCAGCAGATTTACCGCCAGTGTTTCGATGGCTTCAATGAAGTCCTGCGAAGACGATTCGCTGGCTGGTGTTGCTTCGCTGCCGGTTGCCTCATTCGGCGCACTGAAAAACGGCAGGCAGGCCGCCTGCTCGATCTCCAGGCCGAGAAATCGCCGGCAGGCCTGCAAGATCCGACTATGGACCTGTTCGCCGGTTAACTCATCTGCACGATTGATGACCGTGCGAATCACGGCGTTTGACTGCTGTGAAGGCAGGACCTTGATGGCGGCATAGGCATCCATGATCGACACCGTATCAGTGGAGGTGGTCACTAGAACCAGGTCCGCCGCTTCCCAAAACCGCTTGACCACATTGTTCAGACCATTGCCGACATCTAGTACGATCAGATCCGCATGCCGTCCGAGACGATCCAGCTCGCGAATCAATCTTTCCTGCGATCCGGGCGAACAATCGGGCACCGAAGTCGGCGACCACGATCCGGGCAATACCTGTACACCGGCCGGTCCACGCTGCAGGACTTCATGTACGGTTCGCCGAGCACTAAGGACGTCACTGATCGTTTCCCGTACTTCCAGATTGCAAAGCGTGGCCACGTCGGCGCGGTTCATGTCGGCATCGACCAGGACCGTGCGGCATCCTTGCTGTGCCAGCGAGATCGCCAGCTTGACAGCGATCGTTGTAGTGCCCACTCCCCCTTTGCCTCCCCCAATGACAATTTTTCGCGGGGGTGGAAACACTTCCTGCTGCATGGCGCTTTCGCGGACCAGTGCGCGGAGTTGATTGGCTTGATCGTACATGAATGAACGCCTGTGAAACCGAAACAGTGATGGACTATGTTGAAGTAAGTACCGGGGACGGCTGGACTGCCTGGGATATTCAAATTTGACTACATGCGGTCGTATTCAAAACCCAACACCGCTCGCCCCAGTCGGCGCGCATCGGCCGCCGCAATGTCGTCGGGCACATTCTGTCCATTGGTGACATAGCTGATCGGCAGCCCGCTGGAACGAAGCATCGGTAGTAGGTTTCCCAGCCCGTGCGCCTCGTCCAGCTTGGTCACCATGATGGCGGTCGTACCGGCGGCGGCAAATTGCGCCGCAGTCCGTGCCAGACCTTGCGCACTGTTGACCGCGCTCAAGACCAGATGCACCTCGTCGGCCTGCGCCTCGCCCAAGCATGGACTTCAATTCTTGAATGCGAACTTCATCTCGCGGGCTACGCCCGGCGGTGTCCATTAGGACCAATTCCAGGTCGCTCATGCGTTTGACCGCTTCGCGCATCTCGCGCGGTGTCGCCACCACCGCCATCGGCAGATCGATGATATCGGCATAGGTTCGCAGTTGGTCGACCGCGGCAATGCGATAGGTATCAACGGTGATCAGACCGACGCGGCGTTTCTCCTTCAGCCGATAATTGGCCGCCAGCTTGGCAACCGTCGTGGTCTTGCCGACGCCGGTGGGTCCAACCAAGGCAACGATTCGCTGACGCCGGGCTTCAATTTGAATCGGCCCAGTGACTTTGATTTGATCCTCAATAATGCGCGCCAAATAAGCTTGCACAGCGCTCATATCATTGAGATCGCGTGCCGGCAGTTCACGCCGGACTCGCTCGAGCAGTTCTCGGGCGGTCTCTTCTTGCACGTCGGCTTCGATCAGATCGGTAAACAGATCGAACAGGGACGCTGGTAGCGCATGCGCCGCGGAGTTCCGCGTGCGATCGCAGAACTCGTCGACACGTGATTGCACTTCGTCTTCGCGATGTTGCGAATGATGTTCAACACCAAAATGAGGCCGGGCGACCGACGACGAACTATCACGATGCCGCGAACTGATTGCCTTTGGTCCCAAAGCTGCAGCAACTTCATCCGGGCGGCTCAGATCGATCCCCTGCACACGCGGCGGCAGCCGACTAGGAACGGCGACTTCATTGGATGCGGTGACTTCGATGCTTCTGCTGCCGGAAATCAGGCCCAGCAGACCGGGCGTACGGACGTCGCGCGTATGCAGTACCGCCGCCTGCGGTCCTAGATCGCGGCGAACCAGCGCTAAGGCCTCTTGCATCGATTTAGCACGATAAGTTCGGATATCCATAAGTGCAAAACGCGAGAAGGTTATTGTGTCGAGAGGCGGTTAACTTTCTAGGCAGCACGTGCGTCGGCGACCATCGCAGCCGACTCAATTTGCGTATCACGTGTAATTTCGTTGTAGCTCAGTACTACCAGTCGCGGCAGATTGGTCATCGTCATCTGCTTCACACCGGCCCGAATCTGTGGACTGACCAGCAAAATCGCCGGGTGGTTTTTGCGAGTCAGCTTTTCCATCTCCGCGCCGATGAGTTTGCAGGTGGCTTCGACCGCCTGGGGAGACATGCGAATAAACAACCCGCGGTCGCTATGCTCGATGCCGGCCCGAATCCTATCTTCTAGCGCCGGATCCAGCGTGACGACATGCAGTCGATTTTCCTTATCGCGGTAGCGTGTGCAGATTGATCGTGCCAGGCGGTGACGGACGTACTCCGTGAGCAGGACTGGATCCTTGGTTCGAGAGGCATAGTCCCCTAACGTCTCTAAGATCGAACCTAGCAACCGAATCGGCACATGCTCGCGTAGCAGCATTTGCAGAATGCGCTGCACCTCGGCCAGTTTCATTTGGCTTGGTATTAGCTCGTCCACAGTTGCCGGCTGTGTTTGCTTCAACTCGTCGATCAGATGCTTTGTAGCATCGCGTGTCAGGATTTCATCCGCGTGCTTGCGAACCGTTTCGGTCAGGTGTGTTGCCAGAACGCTGGCCGGTTCGATGACGGTGTACCCGTACATTTCGGCCTGGCTGCGCTGGCCGGAATCGATCCAGGTGGCTGGAGTGTTGAAAGCCGGTTCGCGCGTTTCGGTCCCTCGGATGGTTCCGGTGGTGGTGCCGGAATTCATCGCCAGCAGCCGGCCCGGCTCGACCGTTGCGTCAGCCACTGGCATGTCAGCGATCTTGATTCTGTATTGATTCTGCTCTAGGCGCACATTATCGCGAATGCGAACTTTTGGCATGATGATGCCAATTTCCGAGGCCACATTCTGGCGGACACGTTGCACCCGTTCGAGCAAGTCCCCGCCTCGTTTAGGATCGGCCAGGCGGATCAGCCCGACGCCCAGCTCGATCTCCATCGGATCGGTGGTTAGATAGTCTTCGATTCGTTCTTCGGCTGGCTTGGCGGCATCGACCTTGGCCTTGGAAATCGCCACCGCCGCTTCGCGTTTCTTATTGCGCGACATGACATAGGCCATACCAAAGCAGCAACTACTAATGGTCAGAAGCGGAATGGCGGGAAGATTGGTAAAGACCAGCACCCCTAGAAATCCGCCAGTCACTGCCAATGCCTGAGGTCTGGCCAAAAGCTGTCCGACAAATTCTTTCGGCAGATTCACAGAGTAACTGCTACGCGTGACCAGCAAACCGGCGGCAAGCGAGATCAAGAAGGCAGGAATCTGGCTGGCCAATCCATCGCCGATCGTCAGCGTGGTAAAGACGTGCAGAGCCTCAGTGATCGTCATGTTGGCTTGAAAAACGCCGATGACCAATCCGCCGATGACGTTAATAATCGTGATCAGAATGGCGGCGATCGCGTCGCCGCGCACGAATTTGCTGGCACCATCCATCGCACCAAAAAAGTCCGCCTGTCGCGTGATATCCTGCCGGCGTTGCTGTGCTTCGGCTTCGTCGATGGTACCGGCATTCAGATCGGCGTCGATCGCCATCTGCCGGCCGGGCATACCATCCAATGCAAACCGAGCAGCGACTTCGCTGATACGCGTGGCACCTTTGGTAATCACAATAAACTGGATCACGATAATGATCACGAAGATAATAATGCCGACCACGATGTCATTGCCGGCCACGAATTCCCCAAACTCCTTCACCACATGACCCGCCGCCATGTCGCCGTCGGTCGGCGCACGGGTCAGAATCAATCGCGTGGTTGCGACATTCAACACCAGCCGTGCTAGCGTCGTAGCCAATAGCAATGATGGAAACACGCTGAACTCCAGCGGAGTTCTGACGTAGATCGTGGTCAGCAGAATGATCACTGCCACGGCGATGTTGCTCGACATCAAAATGTCCATCAGCGGCGTCGGCATGGGAACCAGTATTACCAGCACGCTGGCAATAATTCCCACCGGCAAGATCAAATCTTGCAAGCGACCCAAGGCCGGATGAATACCGGCGTTTGGAACTGCGACCGAGGACATTCGTTTCTCCGCGCGAGACCAGATCCAGGAATGGACAGTGAAATGAGGCGGAAAAGTAGCGAAACGGGGCGGTGCTGTCTAGCCCGCTTTAGCAGCATGCCCCCCGCACATGGGTGCTAGCACGTTCTTCAATGTGAATCTTTTCAGATCAAGGCGTCCCCGCGTCGAAACTATTCAAGTCGCCTCGGGCCGATGGCGAGAGTTTACCTCGTTGCGCCTTGGCAACGAAAAGGTGTCACGTAACAGACAGAGCAAAGTGCGTAAGATGCGTAAAGTTGTGGGCATGATTGTGCTGATGTGCGTCTTCGGACTGCAAAACGGTTGCGAAATCTCGGATGAGCCAATCCCTGGCGCGACAAGCAAGCGCAACCAGCAGACTGGTCCCCCCGCACATGCTGCGAATGCGCGAGGCAATCTCCGGTTTGAAAAAACCTTCGATGAAGGTGCGCGACTTGCTGTTGAGACCAACCGGCCGATGTTGTTGTTCTTCACGGCCGAGTGGTGCCACTTCTGCCATCAATTGGCCCAAGAGGCATTCACCGATGCCGAGGTCACGCTACTGTCGCAGCGGTTTGTCTGTGTAATGATTGACGCGGATTCACAACCGGAAATTTGCCGAAAGTTCCATGTGCAGAGCTTTCCGACGATTCAATTTGTGACACCCGGTGGGCACGTTCTGAGCCGAGTCACCGGCAAGCGTCCTGGCCCAGAGATTGTGCAAGCGATGCAGCAGGCATTGCAGTCCGCGGCACGGATGGCACAACAGAGTTCGCCAACTCTATACTAAAAATAGCGTGCCATTCTTTTGAGAAATTTGACTGTAGTGGTTTCACTACGCCGGGCGTGAAAAAGCCGCAGACTAACCTTATGCCGCGCTGGCTTTGATTCGTAAAATCTGCGTCCTTCTAACGCCGATTTCCTCTGTGATGTGCACGCTTTTCATCCTTGGCCCCCTTTTCAGATCGGCCTTGGTCGATTAGCCTCTGAAGTTGGATCGCATGATCAATTGGTCTGCGATTCACTGCGGCATACTGTCAGCAACTTCAGAACTAACACGGGTTACCTTCCATGCGTCGTGCTAAGATCAGCATCATTGGCGCCGGCAATGTCGGCGCAACCACCGCTCACTGGTGTGCGGCTGGTGAATTAGGGGACATTGTTCTTTTGGACATTCCAGCGACGGAAGGAATGCCAGCGGGCAAGGCACTCGATCTACGGCAGTCTTCGCCGATTATGGGGTTTGATTCAAACATCCTTGGCACAACCAGCTATGACGACACGCGCAACAGCGATGTGGTGGTCATTACGGCTGGCATCGCTCGCAAGCCGGGCATGAGCCGCGACGATCTACTGGCGACCAATGCCAAGATCGTCGGCAGCGTGGCTGAACAAATCAAAGCCACCAGTCCCGAGGCGATTATCATTGTCGTCAGTAATCCGCTGGATGCGATGGTGCAGCGCGTGTTGCAAGTCAGTGGATTTCCGCATCAGCGCGTGATCGGTCAGGCCGGTGTTCTCGATACCGCGCGTTACCGCACATTTTTGGCAATGGAACTAGGGGTCAGCGTTGAAGATATCTCGGCGCTCTTGATGGGTGGCCACGGCGATACGATGGTGCCGCTGCCTAGCTGCACTTCGGTGGGTGGCATTCCAGTTTTGCAATTGCTGGATCAAAAGCGTCTGGACGAAATCGTCGATCGAACTCGAAAAGGTGGTGCCGAAATCGTCGGTCTGTTGAAGACCGGCAGCGCATACTATGCACCGGCGGCGGCTACCGCACAAATGGTCGAAGCGATCGTACGCGATAAAAAGCGGCTGATTCCTTGCGCTGCTTACTGCCAGAAGGAATACGGTGTCGGCGGTTACTTTGTCGGAGTTCCGGTCATCCTTGGATCTAAGGGTGTTGAGAAAATCGTGGAGCTGAAGCTCACCGAGCAAGAAAAGGTCGAGTTCCAGAAAAGTGTCGACGCGGTGAAGGAACTGGTAAGGGCCATGGCTTCTTTGGTCTCCGGTTAATTTCACGATTCTTGGGCACAAGGATGTGCCGTGCCTATCTGGCACAAGGAAGTGCAGTGCCGAACGAATGCTAATTGCAACGGCGATTGTCGAGCAGCGTTTTGTGAACCTCAGCACAAGTCGAACTTAGGTAGTCTTAACGACTTGAGTCACCCGTTTGTACGTTTGTACAACTCAGTTCGCCGCAATAAGAAGTTGATGCTAGCTTGATCACCCAGGGTGCAGTGCAATGGTTTGAAATGCCACAGGTTCGGTAGGTGAAGAACCTACTGAATGTGAGACAAAATACCATTGACCTGCGAACTTGTCCCATGCACGGCGCTGGCAAGTTCAGTACAGTGGCGTTGACAGCAGTTTAATGGTTTCGGTAAAGTCCCAGACATCAGGTTCTAGAATGTGCGTGGCATTCTGAACCGTTCTCTTCGAGCAGATACGAAGAGATTCGATTACAGAGTTAATGACTTGGCCCCTTGGTAACAGATGAAAATGAATCGCATCCAACCGGTGGCAAAATCACATCGTTCCCAAAATCCACTGACTCAGTCACAGTTTACTGTTGCAAAAAAGGAGGCGGACTATTGTCATGCGGCGATTGCACCTCCCTGCTTTTCGTTCTTGTCTCCGCTGCACTATGAGCCGAAATATGCATATCCTTTGATCGTCTGGCTGCACGGTCCAGATGACAATGAGAATCAACTTAAAAAGGTGCTGCCACTGGTCAGTATGCGGAATTATGCCGCAGTTGCAGCGCGCGGAACCACCGAAGCCGGCCATGAGTCACACCTGCCTCGTTGCAACTGGCAGCAGTCGGACGACCATATCGCCGCTGCCGAACAGCGAATTTTTGAAGCAGTCAGTGCCGCTACACAAAATTCAATATTGCCGCAGAACGCATCTTTATCGCCGGGCTGGAATGCGGCGGCACGATGGCACTGCGACTGGCGATGCGAAATCCCGAACGATTTGCCGGTGCCCTATCCTTTGGCGGCCCGTTTCCTACCGATCGCGCACCGCTCTCCAGGCTGGCCTCCGTTCGGCGACTGCCGCTGTTTCTAGCAACCACTCAAGATAGCACGCTCTATCCGCAAGAGATGGTCTGCGAACAGTTACGTTTGTTTCACAGTGCCGGCATGGTCGTCACGCTACGACAGTATCCTGGAGAAGATGGCCTCACCACGCTGATGCTATCAGACATGGACCGCTGGATCATGGAACAGATTAATCAACCGGCAGATAGTTCGGTCGATGAAGCAATCACCGGCCGCACAGTTCGCTAATCGCCAGCGGTAGCAAATACCGAGCGATCATTGATTGGATTGCCCTTCCCTGGTCTCTTCACCTTCCCCTGGCTTACGTCACGGCTTCTCATTGAATTTCTTCAGTGGCTCCGGGGTCCACGTCAGCTTATGCGGCGTTGGCCATGATAGCTCGGGTGGTGCGGCGGACGAAGGGGGATCCGGTTCGGCGGGCAAGGTAGTCGGCTAGCCG